>NZ_QUGN01000002.1:0-200252 GCF_003479085.1 Clostridium sp. AF19-22AC | reverse complement strand
GGGGGTGGTTTCGGGGGCGGGCGTTTAGCGGGGAAGTACTAGCAGGAAAAAGGGGGAGCTTATGGCCCGGTCGCATTCGCTTTGAAATCTGATGATTTCAAAGCTCAGGCGGCCTTAAAAAATGATTCGGAATCATTTTTTATCCATAAGCTCCCCCTCTTTTCCTGCAAGTGCTTCCAACCGCACACTAGACGCTCCCGAAACCACCCCCGCCTCCTGAATGGCTGCGCGCATCAAATTGGAAAATTTCTTTCGCCGGCTTAAGGCCGAGCGAAAGAATGGCTAAGTCGGAAAGTTACACAGTAAAAAGCAGAGAAAATGTGGGCTGTAACTACGTACATCATTTTCCCTGCTTTTTATTTTGGAATACTTATTCTAATTCACTGCTCTTTGAACGTTCTTATCATACACCCGACAGGTTTTTACATGTCTAGTATACACACAAGAGATTTCTTATTTAAACCGGATAGGCTCCGTCCTCTGTGTCTGCTACTTTTGCGTCTACTTTGGTCTGCTGTGCCTGTCTGTATTTGAAGTAGTCTACTGCTACCTGTGGGAACAGTGCGTATGTCAGGACGTCTTCATCCTGCTGTATCCACTGCTCGCATTCTTTGCGCAGTGTGTCCAGCTCGTTTGGAATCAGGTCGGCAGGGCGGCAGGTGATAACTTCTGCGTCCCCGATAACCTTCTTCTGTACTTCTGGATTGAACGGTTTTGCTGTTGCACCGTATTTTCCTGATAATACGTCTTTTGTTTCTTTTGTTGCCATCTTGTAGCGTTCGCCCATCAGGACGTTGAATACAGCCTGTGTTCCGACAATCTGTGAAGATGGTGTAACAAGCGGGCATTCTCCGAGGTCTTTACGTACGCGAGGTACTTCTTCAAGCACTTCGTAGAACTTGTCTTCTGCCCCCTGCTCTTTGAGCTGGTTTGTCAGGTTGGAAAGCATTCCTCCCGGTACCTGATAGAGAAGTGTCTTGATATTTACACCCATGTTCTTTGGATTTAACAGCCCGCTCTCTAATGCTTCATCCCTGATCGGCCTGAAGTAATCAGCGATTTCTGCGAGCAGGTTCTGATCGAGTCCTGTATCGTATGGTGTTCCCTTGAAAGTCTCAACCATAACTTCTGTTGCCGGCTGTGATGTTCCCATTGCGAATGGTGACATTGCAGTATCAATGATATCTGCTCCTGCCTCGACTGATTTCAGATAAGTCATTCCGCCCACACCTGATGTGTAATGTGTATGCATTTCAATCGGAATGCTTACAGCTTCTTTGAGTGCTGTAACAAGTTCTGTCGCCTCATATGGAACAAGAAGTCCTGCCATATCCTTCACACAGATGGAATTAGCACCCATGTCTTCGATTCTCTTCGCAAGGTCCATCCAGTAATCACGTGTATAAGCATCACCGAGTGTATAGGACATTGCTACCTGTGCATGAGCTTTTTCCTTATTTGCCGCCGTAACCGCCGTCTGCAGGTTACGGATATCATTCATACAGTCAAAGATACGGATGATGTCGATTCCGTTAGCAGCGGATTTCTGTACAAAGTACTCAACCACGTCATCTGCATATGGACGGTATCCCAGAATGTTCTGGCCGCGGAATAACATCTGCAGCTTTGTATTCTTAAATCCGTCACGGAATTTACGGAGTCTGTCCCACGGGTCTTCGTGCAGGAAACGTAAGGAAGCATCAAATGTAGCACCTCCCCAGCACTCTACTGCATGGTATCCGACTTTGTCCATCTTATCTACGATCGGCAGCATCTGCTCTGTTGTCATTCTTGTGGCAATCAGGGACTGATGAGCATCTCGCAGGACTGTTTCTGTTATTTTAACTGGTTTCTTAACGATCTCTGCCATTTATTTGTCCTCCATTATTATTTAACACCAAAGATAGCCATAAATGTTCCGGCTGCGACTGCAGTACCGATAACACCTGCTACGTTCGGTCCCATTGCGTGCATCAGCAGGAAGTTTGTAGGATCCGCCTCTGCTCCGACTTTCTGTGAAACCCTGGCTGCCATTGGTACCGCAGATACACCTGCAGAACCGATAAGCGGGTTAACCTTTCCACCTGTTGCCTTACACATAATCTTACCGAAAAGTACTCCGGCTGCCGTACCAAATGCAAATGCAATCAGACCGAGGGCTACGATTTTCAGTGTATCCAGGTTCAGGAATGCTTCTGCACTCGTTGTCGCACCAACTGAAGTTCCGAGCAGGATAACAACGATATACATCAACGCATTGGCTGCAGTCTCCTGAAGCTGTCTTACAACACCGGACTCCTTGAACAGGTTACCAAGCATTAACATACCAACCAATGGTGCCGTTGTTGGAAGAATTGTACAAACAACGATTGTTACGATAATCGGGAACAGAATTCTTTCCAGTTTAGAAACCGGACGCAATTGTTCCATCTTGATCTTACGCTCTTTTTCAGTCGTCAAAAGTTTCATAATAGGCGGCTGGATAATTGGCACCAGTGACATATAGGAATATGCCGCCACCGCGATTGGTCCTAAAATAGCCGTCTGCTGCAGTTTACCTGCAAGGAAAATAGATGTAGGTCCGTCTGCCCCGCCGATAATAGAAATTGCTGCCGCGGCTTTGTCTGAGAATCCCATTGCCATAGCACCAAGATAAGCAGCAAAAATACCGAACTGTGCTGCCGCACCAAGGAGAAAACTCTTCGGGTTGGCGATCAGCGGTCCGAAGTCAGTCATAGCACCAACTCCAAGGAAAATCAGAGATGGAAGGATTGACCATTCATCAAGCTTATAAAAATAATAGAGAAGTCCGCCTGTTCCGTTCGCAGCATCTTCTGCATGCAGCATAATATCCGGGTAGATATTAACCAGCAGCATACCAAAGGCAATTGGAACAAGCAGCAGCGGCTCGAAGCCGTGTCTGATTGCTAAATATAGGAATACACATGCAACAGCGATCATAACCAGATTTCCAACGGTCAGGTTCATGAATGCAGTCTGCTGCACGAGGTTTCCTAATGTATTTGAAATATATTCCATTTGTCAAACCTCCTGGTAAACTAGTTTAATGTAGCTAAGACTGCTCCTGATTCAACGGCATCGCCTACTGCTACATCAATACTAGCAACTGTACCTGCCTCTGGGGCTACTACAGGGATCTCCATCTTCATAGCTTCGATGATAACAATCGGATCTCCTGACTGAACACTCTGTCCTACGTTTGCTTCTATCTTAAATACTTTTCCGGCTGCTCCTGCCTTCACTTCAATTCCGCCTGCTGCTGCAGCCTTCGGTGCGGCTGCCGGTGCCGGTGCTGCCTTAGGAGCCACTACTGGTGCGGCTGCTGCAGCCGGTGCTGCGCCTGCTCCTTTTTCCTCTACTGTTACATCATATACATTGCCATTTACTGTAATTGTATAATTTTTCATCTCTTATCTCCTCCTGATTAACTCCATCTGTTTGACTTTCTTCTCTTAATAGAGCGGACAATAAATCCATCTGTAGAAGTGCCCTCAGCCGCTGCAATTGCTGCCGCGATAACTGCCGCAAGCTCTCCGTCATTATCTGCAGCCTGTGTAACCGCCGGTGCTGCTGGTGCCGCTTTTGGAGCCGCAGGTGCTGCCGGTGCCGGTGCTGCATTATTCGTTTTAGCCTTTTTACTGAATTTCTTTTCAATTGCAGGTATGAACTTAAATAAAGAAATAATAAATGAAATGAAAATCAATACAACGAATACAGTTCCCATTCCAAGGATTGTGTTAAGTCCTGCTTTTTTCAGTATCTCACTTGTTGCGTAATCCGCATTTACTGTCATGCTCTCCATATTCATTTTGTCATCGAATGTAAAGGAAAGTTCGCCGTCCCTGTCTTCAAACTGGGCCTTGGCAGTCAGTACTGCGCCGCTGTTAGTTGTTGTAAATTCATATTCGCCGACCTCTACAAGAGCCCCGCATTCTTTCTGTCCGGCCTTCCATGCCTCGATCATAGTCACGAAGTCATCGCCTTCAATCGGAAGTCCTGACTGCATCAATGTCAGATTCAGTTCCAGATCTGACATGTCCTCAAATCTGTTCAGGTCGTCATCCGTCATGTTATTGAAGCTCTGGACAATCGTGTCAGCGTAGTTCTGCATCGTAGCCTGATCATAATCTGCCGTGTCTTTTGCTTTGCTTCCGCATCCTGTGAAACTGAAGATGAGGAGAAAGACAAGACCTAATATACTGATTTTTTTCTTCACTTTGCCTCACCTCACTAAACCGTTCCGTGTTTTTTGTCCGGACGATCCTCTCTCTTTGTGAACAGCATTTCGAATGCCCCTATTACATATTTTCTTGTATCAGCCGGTTCGATGATTGCATCCACGTATCCTCTTCTTGCCGCGGAAACCGGACTGGACTGAAGTTCTTTGTATTCTGCCGCTTTCTCTTTCAGAGTATCGGCGTCTGCATCTGCATACATAATCTTTGCTGCCAGTGAAGCATCCATCATACCGATTTCAGCTGACGGCCATGCATAAACCATGTCTGCCCCGATTGACTTACTGTTCATTGCTACATATGCGCTGCCGTAAGCCTTTCCAACAATCACGTTCACCTTCGGTACTGTCGCATTTGCAAACGTATAAGTAAGTCTTGCAACGGCTCTTGCCATGTTCTTTTCGGATTCGATTGTAGCAGTAAAGCCTGTCACATTTGTCAGTGTGAGAACCGGAATGGAAAAAGCATCACAGAAGTTCACAAAATCAATTGCTTTCTTGCATCCGTCAACAGAAAGTGCTTTATCAAACTCTTCTGCGATATTTCCTTCTGCATCATATACCTTGGAGCGGTTAGCTACAGCGCCGACCGTCATGCCGTTCAGGCGGATAAATCCTGTTACCATGTCTTTTGCATATTCTTTCTTTGTCTCGAAGAATATATTGCTGTCAGAAATAGCTGCAAGAGCAATCCCTGTATCTTCTGCTGCATTCTCAATATCAGCGCAGACACGGTTGAGGTCATCCAGACATTCCGAATAGGAAAGGTCGTCTTCATTATTGGCAGGAATCATGCTGACCAGCACGCGGATCTGTCCGAGAATATCAGTTTCATCGCCAATCCCGTCAACCAGACCTGCTGTCTTGCTCTGATACTCTGCTGAAGAAGTATCACATTTGGAATCAATGTTGCCTTCCAGAGCATTTGGAGAATTTACAAATAACTTGCCGTCTTTACTCTCCATGAATGTGAAATCTGTAAGTCCCGGCACTACTGCAAGACCGCCGCCGCACATTCCAAATATCCCTGTAATCTGCGGAATCACGCCTGAAGCCATAGACTGCTTAAAATATAAGCTTCCAAAAGCTTCCAGAGCATCTGTTGCCTCCTGAAGTCTCAGGCCTGCGCAGTCGACCAGTCCGATAACCGGTGCCCCCATTTTCATTGCCATGTCATAAATGTTTGCAATTTTCTTTGCATGCATCTCACCGACGGATCCCTTTAAAACTGTAGTATCCTGGCTGTACACGTAAACAAGATTGCCGTCAATTACCCCGTAACCTGTGATGACACCATCAGCCGGAGTATCTTTTGTCTGCAAGTTAAAATCTGTACTTCTCGCTGTAACAGCGCCGCCGATTTCAACAAAGCTCCCCTCATCAAGCAGCATGGCAATTCGCCTGCTTGCTGAGTTTTCTGTAGCATTGTAGCTCATAATCTAGCCCTCCATATTATAAAATTTGTTTAAATTAAACCAAAATTTCTGCCTATTCTAGTATATACCACTTAATATAAAATTTCAATTAATAAATACACATTCTGATATTTTTTTCACAGAATATGCCACCGCTTCCTGATGAGCAGAAAAAGAAGCACAGAACCCTGTGCTTCTCCACTAATAGACAGCAAATATTATTCGCTGGCGGCTCATTAATAATTATGCACCTGACGCTCAAAATACGCTTTTGTATACATGCATACAGGACACGTTTCCGGAGCCTCCGGCCCCTCATGTATATATCCACAATTCCTGCACTTCCAGCCTAGCGGTGCTTCCCCTTTAAAGGTCTTTCCGGCCCTGTAATTTTCCAACAGACGAAGGTAACGTTTTTCATGCTGTGCTTCAACCTTGGCTACAAGTTCAAACTTTGCCGCAATTGCATCATACCCTTCTTCGCGTGCTTCTTCCGCCATGCGTCTGTACATCTGAGTCCATTCTTCGTTTTCCCCCGCCGCTGCGTCAATCAGATTCTGTTCTACCCCATTAATACCGTGGAATAAACTGAACCACATTTTAGCATGTTCTCTTTCCTGTTCGGCTGTTTCCATGAAAATGGCCGCCATTTGCTCCAGACCATTTTCTTTTGCTACGCCGGACCAGTATGTGTATTTGCTTCTCGCCATAGATTCGCCTGCAAAAGCTTCCATCAGGTTCTTTTCTGTTTTCGTTCCCTTTGCAGGAGCTTCCTCAGGTCTCTTCACGGCCGTATCTGCCTGTACTGCCTCTTCAGATACGTCAGCCGTTACATCTTCTATCACCTCTGCAAACCGATCCGCCGGAACCTTGCAGATCGGGCACTGCTCTGGCGGGTTCTCCCCCTCATGAATATAACCGCATACTGTACATTTCCATTTTTTCATTGTTTCGTTCTCCTTTTCTTCTATATTAATGTTCCTGTTAGTTTCTGAATTTTCTCCTGCTTCGTTAATATGTAATTTCCCTTCGGGTCCAAGATCCTTTGAGCGATCCCTGTATGATGTATGCAGCATCTGTTCCGCGAGTCCGGAAAGCGGTGCCTCGTAGAATTCGTCATACAGCTTTTTGATCTCCTGATTCTCATGACTATACCTGAGCTGCATCCCGGAATCTTTTGTATACAAGGATGCAATCCTTGCCTTCCGTATTTCATCGGTCATCGGAATCTCTGTTTTTGGCTGGCCGCCCCCACCGATACATCCACCTCGGCAGGCCATTACCTCTACGAAATCATAGTGGGGCTGATCTTCCTTCCACTTGTCAAGAAATTTTCTGGCGTTCTCAGTACCATGAATGACAGCCAGCTTAAGAGATGTATCCCCAATCTTTACATCAGCTTCACGAATCCCGTCCATCCCGCGTACCGGATTCAGTTTCAGGTAGTCATCAGGGGGATTCTCGCCGGTTATCAGGAAATGGGCTGTTCGTGCAGCCGCTTCCATAACACCTCCTGTATTTCCGAAAATCACACCAGCCCCAGAAGCCTCTCCCATCAGTTCATCATAGCCGCTCACTCCCACGTCTTTCAGTTCAATTCCCTCTTCACGCATCCAACGGGCAAGTTCTCTTGTCGTTATCACATGATCCATATCCCGTAAATTCGCAATGTCCAGCAAATAGGCAGAATCATTCATTTCATCTCTTCGTATTTCAAATTTCTTAGCCGTACACGGTGTAACTGCGACATTCACGATTTTTTCCGGGTCAATTGCCCTGCTTTTTGCAAAGTAGGTTTTGACCGTCGGCCCCTGCATGCCAATCGGACTCTTTGCACTGGAAATATGCGGCAGGATCTCAGGATAGAATGTCTCCACAAACTTAACCCAGCCCGGACAGCAGCTCGTAAACTGTGGAAGCGGCTTGTCGTTTTCTGTTACTCTGCGTACCAGTTCGGATGCCTCTTCCATTATGGTGAGGTCCGCTGCAAAGTTCGTGTCAAGCACATAATCTGCCCCAAGCCTTCTTAATGCTGCCACCATCTCTCCTTCAACGAAGCTTCCATAAGGCATTCCGAATTCTTCCCCCAGACCCACTCTTACTGATGGTGAAGTACTGAAAATCACCACTTTTTCCGGATCCCGTATTGCTTCTTTTACTTTCTGATACTCATACACCTCTGTGATTGAACCAACCGGACAGACATTAGCACACTGTCCACAGTGGATGCAAATTGCCTTATCAGAAGTGCTCTTCAGCGAATACAGCTTTCCGACCCCGATTTCTTCTTCACAGACCCTCCTGCACTGCCCGCATTTGATGCACAAATCCTCGTTCCTTTTTATAGAAGGATTGTCTTTTTCAATAGGGATTCTGATTTCCGTAAACTGATGCATGCTTTCTCCTTTCTTATACAATTATAATAATGATTACTATTATTTTATTTGAATTTCCACATTTTGTCAACATTTTTTTATATATTAGATTACCCACAACTTGAGAAACAACTGAAATATAAACTCAAGTTTACACATGCTGATTAAAAACAGTTGAATCTATCCTCTTTGTCTTATTCTTCTAAGTCTCTATAGAAGTCTGTTGCTTTCTTTATTTTATTTGCTTTGAAAACTTGTATAAATATATGATTATGCCGATATGGCGAAACTTCGTCACAGCAGTGCAAAGCGAAGCTCGAAAAAAACAGGATCATCTGGTCTAATCATACAATATCTGGATATAGGGCGATCCTCTTAAAATATTTTTTCAATACGATCATCACCATTCCAAATGTATATTCCAGCAGCTGCATTAACCTTGGATGAAATGTAATCCTTGATCCATAATAGTAAGTTTCTACCGTATTCTTTGTAAGGCGTATGTTTATCTACTCCAATCAAATGGAGCGGATTATTTGTTTTTACCGTCATTTATGAGATAATCTTGGATAACCATTAGTCGTGGACCAGACTGCGGTTCGTACAGGGGGAATGGATGCGACTTCATGAACCTTTTTTCTTCTTCGATATAAGCAGTGTTGCAGTTTCCATAGCTACGATTGATTCTGGCTTCATATCTAGTATTCTTTACAATTCCAATTTTTAACTACCTGGAATAAAAGACAGATAACGCAACCATAATAGGAATAAACATGGTAATGACAGTTAAGCTATCATTCACTCTTCATGTTTTCGCAAGCCTCGATATATACCTTACAGCTGCATGGCAGAACTGTAATAAATAGATATACATCGGTTGTATCAGCAGTATAGCAATCATGAAGCTTAATCGTATTTCCTGCCCCGTCAACCTGAATAGCATCATCTTGTCAGCCTTGCCCAGTGGCAATACTTATCGCAGAACCAAGAATAATGTATGTCATTTTACCATTAGCTTAAGCATCCTCACAATACTCTGTCCAGAGCAGACTCAGGTTTACCTCTGGTTTTACTAATTCTTTGTGAATGAAACTGTAATCAGGTTCCACTCTTGGATTAATTGATGTAAGACGCACTGGATGGAAGGCCATTAGCAATACTTCAGCGGAAATGATGGATCCGCTTTCCTTCTGTACCTCACTAATGGTGCTTCTGGAGCCGTAAACACTTGCAACGATTTACCGCTGTGTATAACCAAGGCTTGTCAGCCTCAGTATTTCTCAATAATTAACCATAATTATCGACTTCCTATGAATTATAGTCACACAAATGTGCGTCATTTTCATTATAGAAAAAATTTGTATGAATGGTACATCTACCGTGAAGATTTTTTCCGTGCATATGGTTTACAACTGTCGGAATATGCACAAAAGTATTACACGACTATTTTACATTTTTAATCTTCCACTTTTCTAAATACATGTTTTTCATTCTTGCCAATAATAGACCCTCATAGTCCTAAGCAAGACCACCAGCTAAGCTGGTGGTCTTGACATTATAACAGTGGGTTATTTGACATATGTTTATTTTACAAAAGCTTAGCTGGTTATTTATTAATCAGGTATAACTTTTATGGACCAGGCGATCTAAGCTTATAAGCATCAAACCGTGAATTTCCTGTGGTTAACCTTGTATTATAGCTACTCAAAAACTCTGATGAACAGCTGCAGGTACATATAGCTCCACATGCCGCTCCACAATTGCATGTTCCTTTTGGTTCAATACCATTACTACTTAAAAATGATTTTTTCTTGCCAAAATTATTCATAGTACACTCCTTTCTACCAGCTAAACTTTTCCCACCATTTTTTTACACAGATCAAATATGTTGTTATAAGTATTAAATTTACCATCCAATATATCTTTATCTGAAATACGTATATCCATTTTCGATTCTATATCTAACAAAATAAGCACCAACTCTCTTGCAGGCAAGCAAATTTCCGAACCAAACAAATTATGCTTTTTTAGTTCCGGATGAATTCTAAAGTTTATACCTGAATGCAATTCCATTATATTATCTAATAATACTTCAAACCTATCTTCCATATGATTCTCCTTAAATTACATAACTATAATGTCAGTGTAATGCCGCAATTTATCAATAATTATGGTCGGAATTTTTTTCAAATCGCTTTTTAATCCAAATAAATTGTCCATTTTTAACTCATCAATCTTATTTTCCACCATCTTCGTATCTAATGTTAAATAGCGCACTTCTTTACTACGTTTCGTTTCACTATAATCAACCATCTTATTTGCCATAACACAAACATCTACAGATGTTAAAAAGTGATAGTTAAACATACTAATCATACGTTGAACATCATCTTCATTTTCAACATAAGGAAGACAAAACACATTAAAATCAGGAACTATTGCTTGCATAACTTCGCTTAATAGAAAGCCAAAATTATTAGTAATATTATTATCAAAACGCATACATTCACCCGGTACTCCTAATACTATTAACTCAGGACGATCATTTTGTTCCTTTTCCTTAATATAATGATTAAATTTCAATATTTTATCAGCCTCATTAATTCGTGCCGATAACATAAATGGCGGAAAATCATACATTCCAAATAGGTGACTATAGTCACGTGTACCAATCTGTACAAATTTAATACCACTTTTCAGAAACTCTCTTCTTAGGGCTAATTGCACCTCAAATTTTCCGATATTCTCCTGTAATCCTGTTATCAAAACAATGGGCGTTGAAATATTAAAAATCTGACGTCCAGACGCTTTTCCGGAAATGATATGATCTTCAGTAGTAATTTCCCAGAAATCATCATGGTACATTTTTACCATTTTCCTTTCTTTATCATATCCTTTTCTTGAATAAATCACCTTTTTATTATCCAATGCTTTTTTGAGCTTATCCAAAATATACTTTTCATCATTCGGCCACTCTTTTAAACCGTAATTTACAAACCAAACTAAAGAACATTTCTCAAACTCTTTTTCAAAATCATCTGTCACCCGTATTCCTTTGCCCTTAACACTATATAACTCCCCTTTGTTTTTAGAGCCTTTAAAGCAGACCAATGAAGAAATCTGTAAGTCCTGTAACAGATCAGACGAATTAACAACTGGAATCATTTCATCGGAAAATGGATATATCAAAACCTGCTCCACTTTATCACCTCTACTCTTTCTTTTAAATTATCATTTCTTAAACACGTACTGTTAAATTAAATATTATCACATTCAAAATCTATTCCTAACTCCTTCAAAGTACAATAATCTTTATATTCATTTTCAATTTCATATTTTATTTCTTGGCACTTTTCATCTAATTCTTCCGCACCAAACTCGTTATCAATACACCCCACGCACAATTTACAATCCTGATACGCCCAGCAATTGTGGCACTTTTTTTCACTGAGCCTCTCAATATTAAGAGCATTTTCTATTTTTTCTATGAAGTATCCCTCTGTCAAATTTCCAATATTCATATTATTAGAGTATTCACTAACCTTTTCACATGGAAAAAAATTGCCATCAACGTCTATAAAGAGCCTTAATACCCCCGGAATACATGGACCTCCATGATGCCATTTATTAGGTAAACTTGCCCTCTGTAAATCTATTTTTCCTTTTCTAGACTCTCCAATTTTTAATACAGCACTTTCCAATAATTTAAAATTAGTTTTTTTCTTTAACCTTCCTACTCTATATAAATAACCAATAAAAAAACTATAATTGCTTTCTTCGTAGTAACTTTGTTTGACACCAACTTTTTCAATTCTGTTTGTATTATTAACTAAAGATGACAAGAAATTTATATGATTAAACAATTTATCTTTCGAAACAAACTTTTCAACACAATTATAATTACATGAGGCAAAAACTGTATTAAAATTAACACATTTCTTATAATACTCTGGATACAATTTATTGATCATCATGATGTTTTTATATATTGTATCGAATGTTCCCTCTCCCCCAATGAATTGTCGATACTGATCATGTATGTCTTTAGGACCATCTAAACTAACCATTATTAAAACCTCATGCTCAACTAAAAATTTTAAAATTTTCTCATTAAGTAAGGTTAAATTAGTTGTAAAATTAAAAATTATTTTTTTCCCTTCAACACGACTCTCGGTATATAAAATACATTTCTTGATCAGATCAAATTCTAATAGAGGTTCGCCACCATAAAAACTTATACTAATTTCAGATCTTTCCCCTGAATGATTTATTAAAAAATCTATACCTCTTTTAGCAACTTCTATCGGCATTCGTTTATTAGAATGAACACGATTTTTATAGCTTCCCGAATAAACACAATACTTACATCTCAAATTGCAATTTTGAGTAATTTGTAAAATAATATTTTCCAACTTACTTTCACAGTAATATTTTAGATATTTGGTATCTGGGTGTTCAGTTTCTTTTACTTTACTACATTTTAAAAAGCCATATTCCTTTAATTCATTTATATATTCTTCTGTTTCTTTTTGTTTTTGCCCTATCTCTTTTCCATTCAACATATCATAAACCTCTTTAGGGATTTTTAAAATAACATCTGTATTAACATCATACATATAATGTCCTAAAGAAGTGGAAAACAAGTGAATAAATGGTTTCATTTCGCAAACTTCCTTTCATGTTATTTAATTTATTTGCTTACTATACATCTCATAATATATTCCCTTTATTTCCATTAATTGATTATGGGTCCCCCTTTCTACTATTCTCCCCTGATCAATAACTACTATTGTGTTACAAATTTTATTAATATGAGTTACTTTATGTGAAATTATAATCCCTATCTTTTCCGTTAAAATATTTTTATACTGATCTAGTATTTGCATTTCGGCTACACTATCTAATGCTGCATCAGGTTCATCTAATATATACATATCAGCATCTTTAATCATCGCTCTTGCTATAGCAATCTTTTGCCATTCTCCACTAGATAATTGGATATCACCAAACCAACTTCCTAGAATTGTGTCAATCCCATATTTAAACTGGTTAACTTTTTTAAAGCCTATTTTTTTAAGCATTTTTAATATATAATCCTCATCGTCTAAATGTCTTACATCTCCATATCCCACATTATTTCTTAAACTCATTTCATATTTTATAAAGTCTTGAAATACACAAGCAATATGGGCGTAATACATCTTCTTATCTATTTTTTTTAAATCTATTCCATTTATTAGAATTTTTCCCTTGTAATCATCGTAAAATCCTAAAATAAGTTTTATTAATGTTGTTTTCCCAGAGCCATTTTTTCCTACTAAACCCAGTATTTCTTTATCACACAATTTCAGACTAATATTATTTAGTATCAAAACATCTTGATTTTTATAAGTATAACTTACATCAATTAACTCTACAGATTCAATTTTTTTAATCTTTATATTCCCCTCTTCCTGTCGTTCATCAAGATCCAGAAACTCGAATAAGAGGCCAAGATATAAGGCGTTTTTATAGTTTTCACTAATACCATTAAAAATACTTTCAGCACTTGCTTTGGTGCCATCAAGACAGTTAATATATGTATTAATATCACCAATTAGCAAGACTCTATTAAACCCCAAATATATAAAATATCCAAATAATCCAGTTGTTATTACTTGTTCCAGCAACCCAAAAATACAACCAAAAATACAACCAATTTTCCCTATCTTAATATCTTGGTTTATTATTTTATCTTTTAATATTTTATAGTGATTTTCCAAAAAACTTCCAAGTCCATATATGAGAATCTCTTTAAATGCCAATCCCGTAGTCGCCAAAAAATTTATGTACCAACATTTTCTTTCAGTATCAGTTCGATCTAGTACGACTTTATACTGCAGTTGTCCTAATTTTATTGCAAAAATTGATTTTATAAGAGGAATCATAATAGCTATTGGCACCAAAGACCATTTAAATTCTGCAATTATATAGATGTAAAGAATAAAAGCAATAAATTCTTGAAATACATTTAACATTCTCTCAAAATAAGTTAATATTTTTTCACCACTTTGTTCTTGCGCTCGACTAATAAGATTATAAGTTTCTTTTGTTTCAAAATCTTCTAATTTTAAACGAAATGACTTATTTATTAATAGCAAAGAAATATATTTAGTAAATTTTTCATAGATACTTAAAGAATAAAGAGAATACGTTTCTTCTAAAATAGATTCAAATAAATTTACTCCTGCATAAATTAGAATAAAAGTCAACAAGTAACTCCATCTGGTTCCTCCTTGTTGGAGAGAATTCATTATATATCTCATAATTATTAAAGTAACAACTGGTAAGATGCCTCTTATTAATGACATTATTATAGTGACAATTATATATTTTTTACTAAAATGTGATATGATTTTAATTATTTTTTTATAAATAATAAACATTTCCCATATACTTCTTCTATTCTCATCCATTTCTACTCCTATTGTTATTTATTCACTATAATTTTATAATAAACTAGGACATAAAGTTTGTCAATATTATTATCTGATTATTCAATTTTATATCTACTATTTTCTGTTTATTTATGTTTATTTATTCATTGTTTAGTATTTATTTATCAAATGAAATTATTTTTTATACATTTCCCCTTATTAAACGAATCTATTTGACATAAACAGCTTTTTTATTAACAATAAATAAATTAAGAATTATGCCATTTTGTACATGTTGTTTTTATAAAAACAATTAACATAGCTAATACCTATTGTTCTATATAAAGTAGCTATAACCGCTTATAAACTCCCTGTTAAATTTTATTAAGAAAATATAAAATTTTATTTGTCCTTTTGTATAAACTATGGTACAATCTTTTCATGGAGAAAATTTTAACGAAGGAGGAGGTTTTTCTAACGCAAGGAGAATATAGTCTAGAACATAGTCTATCTTCTCAAACCCGCACAGTATGTGCAAAAACAATAAAAAACTAATTGGAGGGTTTTTATTATGGAAACAGCAAAAAAGAAGAGACCTTTTGGCTTTTATGTTTGTGCTTTAGGTTTCACATTTGAACGTTGCGCATTCTATGTAGTTAAATACATGCTCGCTATCTGGATCGCAACAACTGTAGGCGGCGGCGGACTCGGATTATCAGATGTTTATGCATCTTCAATCTCTGCAGGTTTCGTAGCAGCTACATATATCACACCTATGGTTGGAGGATACATCGCTGACTACTGGTTAAGCCCAAGACTCTGCGTTATCATAGGTATGATCTTAATGGGACTTGGTTACTTATGTACATGGCAGGCTCACTCAATGACTCTTGTGTGGGTTATGATTATTCTTGTTTCAGTAGGAACTGGTTTATTCAAAGGTAACCTTTCAGGTGTTAACGGTCTGTTGTTTGAAGACAAAGATGAATTGAACAGTGCATTCTCCATTCAGTATTCATTCGTAAACATCGGTTCATTCATCGGAACAACATTTGTTGTACTTCTTATCGGGCCTATGGGATTTAACTTTGTATTCTTACTTTGTGCAATCTTCCTTTTCGTAGATGCACTCTGGTTTGGTCTGAACTCAAGAGCACTCGGCGATGCTGGTAAAAAACCATTCAAGCATGACCAGAGACAGTTTGTAGACAAAGAAAAGAAGAAAGAAGCAGAAAGCAAGCCGCTTACAAGCGGAGACAAGAAACGTATCTTCGCTATCGTTTTAGTAACTCTGTTTTCAGCAGTATTCTGGTTCGTATGGTACCTCGCTTATATGCCGGCTTACTTCTACTTTGGATGGGGCGATGGAGAGAACTTCCTGAACCACGCAAACTGGGTAATCGGAAGCTTCACAGTTCCTACTGCATGGTTTGACTCTATGAACGCACTGACATGTATCATCTTAGGACCTGTACTCGCTGTAGTTTGGGCTAAGATGGCAAAACGCCCGAAGGGTGACATGAGTATGTTCAAGAAGACTGCTCTTGGAATGATGTTAGTAGGCCTTGCATACATTGTTATGGTTGCTGCTGATTTAATCAGAGGTGACGGCCAGGCTTCTCTTATCTGGATCGTATTTGTATCTCTGCTAATGTCCATCGGTGAAATGATCTTCTCACCGCTTGGTAACTCATTTATAACGATGCTCGCACCAGCGAAAGTGCTTGGTCTTCTGTTAGGTTTCTGGCCAATCGCTGTATTTATTGCAAACCTGACATATCCATACTTATATGGATGGCTGAAGACTACTACATTCTGGGTTGGCTACGGCGGACTTGGTGTTGTTGTAATTGTATTAGGCCTTGCTCTCTGGATTGCAAGCAAGAGTCTGGATCATCTTGCTTCAGAAAAATAATCATAAAAGCAGACAATTGCTTAATGAGAAAAGGGGTATTGGTTTCTTTAAGAAATCCAATGCCCTTTTTTGCAGACTAATCTTCTCCTTCTGCACAAAAGAAATCCCTGTCGGAACACTTATTGTTCCGACAGGGATCTTGCTTTATTTTCTATTTCTAAACTGCACCGGTGTCATGTTATACATCTTCTTAAACACTCTGTTGAAATGTTCTACATTCTGATAACCAACCGACTCTGCAATACTCTCCACTGTAGCATTGCTGCTCTTAAGCATCGCCCTTGCCTTTTTCATCCTGACTTTTTTCAAGATATCTCCAAACGTGATTCCTGACTTTTCCTTGATATACTTTGACAGGTACGGTTTGGAAAGAAAGAACTTTTCTGACAGATCATCCAACGTAACATCTTTATAATTTGCATAAATATAATTCGTAATCTCCAGCAGCCTTTCGTCTTTACATGTCTCGGAATTTTTGATCTCTTCTATCTTATTCACTGCTACAACAAGTGCTTCCACGGAGGCCTTGATGATATCGGCATCGATCCCGACTCCCCAGTATTTCTTCTTATTGCACACAACCCCCACGTATGCAACGGCCTTTGAGGAAGATCCTTTTGTCAGGGAGTGCTCTTCGTAAAATGCAAGCTCATAGCTGATATCAAAATAATGTTTGATTGCATTGCTGACTGCGTCCAGACGTCCGTTTCCGACGCCTGTGATAACTCTGTTGCTGCCCGCATGGTGAATCGTAGCTTCTGCAACAATGCCGTCTTCCTGTTTGTAATGGCACTCATCCACTGTAAAGATTGATTTCGCGTTGATATAATTATCTTCAAATATATGGTAAACCCAGTCAGGAGTCAGTTCCTTATGTGCCTTGTCAGAAACGTCTTTGACAAGATATCCGACCTCTTCTTTCATCTTCTCCGGCAGGCTGATGCCGAAGCTCTGCTTCAGTATGTAATTTACGCCGCCTTTTCCTGACTGGCTGTTGATCCTGATTACATCTGAATCGTATCTCCTCCCCACATCCTTCGGGTCGATCGGGAGATATGGAACAGTCCAGTCATCGCATTCTCTTTCCTCACGCCATGTCATTCCTTTGGCAATCGCATCCTGATGTGATCCGGAAAATGCCGTAAATACAAGTTCTCCGGCATAAGGCTGGCGGGGGGATACCTTCATCCTTGTCAGTCTCTCATATGTTTCGGAAATCTCACTCATGTTAGAGAAATCCAGTCCCGGATCCACACCCTGGGAAAACAGATTCATCGCCAGTGTGATAATATCCACGTTACCTGTCCGTTCTCCGTTTCCGAACAATGTTCCTTCAATCCTGTCTGCCCCGGCAAGGATCCCCAACTCAGCGTCACTCACTCCGGAGCCCCTGTCATTATGCGGATGCAGTGAAAGTATTACGTTCTCACGGCTGTAGAGATTTTTATCGAAGTATTCCACCTGACTTGCAAATACATGAGGCATCGCATTCTCAACTGTAGTCGGCAGATTGATAATTGCCTTATTCTTCTTCGAAGGTTTCCATACCTTCAGGACCTCATTACACACCTCCAGTGCATAATCCACTTCCGTTCCCTGAAAGCTCTCAGGACTATATTCGAACGTAAAATTTCCTTCTGTCTCTTTTGCCAGCTTTTTCAGTAATTTCGCCCCATCAACAGCAATTTTCTTGATTTCCTCTTTATTTTTCTTGAAAACCTGCTCGCGCTGGGCAACTGATGTTGAATTGTATACATGTATTACAGCATGCGGTGCTCCCTTTACTGCCTCAAAAGTTCTCTTTATAATATGTTCCCTTGCCTGCGTCAGTACCTGAATCGTCACATCATCCGGAATCATGTTCTGTTCAATCAGAGCACGCAGGAACTGATACTCTGTTTCAGAAGCAGCCGGAAACCCGACTTCAATTTCTTTGAATCCGACATCAACCAGAAGCTGGAAAAATTCAATCTTTTCATCCAGACTCATAGGTTCGATCAATGCCTGGTTCCCGTCTCTTAAGTCAACACTGCACCAAACGGGCGGTGCAGCGATATGATCTTTTTTCACCCAGTCATAACAGGGTTCGGGGGGCATAAAATACGTTCTTTGGTATTTCTCGTAATTCTTCATAATAACATCTCCTTATATTTAATCAAATTAGTTGTCTTTTTTTATCTTTACCTATACTAACATAAGAATCTGTCATTATCCAGTGGTAAAATTAATCATTTACATTGATGTATTTTAATCATCTAATCTTCTCCTATAAAATACATGCTAAATATCGTTTTTAAGTACCATTCAAAAGTCTTTTCCCTGATTCCTGAGGATGTCGATATGTCATATGTCCTTAATATTTCCCCATTCAGGGAATATTTGACCTCGCCCACTTTCTGTCCTTTCGTAACCGGTGCCTCCAGACTCTCTTCCTTATCCCATGTCACTTCTGCCTGCTCATTGTCTTTCAGGAGCATTTTCCAGTCTTTGTCCTCTCCCATCACAGTCAGGCTGATTTCTGTTTCCATATCAAAGGGCTTTTCATTATTGATCCCGTTTTTCACTTTGATACTGCCGGGATCGATATCCTGCCACAGACTGCGGTATTCGTAGTTTTCCAGGCCATAATTCATCAGAGCCTTTGCATCGGCCCATTTATAGCTTTTGTTATTCGGCCATCCACAGGCAAGAAGTGCCACTATGAATGTTCTGTCATCGCGTCGGAGTGCCCCTACATAGCAGTATCCCGCATCTGCTGTAAAACCAGTTTTCCCTGAAAGCGCCCCGTCCATCATCTGCAGAAATGCATTATGATTTGTGCAGGAGTAGGAATTTTTGCCGGAGCAGTCCGTAAACTGGTAGTTTGCAGTCCTTGTAATCTCCAGAAACATATCCTTCCGGGGGGAATCCATAATGCAGTATTTCATGATTCTCCCCAGATCTTCTGCCGTTGTATGGTGGATTCCGTTATCATCCGCCGCATCCAGTCCGTTCGGGGTAATAAAATATGTATGGCTGCATCCGAGTTCTCTTGCCTTCGCATTCATCATATCGGCAAACCCTTCCACGCTTTTCCCGATATTCTCTGCAATGATAACCGCAGAATCATTATGGGATTCCAGCATCAGGGAATACAAAAGGTCCCTGAGGTAAAATGTCTGCCCGGAAACCACCCCCAGATGGACCTTCGGCTGCGATGCAGCATGGTCACTGACGGTCATTACATCATCCATACTGCCATATTCCAGTGCCAGTATACAGGTCATAATCTTTGTGGTGCTCGCATTTGCCCGTTCTGTCTGTCCATTTTTAGAAAATAAAATACGCCCGCTGTCTGCATCCATCAAAACTGCCGACTGGGCGTATAGATTCTGCGGTTCACCTTCCTCTGCCTGAACCTCTGCAATCAGGTTCTCCCTCCCGGGGACCCCTGTTATGGCAAGGCCGAAGATTAGTAAAAACACCGCAATTCTTTTCCATATGATAAGGGGTCCTGCCGTCCCTTTTTCTTTTCTTTTTTTCTCTTTTCTCACGATAAAGCACTCCACACCATACTATATTATTAGTATTTATGTGTAACTTTACCGTATTAGAACCTCATTTTTCCCGAACAGCAGTACTTTCCGGTAAATTCACCTTATATATCCAGCTTCAGCTGTGCCTCATCTTCTGCCTCTTCTTTAAAGTGTTCCACCTGTTCCGGATTAATGACCGGAAGTTCATCCAGAGACTGTACGCTGAATCTGCGCAGGAATTCCTCCGTAGTACCAAATAAAAGCGGCCTGCCCGGTGCATCCATCCTGCCGACTTCCTCCACGAGTCCATACTCCACGAGCTTGTTAACGGCATGGTCCGATTTCACCCCACGGATCTTCTCAATCTCAAGCTTCGTAACCGGCTGCTTATAGGCAATGATAGACAGCGTTTCCAGCAGCACGTCCGTCAGGACATATTTTTTCGGCTGCTTTGCTATCCGGATCAGATATTCATACACTTCTTTTTTTGTACACATCTGAAAAGAATCCCCAAGTTCAATAATACGAATTCCTCTATTCTCCTGTTCGTATCTGTCCATCATATTATGTATAATCTTTTTCGTTGTGTCCTCATCATGTTCAATCGCTGCAGCAATCTTACCCAGCTCTACAGAATCCCCCATTGTAAAAAGGATTGCTTCGATGATACCCTGCAGTTTTTCAATTTCCATATCCTCTTCCATCCCTTTCAAATCAGCGAGTCAATCATGATATCCCCGCATGTATCCTCCTGTTCTACCCGAATGGTCCCCATCTTCATCAATTCCAGTACTGCCAGAAATGTCACTACGACATGCATCTTGCTTACCTGCTGCTCCAGAAGCTGCCGGAAGCTGAACCTCTTATGTGACTTTGCATAGTCCTCTACATAATTCAGTTTGACAGGCAGCGGAACCTCTTCTTTCTCAATCTTCCCGAACTTACTTCTTACGGGATCTATCTTATCATCCTGCCGCCTCATGACCTCTTTGAATATACGGTTCAGCCTTGTCAGGGTCAGACCGTCCAAAAGCAGGTCTATATCTACCGGTTCCACATATCCCTTCACTTCCTCCGGAATCGTCGGGCTTTTGTAGAGAACCTGGTCTGCATCGATCTGGCGGTCTTTGAGTTCATACGCCATATATTTATATAGTTTATATTGAAGAAGCTGTTCCACCAGTTCCTTACGGGGGTCTTCTTCCTCTCCCTCCTCATTCACCTCTTTGGGAAGGAGCATTTTACATTTGATATCCAGCAGCGTAGCTGCCATTACAAGGAATTCACTCATGATATTCAGGTCTTCATGCTGCATATCACGGATATAATCCATATACTGGTTCGTTATCTCGACGATCGGGATATCATAAATGTCAATCTTATTCTTATCTATCAAATGTAATAAAAGGTCCAGCGGGCCTTCGAACACTTCTAACTTTACTGGTATTCCCATTCTTTCACTCTCCGGGTATTTTTTCGCACTGTATTTTATTATACGGGAATTCCCGCGATTGTACAAGTCATACTTAGAGGGAATCCGTGTTACGGCTCCCATCCTGTCAGCGTAGTGACAGGATGGGATTGAACAGTAACAGGTGGTCAGGATGGAATCAGTTCGATCACTACAACCTCGGCATAATTGCAGAACCTGAGATTGACTGTATGTGTTCCAAGCCCGCGGCTCACTGCTATGGCCTGTTCCCCTTCCACGGTCAGCTCCCCTGAGTACTTAGGGAAGAGTACAAATTGAGGCGTGATAATCCCGCCAAGGCCGGGGATACGGATGATCCCGCCATGAAGGTGGCCGGAAACCGTCAGATCTGCCCCCCAATTTTTATATGCCGGAAAAAATGCCGGATTATGTGCAAGCAGTATCTGGTATTTATCTGCTTCACTTCTTCCAATGCAGTCCTCTATATCCCTGGCTGAAACATCATGCCTCTTAAACTTCTCATATGTACTCATGGGAAGCTCAATCCCCAAAACCCTCACAGGAAGCCTGTCCATCATACACTCTGCCATCTCATTTTCCAGAAAAATAACCCCTGATTCTTTCAATTTATCCCTATATTCCCGGAAAATACTGTCTCCGTATTTCTGCGGATCCTCTTTCATGCGCTGTTCATGATTCCCGAGGCTGTAGTAAACAGGCGCTATTGACGGAAGCTGCGCCATAAACTCCATTGCTTCCTTATAATATACCTTGTCCTTACCTACAAGCATATCTCCCGGGACAAGGATCATATCAGGCTTTTCCCTGCGGACCGCGTCCAGAAGTTCCTCATTTTTTGTACCATACACTTTATTATGCAGATCTGCCAGCAGGATCACCTTTTTAGCCGAATCTAATGCTCTAAATCTGGGTACGTTTAACTTGTATCTGGTCACTTTAAAGAACTTAAGTTCGCGTCTCCCTTCCGCTATCAAGATCAGGAACAGCAGGAGGCACACGGCACACAAGATCAGAAGTGTCTTTATCATGATTTCATCCTCTCAGCTTTCACTTCTTCCGCTTTCTGAGATTTAACAATCTTAACCCCCGAACTTGTCCCCAGACGGTCCGCTCCCGCCGCAGTCAGTTTCTTCGCTGTCTCCAGCGTGCGGATTCCCCCGGATGCTTTCACTCCCATGACAGGGCCTACAGTCTTTCTCATCAGGGCCACATCATGTACCGTCGCACCTCCGGTCGAAAAACCAGTTGAAGTTTTTACAAAGGCAGCCCCTGCTTCTTTCGCAATCTGGCACACCCTGATTTTCTCCTCATCTGTCAAAAGACAGGTCTCAAGAATCACCTTTACGGCCGCATTGCCTCCTGCTGCTTCCACGACAGACTCGATATCCTGTTTCACATACTCCCATTCCCTGCTCTTCACCATACCTATGTGCACTACCATATCAATTTCCTGTGCGCCGTCATTGACAGCCGTAAGTGTCTCTGCCGTTTTCCCCTCAGTAGACATGGCCCCGAGCGGGAATCCAACAACCGTGCACACTTTCACATCGCTGCCTTTTAAAAGCTGTGCACAATAATACACAAAACTGGAATTTACACATACTGAACAAAATCCATATTCTATTGCCTCCCGGCAGAGTCTTTCCACTTCTGCCTTAGAAGCATCTGGTTTTAATATTGTATGATCAATCATTTTTGAGTAATCCATGTTCTCTCTCCTCTTAGTATACTTGTATACAATTTATTGTATTCCCTGTATCACTTAACTATCCTACCATTTTTTACTATGAAATTCAATTTTTTCTTTACACCGGAATGATGGTAACAGATTTATTGTTACTATCTGCACCGTGCCGTGCCCCCCGCTGCACGGCATCGGTCCGTGAAAGCCTTACGTCCGGAATCTGGACAGAACTTTTTTCAAATAGTCAGTAAATCCGGCTTTCTTTACATTCTTAGTAACAATAATATCGACCTTCCCGATTTCCTTACCATTTAATTCATAAATCAGGCTGCCTGCTTTGTCTCCCTTTTTCACAGGGGCATCCAGACTTTTTTTCATCTTTAATTTCTTTGTAATTCCGGCCAGATTGGCTCCGGTCGTATCCAGATAACTGAATGTGCTGCCATACTCACACGGCACACTTTCCTGTACACCGCCTTTTATCTCAATATCTTTCAAATTTCCGGGGTTCTCATCTTTGTATAACTGACATTTTCCAAATCCATAATTCAATAATGCGGTTGCATCCCTGAATCTGGCTTTGGAATCTTCAGCCGCCATGATAACTGCAACCAGTTCAATATCATTTTTCTTAGCCGAAGCAGATACACAGAACTTTGCAAGTCCCGTTGATCCTGTTTTCAGGCCTGTGGCATACTCGTACTGGCGCACCAGTTTATTCGTATTTGTAAGGCCGAATTCCGTTGTTCCCTTCTTTGTCGTGTGCGTGATATTCTCCATCCAGATCATACAGTAGTCGTGTATCTGGGGATATTTTGTGAGAAGCTCACGCGACATGAGAGCAATGTCTCTGGCCGTTGTCACATGCCCGTCTGTGTCAAGCCCGTTGCAGTTCACAAAGTGAGTATTCTCCATCCCAAGTCCTTTTGCACGCTCATTCATCTGTTTGACAAATTCTTCTTCACTTCCGGATATGTATTCTGCCATTGCCACACAGGCGTCGTTGGCACTTGCAACAGAAATGCATTTAAGCATTGTGTCAACGCTCTGGGTCTCCCCCGGCTCTAAGAAAACCTGGGAACCACCCATTGATGCGGCAAATTCGGAAGTGGTCACCTGATCTTCCAGTTTGATTTTTCCATCTGCTATCGCATCAAATATGAGCAGCATTGTCATGATCTTGGTTACACTTGCCGGAGGGCGTGCTGTATCTGCGTCTTTCTCATAAATGATTTCCCCGGTTGATGTTTCCATCAAAATGGCAGACGGTGCGCTGACTTCAGGCCCGGAAGCATCTGCCCCTTCTTCTGCTGTATCGTCTGGATTCTCTGCATCCGTTTCATCCTGCGCAGTCTGATCCTGCTTTTGAGTATCTTCATAGACAATATACTCTTTTGCCGGCATTGCATATACATTCTGTACACACAGTAATGCACTTAAAATTAACGCCAGGACTGATTTCATGAAAAAACTCCCTCTGCTATATCGTCTATTACCAATATAGTAAAGGGAGCCGGATATTAGAACCTGTTTTACAGAATTACAAGGGCAAACCGTCCTATGGCGTCATAGATATACTCGAATTCATCCATATCTCTCACCACAATGCCTTCCAAAGGATCGTGTATTGTAACCGTCCTGTTCTCCAGATCATAGCCGGTCAGTACTGTGCAGTGTTCATTCTCATACCAGTTGTAGCAGATTCCGTCCTGCTCGAACCCATCTTCATACAGCCATATATCATATGACATATACATTGTGCACCAGACAGCAGCGGGTATACCGTTTGCCAAATAATAATACAATTCCCCCAGACTCTTACCCGAAATATTTTCTGCATGAAGTTCAGAGTCATTTTCTTCTAGGAATCTCTCTGCTGTTCTGGCCAGAGATGGTGGAAAGCACCCCGCGCCCTCGTAAGAATAGGGGTTTCCCACATATCCATCTGCGAAATCCCCGGTTTCACTGTAAATGAGATATTCGTCTGCAATATCCGTCTTCCCCAGCTCAAACCCCTCATACATAAGGAGCATGGTCAGAGCGACGGACTCGCAGCCTGTCGGAAGCTCCGGTTCCTGATATACAATCGGCACCTCCAGCTGCCATGAATCCGGAAGCTCACCCGTTTCGATGATCATCATGGATTCAGCCAAATTCCGTTCAAGGGGGGGCTCCGGCACATCTATGTCTTCCTTTACAGGCAGTGACTCTCTTATGTCCTGGTATACTTCCATGCTTTTTTCATCACTCAGAATGAACCCCGAACTCCAGAAAATCATGGAAATGGTAAGCAACACCGCTAAAAAGAAGCTTATCACTCTTTTATATAATGTCATCTTTTGTGAGTCATCTCTTTTCTATGACGTCCGTTCCAAAGCAGTTATACCCTGACTGCACATTTTATCATGCCGTCCTCTTTATTTTCAAATATCTGGTAGGCTTCCATGATATGGTCCAGCGACGTCCGGTGCGTAATCATACATTCCGTATCAAGTTTGCCGTTTTCAATCAGCCGCAGAATCTCCTCACAATTAGAAGCATCTACACCTCCGGTCTTGAATGTAAGGTTCTTCCCGTACATCGACGGAAGAGGCAGAACCTGATCTTCTTCATACATCGCAACAACACCGACTACTGCATTTGGCCTTGCAATCCTCCAGGCCGTCTCAAAACTTTCCTTACTTCCGGCAACCTCCAGCACAGAATCTGCACCGCGCCCCTCCGTCATATCCCGAACCACTTTTTCCACATCATCCCTCAGGGGATTCAGAACAACATCAGCAATCCTGTTCTTTCGGAGAAGTCCCAGCCTGGAGTCATCAATATCAATTCCTATGATTCGGGAAGGATTATACAGGCCGACACATTTCATGACAGCAATCCCGGCCGGACCTGCACCAATGACGGCAACCGTATCTGAAAGCCTGATATCCGCCATCTTAGCCGCCCAATATCCGGTAGACAGCAGATCGCCTGTAAACAACGCCGCCTCGTCACTCACGGAATCCGGTATTTTGGTCAGGCAGTTATCAGCAAAAGGAATCCTGACATATTCGGCCTGTCCGCCGTCAATCCTGCACCCCAGCGCCCAGCCCCCGTATTTGTCAGTACAGTTATTGACATATCCTCTTTTACAGAAATAGCATTTGCCGCAGAAAGTCTCAACGTTTACAGCCACCCTGTCAGCCGGGCGGATTTTTTTGACATCATGTCCGACCCGTACAACCTCACCTACAAACTCATGCCCCAGAATGATATTTTTCCTTGCACGGGGCACGGCACCATGCTTAATATGTATATCGCTGGAACAAATCGTCGTCAGGGTGACTTTGACAAGTGCATCTGTATCTTTCTGGATATCCGGGATCGGACGGTCTTCAAGACGGATGATGCCATCGCCTTTATAAACAACCGCCTTCATATTCTTCATACACTTCTCCTCCTATCTTTAAAACATCTGCAAAAACGATTCTATTCCAAAATTGGATTCATTTTTCAGCCGTTCTTCCACCATGTTTTTATTGGAATCAGAATGTTCAATTTCCCTTGCATAACGTCTGGCGGCCTCCATGAGATCGCACATTGCTGCATCCCGGTCGGCCTTGCTTCTTTTGTTTTGAATCCATACGGCCCTGCTGATTTCCCTGATTAAAAGTGTCCCCATCAATGCAAATTTCATCTTGCTGTATGCCTGCCGGTCATAGACTGCACCGCAGAAATATGTATACACAAAGTACACCATCAGCTGCTCCCACTGTACATCAAATCCATCCGGTATTTCCGGCTGAACAGCAGGACCTGCCGTAAAAATTGTATCCTTGGCATTCTCAAGATATGAAGACCAGTCACCCTTCAATACTTCCAGTCCGTCTAAAACAGAGAATGCCGCCTTAAACGCTTTCATCCGCTTCTCTTCTCTTTTCCCGTCACGCTCGTATAAGGCCACCCTGTCCTCAAACCACCGTACAGCATTTTCGTTCTGGTATCTTTCGATTAGACTGTCGGCCTCATATAACGCATTTTTATCGATTCTCTGCTGCAGGTCATGGGCTAACGCAAGTACAAATGCAAACCGTACATTAATTCTGATATTCCGGTCCTGAAGGATCCTAAGGATCAGATCCCTTGCGTCCTCAAGCTTTGTGAAAAGGAGATAATCGAATTCTTCATATTCCTCATCCGCCATTTTCTCCACATCTTTTGTAATAAAACGTACCGGTTCATCACTTCCCAGAATCAGTTCAGCCGCTGCCGGACAGGACAGCGACAGAGAGACTTCCTTCAGCCCTTCAAACTCTTCGATATGCCGGGGATACATTCTGCATGTCCGGCAGAACATCTTGCTGCCGCCCTCCAGATACAGGTCGCACAGGTTATCCCCGTTTAAAAACGCACAACGTCCCTCATACTGCCGGAATGTTCCTTCTTTCCAGTCAATCTCGTTGTGAAGCCTGTTTCTTAAGATACCTTTCTGCCTCTTATATTTTTTCAGTGACCGGTCATCAATCACAATCTGCCATCCCGCACAGCAGGTGTCCGGACATTCTCCCGCAATGCATTTAAATCTGCTGTAATAATGCGGTGCTGTATACTGCATACTTCCATTCCCTTCTATAATAAATTCAAAAAATATATAGTGACATTATATCATTTTATCTTCCGGAAAAACAGTATGATGTTAAAAATCCAACACATACTAATATAAAAATGAAAGGAGATTTCAAAATGATAAATAATGAAGAACTTCCGATTGGTTTCACGATGGCCCTTGCACAACATTCAGATGCACTGAATCATTTTTCCCATCTTTCCAAATCAGAACAGGAAAAAGTCATTGACGGCGCAAAAGAAAAACACAGCAGGGAAGCAATGCGTGACTACGTGGAAAACATGTTCCAAGGATAGGAACAAAGGACTTCCGCCTGTGCAGGCAGTGCGGGAGTTTTTTTCTTGATTTTTCCTGATTCATATCGTAATATAATACGTGGGAAGTATAAATAATGGAAATTTATAAGGAGGACGCTATGGGAACCCGTACATATTATGACATTCTCGGTGTATCCAGAGAAGCAACTCTTGACGAGATTACGAGCGCTAAGAATGCTCTGGCTAAGGTATATCATCCGGATGCTAATATACATTCTAATATAGATACCACTGCTTATATGCAGGAAATTCTTGAGGCTTACCGGATTCTTTCAAACCCGGACAAGCGTAAAAAGTATAATCTAAAGCTTTCAGGCGGCAGAGAACGTGTTTTTAGGACTTATACAGTGGGGCCCGAGCCCGGGGAGGAGAAATCCACTTCATTTGTCACCTATTGGAATGCAGCCTGTAGACTGAATGAGATCGTATCAAAAAGCAGCAGTCTGATGGAACAGAATTCTAAACGGGAAGGACTTCCCCTTAAGATCTTTAAGAGGCTGGGGAGGCCGGACAAGATGGATGAAGATGTAACCGGGCAGTTGAACGCCCTCTCGCTTAAAGCGATCCAGTACATAACAACACTAAAAATGGCTGATATCCCTATGGCATACTGGCATCCGGATGCGATGAACTGGATTCTGGTACGCTGGGGGCAGAAACAGAATATGGACTACCGAACACTTTTTGCAAAGTATGACGCGCACATCGAGCATACGATGAGCAGTGCGGAAAAGATGAAGCTCCGCTCCCAGAGCAGGCAGTTTCACAACAGCTTAAAAAAACTGCTGAATTATGCCATTCAGTAGATAAATCTGATGAAAAAAGGATGAAATCTTGTATGAAAAGATTTCATCCTTTTTTGACCTGTTATTCTTCCACCTCGTGGTTTCTCAGACGGATATAATATATCCTGAGTTTTCCGACCAGCGCCGTCAGATAACGAAGCACAGGTTCAGTCGCGATTGAGAATACGACAAACAGCATAATACATTTCGTTGACATTCCTGTAATGGCAAAGAGCTGGTGCAGGAAGATACTGCAGAAAAGAAGCCCTATGATACTTCCGCCAACCACTGCTGTGCGGAGCACATTCATCGGGGCGCTGATCTTATACAGGATCATAAATCCTACAATCGCCAGCAGCATGGTTGCAGCCGTTGATATATCTGCCGCCTGAACGCCAAATGTCTGACCAAATACAACCAGTGCGCCTACCGCCAGAACATCTGTCAGTGCCGCAGGGAGTGCCTTAAGGAATACATTCGTCAGGAAGTGCCCCTTGATGATATTCTTGTTCGGCTCCAGTGCCAGGAAGAACGCCGGAATACCGATAGTAAACATACTAATCAGTGAAACCTGTGACGGCTCCAGAGGATAGGTTGTCACAAAGAAGACTGAGAACAGTGAAAGCAGGAAGGAAAAAATATTCTTCACGAGGAACAGGCTTGCAGAACGCTGGATATTATTAACAACTCTCCTGCCTTCGAGCACAACCTGAGGCATGCATGAAAAATCTGATTCAAGCAGTACAAGCTGCGATGCCTGTGCAGCCGCCTCACTTCCTGATGCCATTGCAATACTGCAGTCCGCGTCTTTCAGTGCCAGTACATCATTGACACCATCCCCTGTCATGGCAACCGTTCTGCCTTCCTCCTTCAGAACCTGGACAAACTGACGCTTCTGGTTCGGGGTCACCCGGCCAAATACAGTATGTTCAAGTACCGCACTGCGCAGTTCCTCTTCGGATTTAAGTGTGGATGCATCTATATAATTCTCTGCATTCGCTATCCCGGCCTTTTTCGCAACTTCTGAAACTGTAACAGGGTTATCTCCTGATATGACTTTCACTTCCACGCCCTGTTCTTTGAAATAAGTAAAGGTTTCCTTCGCTTCCTTTCTGACCGGATTCGCAAGAAGAATATATCCGAGCGGTGTCACGGCATTTTCCAGCGCTTTACCATCGATCTCGCCATCATATGTTCCGAATACAAGTACACGGGCACCTTTCGAAGCATATTCCGTAATTTCTTCCTCATATTCTTCATACTGGTCACGGAGTACAAACTCCGGTGCCCCCATCACGTAGACTACATCCTCAAAGGTAACGCTGCTGTATTTTGTCGCAGATGAGAAGCCGGTCTTACTCACGTACTTCTTCCCCGTCGTGGTCTGGAAATATTCCTTCACCGCCGCCATTGTAATGTTATCCTGGTCCATTGCCGCGGCGAAATCACCGATCAGCATGCTCAGTGGTTCCATCTTCTCACTGTCATAGCCGTCTGCCCTGACCACTTCCTGCACCTTCATTGTATTTTCCGTGATCGTCCCCGTCTTATCTACACAGAGCACATCCACACGGGCCAGTGTCTCAATACACTTCATATCATGCAGCAGTACCTTCTTCTGGGCAAGACGCACGGAACTCACCGCAAGCGCCACACTCGCCAGCAGATACAGGCCTTCCGGGATCATGCCTATTACCGCTGCGACCATAGAAGTAATGCTGGACTGAAAACCTTCCTGCTGGAAGAAAAATGCCTGAACAAAAAGCACGATCCCGATCGGGATAATCGCGATACCCACACATTTGACAAGCTTGTCCAGAGAACGGATCATCTCTGACTGTTCTCCCTCCTGCATCTCCTTCGCTTCTATGGTAAGCTTGGAAATATAAGAATCCATCCCTACTTTTTCCAGCCTTGCATGGCATTTTCCGGAAACAATAAAGCTGCCGGACATCAGTGAATCGCCTTTACGTTTGGTAATCTCATCGGCCTCTCCTGTCAGGAGTGACTCATTCACCTGCACTTCCCCTGCGCATACTTCTGCATCGGCACAGACCTGATTACCGGCCTTAAAGATAACAATATCATCCAAAACCAGTTCTTCCGCATCAATTACTGATTTTTTCCCGTCTCTGATAACCGCCGCATGCGGGGCATTCAGCATCGTCAGATTATCCAGAACCTTCTTGGCACGTACCTCCTGTATGATACCAATCAATGTATTCAGAATAATAACAGGCAAAAATGTCAGGTTCCTAAAAGACCCCGCAATGCATAAAAGCAGCGCCAGAATCGAAAATATTAAGTTAAAGTATGTGAATACATTATCGTGAATGATCTCCTTCGTGGACTTAGCCGGCGGATCCACCGCCTTATTGGTCCACCCGTGCAGCCTGTGTTCCTGCACCTGCTGGCTCGTAAGCCCTGCCTTATAATCCGGCTGGTACCTCGTGGTCGGAAGCCTCTTATCTTTCTTCTCCTCGACCACCTGTTGTCTTCTTTTTCTCTGCATATAATTTCATCCACCTCATTTTCAGCTGCTTGTCTTATGCAGTTGTTATATCTTACCAGAATCTTCTTCCGGTTTCTTTATTTTAACACACTGCTGTTTAATTTCCAGAGGCTTCATCAAATCTTTATAAATTCTTTTATAATTCGATATTTTTATGCCCGGTATCCTTGTTTTCTTACGCTTTTTCCATTATAATGATACGAGTATTTTAGAAAAGGATAAGTGTAGAATTAAAATTATGAGATTAAGAACTGTACTTGCAATTAAATGTGCCAAATGCACAAGCTATCTGATTAAAAAACTGAATAGGGGAAGCGGTGTGACTCTGCCGGGATATGTTGCCCGCATCATTGACCCGAAGATCCTCTCTGCCATGTCGGAGATGGTCCGGGAAAAGACAATTGTTACAATGGGGACAAACGGCAAGACTACGACTAATGCAATCCTGTACCACGCACTGAAGGCAGAAGGCAAAAAGGTTATCATTAACCGGACCGGCGCCAACATGCTCAACGGCATCATTTCTGCATTTGTTCTGTCGACAGACAAGCACTGCCGTCTGGATGCAGATTATGCATGTATTGAGGTGGACGAGATCGCGTCCGTAGGCGTACTGCCCCAGTTGAAGCCGGACTGCGCCCTGCTCACCAACATTTCCAGAGACCAGCTTGACCGTTTCGGGGAAGTCGACATCACATTCAATAAATTAAAGACAGCGGTCACAAGTGTCCCTGAGACTACCCTTGTCATCAATTGTGATGACGTCCTTTCCTATACGCTGGCGGCTGAAAGCAAGAATCGTTTTGTAACTTACGGTATCAGCGAGGAAATTTTTGACGATATTTCCCGTTCCGAGATCCGGGAAAGCATCTTTTGCCGGTCATGTGGCCAAAAACTGGAATATGAGTTTTTCCACTACGGGCAGCTCGGGATTTACCACTGTCCGAACTGCGGACTGAAGCGCCCTGAGCCGGATTTTACAGCCACCGGGATTGAGCTTCACGACGAATTGTATACCTTTATGATGGATGGGATGCTGATCCATTCAACGGCCCGCACGCCATATAATATTTACAATACATTATCCGCTTACGCAGCCCTGAACGCCCTGCAGGCTCAGCGGACTCATTTTCAGGAAATGATCGAGTCCTTCGATTATGGCAATAACAGGGAAAGCATTTTCACAATCAACGGAGCCCGGGTACAGCTCCACCTCGCCAAGAACCCGATCGGGTTCCAGCAGAAGATTTCGCTGGTGCTAAAGGATAAGAAGCCGAAGGATATCATCATCCAGATCAATGACACCTACCAGGACGGCGAGGACATTTCCTGGCTCTGGGATGTAGATTTCCAGTATCTGGCCGATGCACAGGCTGAATCAATTACAACCAACGGCACACGCCGGCACGACATGGGGCTGCGTCTGAAATACGAAGATATCCCCTGTGAATCCACGACGGATATGCGTTCCACAATCATCGGCCTTACCAAAAATGGCACAAAAAACCTGTACGTGATCGTAAATTATTCCGGTCTGTACAGAACCAATCACCTTTTGGCGGGTCTGGAAAAAGAAACACAAGGAGGGACACAGGCATGAAATTAACAATTGGACATTTATATCCCGACCTTCTCAACTTATATGGTGACCGTGGGAATATCCAGTGTTTCCGCAAGCGTCTCGAGTGGCGCGGCATGGAAGCGGAAGTCATTCCGTTTCTTTCCGGGGATTCCATTGACTTTTCAAAGCTGGATATCGTTCTGCTTGGAGGTGGTTCTGACCGTGAGCAGGAACTTGTCTGTGGACATTTAAAGAACATACAGCAGGATTTCAAGGAATATGTAGAAAATGACGGTGTTGTACTTGCCGTCTGCGGAGGTTACCAGCTTCTCGGAAAGTATTATAAAACTGACAAAAAGCTGATCGAAGGGCTTTCCATCCTGAATATCACTACGGAATGGGAACCGGAACGGCTGATTCGTAACATCGTATTGAACAGCCCGCTTTTTGATACACCGGTCGTTGGATTTGAGAATCACGGCGGACGTACCATGATTGGGGACCATACGCCATTTGGAAAGGTATTTTATGGTCTGGGCAATACCGGAAAGTCCGGTTACGAAGGAGTTGTATATAAGAATGTGATCGGCACATACCTGCACGGCCCACTCCTCCCAAAGAACCCACACGTATGTGATTACCTGCTTGAGCGGGCACTGAAAAAGAAATACGGGGATGATATAGCACTTGCCCCCCTGCCTGATGAACTGGAACATCAGGCAAACAGCTACATCGTGGACAGATACAGTGATAAAAAATACATCCTCAAAGAAACAATCAAGAGACACACCTAAAGAGGGCACACAGGAGCATAGGAAGAATATGTTTCTGTGTGTCCTTGTCTGTCTTCCGCCTCATTTTATCCATTTTAGCCTGATTCTGGCTGCACAATTGAGCGATTTTAACATTTGGACTGAAATTAATACTAGAGTCTAAGAGTGATTTTGTGTATAATAGAACAATATTGTTGTATAAGTTGGATTTATACCCCGATCAGTCCCACTTATACAGCAATATATCTGGGGGATAAAAAATATTGATTGGAGTGATTAAATGAGTAGTCCCAAAACTCAAAAGAGTAAGTTTGACCGGGTCCTTGGCAAAAAAGATGTATTTTCCATAGCTTTCGGCGCAATGATTGGCTGGAGCTGGGTGGTCATGGCAGGACAGTGGATCATGAAAGCCGGTACGGCAGGCGCCATGCTCGCTTTCGTAATGGGTGGTATTATGATCATGTTCGTAGGCCTGACCTACGCGGAGCTGACTTCAGCAATGCCCCAGTGCGGCGGTGAACAGATCTTCAGTCTCCGCGCACTTGGCCCCAACTGGTCCTTTCTCTGTACCTGGGCAATTATCCTTGGTTATGTAGGCGTCGTTGCATTTGAAGCGTGTGCACTTCCTACCGTGCTGGAATATATAGCCCCGGGAATCATGAAAGGCTACATGTATTCAGTCGAAGGTTTCGAGATCTATGGCACCTGGGTAGCCATAGGTGTCGTAAGTTCCATCATCATTACGATTGTGAACTATATCGGGGTAAAACCGGCGGCTTTCATGCAGGGTGTATTTACATTTGTTATCGTAGGAATCGGTATTGTCCTGATGTTCGGCTCTGCCCTTAAAGGAGACATCACACACACGAAGCCTTTGTTTGACAACGGATTTGGCGGCCTGCTCTCCGTAGCAGTCATGACGCCGTTCATGTTTGTGGGTTTTGATGTAATCCCGCAGGCAGCGGAAGAAATCGCCATCCCGTTCAGACAGATCGGCAAGGTAATCCTGATTTCCATCGCTTCTGCAGTCGCATGGTATGCATTAATCATTCTTGCAGTATCTTTGATGATGTCAAAAGGTGAAATGCAGAACAGCGTACTTGTAACTGCAGATGCCATGAAAAAAGCCTACGGCGGTTACAATATCATGGCAAATATTCTGATTATCGGGGGAATGGCCGGAATCCTTTCCAGCTGGAATTCATTCTTTATGGGTGGCAGCCGCGCCATATATGCCCTGGCCGAAGCAAAATGCCTGCCGGACTTTCTGACTAAGATCCATCCAAAATACAAAACGCCTTCCAATGCAGTCCTTCTAATCGGAACAATCTCCTGTATCGCCCCATTCTTTGGACGTGCCATGATGGAATGGCTGACCAACGCCGGAGGGGTAGGTGCCGTAACCGCTTATCTGATGGTATCTGTTTCTTTCCTTGTACTCAGGAGAAAGGAACCCCACCTGAGCCGTCCTTATGAGGTCAGGACACCCCGTTTTGTAGGATTCATGGCAATTGCATTAAGCGGACTGATGCTGGTCCTCTATATGCCGGGAATGCCGTCAGGACTCAACGTCCCTGAATGGATTATCATCGGGATATGGGCCCTGCTTGGTATTGTATTCTATGCTTACGCCAAACGTAAATTCCCGGAATTCGGCCGTGTACTGAACATAGACCTGAAAGAAGTACAAACCGGCGATGATTAAGCACACGGCGTCTGAGGGCATAAATTCATTTATCAGCTATCATACAGCCGCATAAAATAAGACGTATGGATTCCTGCCCGGCAGGCAGTCCATACGTCTTTTTTATTTCGATATAGGTCCGATCTTATTTTCTTTTTCTATATGCCTGTTTTACAGCCTTTATGAGCTGTATAACCGGCAGGTTTACTGCTGCCAGACCATACACAGTAAATAACTGTCCGATCGAAAGGGACTGTACTTTAAAGATACTGTGAAGCCCCGGAACCATCATCACACCGGTAATAAGCACCAGCCCGAGGACAAATGCCCCGATGAGGTAAATATTGTTGAAAAACCTCTTCTGGAACAGGACCGGATGATCCGATTTACAGTTAAACCCATGCACAAGCCTTGCCGTACACAGCGTTCCGAAAGCCATCGTGCTGGCCAGCAGGGCGTTCTGCCGGTATCCGATCATAAAAGCAATCATTGTTGTAATACCGATCGAAAGCCCCTCTGTACCGATCTTCAACAGAAAATCTTTCGTCAGGATGGATTCATTCATCGGACGCGGCTTCTCTTCCATCACATCCTCCGAATGAGGTTCCAGTCCCAGTGCAATCGCTGGCAGGCTGTCAGTCAAAAGATTGATAAACAGCAGGTGTACTGGTGCAAACGGAACCGGGAGTCCTGCGATTGATGCATACAGTACTGCCAGAATCGCACCAAAGTTACCAGATAGAAGAAACTGAATCGAATTTTTAATATTACGGTATACATTCCTTCCGTTTTCAACAGCCTTTACAATCGTTGCAAAATTATCGTCTGTCAGAACCATAGATGCGGCATCCTTTGACACTTCGCTTCCGGTAATTCCCATAGCAACACCGATATCGGCCTGCTTCAGGGCCGGAGCATCATTTACGCCGTCACCGGTCATGGATACGATATTCCCTTTTTCCTGCCATGCACGTACAATTCTGATCTTATGTTCCGGCGATACACGGGCATAGACTGAGATTCCTTCCACGAAATCTTTCAGTTCTTCATCTGACATATGGTCAATCTCGGCACCTTCACATGCCTCGGAGTCCTGTTCCAGTATGCCGATTCTCTTCGCTATTGCCGCAGCAGTGACCTTGTGGTCGCCGGTAATCATAATCGGCCGGATTCCTGCCTTCTTACATTCGGCAACTGCTGCTTTTGACTCCTCACGCGGCGGGTCCATCATGGAAATTAATCCTACGAATACCAAATCTGTTTCATCCTCAAGGGTCAGGTCACACCTGTCACCCGTCTCCTTATATGCAAATCCAAGCACGCGCAGGCCGCCCTTCGAAAACTCCTGATTCTGTGCTTCTATAATCCGGCGGTCTTCCTCTGTAAAGTCACGCACCTGATCGTGAATCTGAATAGACTTCATTCTGTTGAGAAGTACATCTACCGCCCCTTTTACGATCATAACATGGTTTCCGTCGATCGTGTGCAGGGTGGACATTAATTTCCTGTCACTGTCGAAGGGATTCTCGCTCTCCCTCGGGTATTTTTCTCTGGCATCCTGTGCAAATACGCCAAGTCTGCTTCCCAGATTAATCAATGCAGTTTCTGTAGGGTCACCAATTTCAACCCCATCCACATTTGTAGAATCATTACACAGCACACTGCATAAAAGCAGCATACTCTGTGCCGGACGCTTGATGTCGATCTGATCAACCGGTACTCTTGTCTCATTCACATAGTAATCTTCTACAGTCATCTTGTTCTGTGTCAGAGTCCCTGTCTTATCTGAACAGATAATGGACACACTTCCTAAACCTTCCACTGCCTGAAGCTTCCTGATAATTGCATGTTCCTTCGCCATCTTCTGTGTACCAAATGATAAGACGATCGTCACGATGGAGCTCAGTGCCTCCGGTATCGCCGCTACAGCCAGTGCAACTGCAAAAAGGAAGGCATCGCCGATATTACCGCCGCGCAGTACATTGACGCCAAACAAAATAGCACAGAACACAAGGATAATAATAGATAATTTCTGTCCAAACTGGTCAAGGTTAATCTGGAGCGGTGTACGCTTTTCCGAGGTACTCTTCAGAAGGCTTGCAATCTTTCCTACCTCTGTCTCCATCCCAATCCCTGTTACAAGGAAAGAGCCTCTGCCGTAGGTAACAAAGCTGCCTGAATACACCATGTTAATCCGGTCCCCAAGTGGTACCTCGCCACAGATCGTCTCTGTATTTTTTTCAACACCCAGGCTCTCTCCGGTCAGTGCACTCTCATCTACCTTCAGGCTCGCGCTCTCCAGCAGGCGTCCGTCGGCAGGGATATAGTCTCCGGCATCGAGCATGACGATGTCCCCCACTGTCACTTCCGCCGATGGAATCGGTATAATATTTCCGCCACGCAGTACTTTTGCCTCCGGGCCGGACAGTTTTTTCAGGCTGGAAAGAGACTGCTCAGCCTTTACTGTCTGTACAGTTCCCAGAATCGCATTGATAGTGATCACAATCAGAATAACCGCTGCACTCTCTGCATCACCAAGGAAACCTGAAACGACAGCGGCCACAATCAGGATAATCACGAGAAAATCCTTGAACTGCTCTAGGAAAATCTGTATGGTCGTCTTCTTTTTACCTTCGACCAGTTCATTCGGTCCGTACTTTTCCTGATGTTCTTTCACTTCCTCCATTGTCAGCGGCTCGAGAGTCCCATTCACCCTCTGCTTGCTCTCTTCACCGGAAATCTGATAAAATTCCTTCATGTATAATCCTCCATTTCTTTTGCGCAATCCTGATTCTCCCGGCAGAAACATTATCTGCATAAAAAAAGAGACTCTTATTGCACTTTATGTAATGCAATAAAAGTCTCACCAATTTAATCACGATACGGATGGACAACCATCGTACTGACGACATCGCGAACGCTGTATAAAAGCGCTAGTTACTCCCTTTTATTAAACTTAACTATAATACACGGGGAAAATTATGTCAAGGGAAAATCCTTTATTTACCAAGGCGTTCCGAGATTTCTTTTGCTTTTGGCGTATTTGCAACACCGCCCTCACCTGTCTCGCGCAGAGAAACATGCATGGATTCACCGACTTCTCTCATGGCGTCAATCACCTGGTCCGGCGGGATCCTGCTTGTAATTCCGGCCAGCGCCATATCCGCAGAAGACAACGCATTCACGGCCCCGATCACGTTTCTCTTCACGCAGGGAACCTCAACCAGTCCGGCCACTGGATCACATACAAGGCCGAGCAGGTTCTTCAGTGCCATCGCTGCTGCATGTACAATCGCCTCATTGTCCCCGCCTTTTAAATATACGAGCGCACCGGCAGCCATTGAAGACGCCGTACCGATCTCTGCCTGACAGCCTCCTGCCGCCCCTGCAATAAACGCACGAGAAGCAATCACCTGTCCAATACCGGCTGTCACATAAAGTGCTTTGATAATCTTATCTGCATTTATGTGTCCCTCCCTGTATAACGGCACCAGCACTGCCGGAATCACACCGCATGCCCCGGCCGTCGGTGCCGCAACAATACGTTTCATGCATGCATTAGACTCACCCATCTGGAGTGCCTGTACAATTACCCTTGAGACAAAATCCCCGCAGAGGGTGTCCCCCTTCTTCCTGTAATCTTCCATTTCCCCGCCCATGCCGCCTACCAGGCCACTGCCGGAAGATAACTTTTCGTCATAGTTATCACTGGCCCGCAGCATAGCGTCCCACATACCACGCATAGCCGAAAGGGATTCTTCCTCAGTAACCGTCCTCTCATTCATATCATCCAACAGCACGGCACGCCAGAACGGAAGCTTCTGTTCCCTGCAAAACTCATTGATTTCCTCCAAAGACTGATAAGCCATCTTAAGCGCCCTCCCCATCTATATACGTCACCCTCTGAATGCCCTCCTGCGTCTCCAGCCATCTGACTGCGTCCTCTGGCACCCTCTGGTCGATCTCAATCACCATAACGGCATGTCCGCCCTTCTTCCCCCTGTACAACTGAAGTGTCGCAATATTGATTGACGCCTCCGCCAGCATAGATGTCACGGCAGCCACATACCCGGGCTGGTCCTGATTATAAATAATCAATGTCGGGCTCTCTCCTGTACAGTTTACCATGATACCGTCCAGTTTATTCACCATAATTCGTCCGCCGCCCAGAGACGATGCCTGTACTTCCAAAGTCTTCCCATCTTCTCCCGTCACGTTCAGAAGCGCCGTATTCGGATGAGCCCCGACAATCTGTGTATTCTGAATGGTAAATTCCAGTCCTTCTTCCCGGGCAGCCGAAAAACTGTCCGGTATCCGCATATCATCCGGCTTCATCCCCAGAAGCCCTGCGACAATCGCCCTGTCCGTCCCATGTCCTTTTCCCGTGGCCGCAAAAGACCCGTGCAGCCCGATAGAAGCCTTTACAGGCCTGCTCCCCAGCAGAGTCCTGGTAATATACCCGATCCGCACAGCACCAGCGGTATGCGAACTCGACGGCCCAACCATGACCGGCCCTAAAATATCAAAAATATTCATACAAAAACCTCCAAAAATACCTGTATTCTCTCTCACGATTCAGTATACCAGACTTCCCGAAAATTAACCACTGTGAAATTCCATCCAGACTCAAAACGAAACTTAAAGCTGAAATCGAAAGGCTTTGAAGGACAGTACATTATTCATTTTTACTATTGAATAAAATATCAATAAGCCCATCCTTCGTAATAATGTCTATGCTTTTATTGCTGCCAGTTTTTATGTTTGTACGATTGTCTATATTCTTAGATTTCGTTTTAACGGTATATTCTGATTCTGTTCCACATAATGTTCCTTTTACTTGTCCATCCTTTGTTTTACACGATAAACTTTGTGTGACAGTCGTATCGTAAAAAAACACGTCCCCATCATTTGTATTTATAATCAGGTTTTTTAAAGTTATATCTTCAATTACTATATTTCCATCCATTGTCTGAATGGACAAATTACCATTATAATCATTAGGCAGAAACAATGTCAGCTTTACCTTCTTATACGAATCAGAAGAATATTGGTCACCAAAAATAAAAATCCCCTGATTCCTTTTTGACTCTTTTTCGACTGCCAGTACTCCTTTGCTTTCTTTAATCTTATATTTCTCACTCCCATCATCTGCGGAATAATAAGAAAGATATAACTGCCCATTGTCAGAATCACAGATTTCAACGGGAACATCCTCATCCTGTAAAACAATATCCTTAACTTTTGAAGAGGTAATATATGTTTCTTCTTTATAATCCGGAATTGTACCTCTTAAATGAAAACCTCCGCAGCCGCTCAACAGAACAGCGAGACCCGACCCCAATAGTAAAATCCTTTTTCTTTTCACTCTTATGCCTCCGTTTATTATCAATCCACTCCTTTTGACTGCTTACATTATACAGAATCAACCAGTTAAGAACTTCCTCTTTGTAGTAATCAATACGATTTTTGAAGTGTTTAAATTGGATTTCATAATTTTTATGATGTATAATAGAAAACGGAAGAGGTGACAGCATGGTCAAAATTGCAATATGTGATGATGAAATAAAAATAGCACATGAAATAGAATCTGCCATTCGACAGATGCCATTCAATAATATTGAAACAGAAGTCTTTTTGTCCGGCAGTGAATTAATTGAACATTACACATCCGCTGACAGATTCCATATTGTCCTGTTAGATATTGAAATGCCCTCTGCCAATGGAATTGAAACAGCTATGAGAATAAGAAAACTAGATTCCAATTTTATATTAGTTTTTGTTACCGCGTACAGGGAATACGTATATCAGGTCTTTGAGTCTCTTCCTTTTCGATTCTTAGAGAAGCCATTATCTTATGAAAAATTATTTGCTGTAATCAAAGATGCCCTTTATTATATAGAGGACACGAAAAGCTATTTCTTTTTTAAAAAAGGTGCCACTGTTCATCAATTATCTACAAAAGAGATTTTATATTTTGAAGCCGCAAACAGAAAAGTTAAAATATATACAGCAAACAGCGAAGAAGTCTATTATGGCAGGTTCAAAAATGTAATAGGGCAGTTAAACCCAAATTATTTTTTGCAAATCCATACTTCTTATATAGTTAATATGGAGTATATATCATCTTTTAGTGACAAAGCTGTAATTTTAACAAATCATATTTTGCTTCCTGTCAGCCTGAAGTATAAAGAAAATGCTCATTTAGGGCATCTTAAGTTCATAGAAAGGAGATGCGGGGAATGGTAGTATTTTTGCTGTTTTGTTATGACCTCTTATTATACTGCATCGATTTTCTTATCCTGACAAAATTTATGGATGCTCAGTACGGAGAGCCACGATGTACACATACACGGAGAAATATCTTGCTGATCTTAATTGCCGGGGTATCTGCTGCATTATTATGGAACAGCCCGTTTGGCGGAACTTATCCATTTTTCAGTGTTATTTTTAGTTTTGCGTTTTTAATTTTTTACGAAGGAAACCAACAAAAGAAACTATTATTTTCAGCAATCCAACTTGTAATATCCGGTTATTTGGTTATGCTTACCATTGCCTTATTGAGAAGTTTTGATGTAAATCTCAAATATATAAATATTAATTATTATATTTCTCTGGGCAGTATGCATTTTATTTTCTGGCTGCTCATTTTGCTGCTATGGAAATTAAGCCCCCGAAATCCCACCATACTGCCAAACAGATTTTTAAGTGTTGTATTGGCAATACCTGTTTCCAGTCTGCTTGTACTTTTCTTTTTCTTAATTCGGATAAACAATAATGCTGATATCTTGTTTTCCCTTGAAGTTCCGCTTCTTTGTGTTTTTATCTTTATAAACATTATGACTGCATTTATTTACTCTAAATTTTGTAATTTATTAAGCCAAAATAATGAAATCCTTTTATTGAAACAGCAATTAAATCTATCTGCACAGCATTTTCAGAATTTAACCGATTCTCAAGAAAAGCTGAAAGGGGTCCGGCATGATATGAAGAACCACCTACAGGCATTATTACTGATGTCAAAACAAACCCCTTTGCAGACAAGCGACATGCAGGTGTATATTAAAAAGCTCCTGTCAAATGTTAACGATACCTCACAAATCATTTCAACCGGAAATCTTGGAGTAGATTCAATTCTATCATTAAAAATTACACAAATAAAGGAAAAGCAAATCCCAATAAGCAGCAAAATCATAATGCCTAAAGGGATTCATATGTCTTTTGATGAAAGCATTATAGTGTTAGGTAATATTTTAGATAATGCATTAGAAGCCTGTGAAAAACTACCACCCGAAAACAGATGGATTCGTCTAGAAATTAATTATGTACAACAGGCTCTTTTCATTCGTATATCTAACCCACTTCCAACATGGAATCAAAAGATTCCCGTGGATGAATCCGAACATGGTTTTGGACTAAAAAATGTCCATACTGTTGTTCGAAACCATAATGGCACTATGAATATCAAACGTGATAATGAAGTATTTTCCATAAAAATTGTAATGTACAATATATGAATGAAAAGGCAATTCCACTCAATACTTAGGAATTGCCTTTTTATGTTCTGCCATCCGTTGCGTCAGTATCCCTCACTGGTAGAGAACTTCCAGATAACGAATTTATTCTATTGACCGGATGAACCAGCTAAAGTCAATGTGAGTCCGGGAGCCCGTGGGACATGGCCTGTTGGTGAAAAGTCCGTTAAGCAAGCAGTAGAAGGTGTTAAAGAAAACGGAAGGAAAAAGGAGGGCAGAATTTACTTTCAAAGTAAATTCTGTTGCCGCCTGAGGCACAAAAACATCAGTTTTTGAGCTGAATGCGGCATATACCTCCATTTTCCTTCCGTTTTCTTATACAGCTTCTATGCGAAGCGTTCGGGACTTTGAACCAACAGACCATGCCCCACGGGCTCCCGGGCTCACATTGGCTTTAGCGTCCGTCGTCCGCTCACGAGACTAAAGCTCGTTCACTAATTCTCGTTCTAAACTACCCCCTGTGCCATCATCGCATCTACTACTTTTTCAAATCCGGCAATGTTAGCCCCTACAACGTAGTTTCCTTTCACGTCATATCTCTCTGCAGCATCAGCCATGTTATGACAGATGTCTACCATGATTCTCTGGAGTCTGCTGTCTACTTCTTCAAATGACCAGCTCAGTCTTTCGCTGTTCTGTGACATCTCCAGTGCAGAGGTTGCAACTCCGCCTGCATTTGCAGCTTTTCCTGGAGCAAATAGAACTCCGTTTGCCTGCAGATATTCAGTTGCCTCTAATGTCGTCGGCATGTTTGCGCCTTCTGCTACTGCTAAACATCCGTTAGCTACCAGTGCTTTCGCATCATCAAGCAGCAGTTCGTTCTGTGTCGCACACGGGAGGGCAATATCGACTTTTACAGACCATAAGCCTCTTCCCTCATGATACTCTGAATTCGGGCGGTACATCTTGTATTCTGTCAGCCTTGCACGTCTTACTTCTTTGATTTCCTTTAATGTCTCTACATCGATTCCGTCCGGATCGTATACCCAGCCGTTGGAATCACTGACTGTTACCACCTTTGCACCTAACTGCTGTGCTTTCTGTGTCGCATAGATTGCCACATTTCCTGATCCGGAAACAGCTACCGTCTTGCCTGCAAGCTCGATTCCATTCAGTTTCAGCATTTCCTGCGTCAGGTAAAGAAGGCCATATCCTGTCGCTTCTGTACGTGCCAGGGAACCGCCGTAGCTTAATCCTTTCCCTGTCAGCACACCTTCGGAAAGGCCGCGAATCCTCTTATACTGTCCATACATATAGCCAATCTCTCTTGCACCTGTTCCGATATCTCCGGCCGGTACGTCGGTATCCGCTCCAATGTATTTACATAATTCTGTCATAAAGCTCTGGCAGAATGCCATCACCTCCCTGTCTGATTTTCCCTTAGGATCGAAGTCGGAACCACCTTTTCCTCCGCCGATCGGAAGTCCTGTCAGAGAATTCTTGAAAATCTGCTCAAATCCTAAAAACTTTATAATTCCAAGGTTTACGGATGGATGAAGACGAAGTCCGCCTTTGTAAGGCCCGATCGCACTGTTAAACTGAACACGGTATCCTGTGTTAACCTGTACCTGACCGTTGTCATCAACCCACGGCACACGGAACTTTAACTGTCTCTCTGGCTCTACAAGTCTTTCAAGAAGGGCATCCCTGCGGAATTTCTCCTCATTTGCCTCAACTACCACTCTTAAGGATTCCAGTACTTCCTTAACTGCCTGATGGAATTCAGGCTCTGCCGGGTTCTTCTTTACTACCAATTCGATTACTTCATCAACATATGACATCTTTCTTTACCTCCTGGAAAATAAAATCGGAAGGACAATGCCTACCGTAATTTGACTACATTGTCTACTCGTTATATTTTATATACTCAATGCAGTTTTGTCAATCAGGAATTTCATATTTTTTACAGCTTTATCACTTTATTCCAATAAACGCACTAATTATATTATGGAATGCCGTCAAATCCAACACATTGCTTTATCTGGACTTTTTCACTGAAATATGCTTAAAAAAAGACAGTTCAATATCCTGATAAACGAAATTTCTTTTATGATATAAAAAATCCATTTTGCAGGAAATATCTTTCAATTATTCATTTTCACTTTTTAAACTATTGAAAAAAATAAATCTGTCCGTACTTTTCCATTCCTGACCGGCCTGTGTCATCCGGGTCAGCGTGGTCTCTTCCCGGAGTTTTTATGACACTGCTCCTCCCGTATCACAAAAAGGCGCCATGAACCCTCGTTCATGACGCCTTTGCCATTACAGTTATATAGTATAAACCAGTTTATTCCTGCAGTCAAGAATTATTTTCCAGTTTATTCTCGCTTTCCATTGCTCCGTCTATTTTCTGTTTTTCCCTTTTTTCGCGGACAACTGTCCACATAAAATCCATTAGGTAAAGTATAATTAGCAGTGTTCCTGCAATGCGGCCAATACGGAACGGTATTGCATTTACTATCCGTACAACAAAACCGTGAAGGACTCCAAACAGCAGAACTGTATACAATCCCCATGCGAGTGTACTTTCCAGACAAAGAATGCCTTTATAATTGAAAGGCTTGTCCGTATAATCCCACCAGATCTCGCCAAATATCCTCTCCATAATCCTTGCTGTAATCCATTCTATCATTGTTGCCAGAACAGCTCCCAGTAAAAACAAAAGAAACTTGTTATGGCTGTATGGACTCAGGAGCAGATACACAGTCAGGGCACCCACACCGTATATCGGGCAGATCGGCCCTCTTGAAAAGCCACGGTTCGTCAGCTTCCTGTTACAGATTGACATATAGACAGATTCTACAACCCATCCCAGGATACTGTATGCAAGGAACCAAAGCACTATATGATACATGTCATATCCCAAAATCATCTTGTCCCACATTTTCATCACTCCATTTTATCGTTCTATATCATCCAGCTCTCTTACACGCATTATCATAGCACAGCTTTTTCTACATTGCTACGGACTTTGGAAAGTCTTAAGTAAATCTTAAAAAAATTGGGGGAAGTTCCCTGATTCTCCCCTATAGGGTATGAACATAAAAATAGAGTGTTTTTCAACACTCTATTTGTCTGCACATATTAATTATACTTACGTTTTCTAGCAGCTTCAGATTTCTTTTTACGTCTTACGCTTGGTTTTTCGTAATGTTCTCTTTTACGAATCTCCTGCTGAATACCAGCTTTGGCACAGTTTCTTTTGAATCTGCGTAAAGCGCTATCTAACGTCTCGTTTTCTTTAACGATTACATTTGACATAGTCTCACACCTAACCTCCCCTCCAGCCTTGTATTGTGCATCATACGACTGTTCGGGTATATTTATTGCACTACAAAAGATTATATCATATTTTCGCTAAACGTCAACTGTTTCCGGGAAAAAAACTAAGAAAGTTGTCCTTCAAGCGTCTCTTTTGCCTTTACAAGTGCATCTTTTATACCAGCCGGGTTCTTTCCGCCTGCCTGAGCCATGTTCGGGCGTCCGCCGCCGCCACCGCCTACCAGGCCGGCAATTGCTTTTACAAGATTTCCCGCATGTGCACCCTGCTTCATGGCGCCTTCTGTCGCCGTAACCATCAGGCTTACTTTGCCGTCATTGCCGGAAGCAAGGACCACGACACCTTCGCCAATCTTTTCTTTTAACTGGTCTCCCAGATCGCGCAGTCCGTTCATGTCTACACCATCCACCTCTGTAGCAAGGAGCTTTATGCCTTTTACGTCCTGTACCTGATCCATCACATCGCCCATCGCATCCTGGGCCAGTTTACTCTTTAAGCTCTCCACTTCTGAATGCAGGGCCTTGTTTTCATTCATCATATGTGTAATCTTCTCTGTCAGGTTCTCTGGTGACGCTTTCAGAACCTTAGATGCCTCATTCAGCTTCTTTTCGAGCGCATCATAATACTTCAGAAGGCCCGCCGATGTGAGTGCCTCAATACGGCGCACACCTGCTGCTACCCCTGTCTCAGATATGATCTTAAGCGCCATGATCTCGCTTGTATTCTTTACATGGGTGCCTCCGCAAAATTCAATTGAAAAACCACCCATGTTGACAACACGCACGATATCACCATATTTTTCACCGAACAGCGCCTGAGCACCGGTCTTTCTCGCTTCTTCGATCGGCATGTTCTTTATCTCGACAGGAAGTGCTTTTGTGATATTCTCGTTCACGATTGCTTCTACTTTTTTTAGTTCCTCTTCTGTTAATGCTGAAAAATGAGTAAAGTCAAAGCGCAGACGGTCTTCATTCACACTGGAACCTGCCTGTTCAACATGCGTTCCGAGTACGGTTCTCAATGCCTTTTGAAGCAGATGTGTCGCACTGTGGTTACGCGCAGACAGAGCTCTCTTTTCAGCGTCCACGGTAAGTTCAGCCTTATCCCCGGTCTTGATCATTCCCTTTACAACATGGCCTACATGGCCGATTTTGCCTCCTAGGAGCTTAATGGTATCTTCTACCTTGAATTCCCCTTCTGCAGTACGGATCGTCCCTTTATCAGCCTCCTGACCGCCGCTGGTTGCATAGAACGGTGTCTCCTTTACAATGACAGTCCCGTTTTCGCCGTCGGAAAGAGCTTCTGTAATTTCTGTTTCTGTCGTCAGTACAATAATCTCAGACTCACAGCTTAATGTATCATAACCGACAAACGTACTTGTTATACCCGGGTCAATGGATTCATAAACAGTAACATCGGCTCCCATGTAGTTTGTCACGCCGCGGGCCGCCCTTGCGGTTTTACGCTGCACTTCCATTGCTGCATGGAATCCCTCTTCATCCACATCCATTCCTTTTTCTTCCAGTATCTCTTTCGTCAGGTCGATCGGGAAACCGTAAGTATCATAAAGTTTAAAAGCATCCTCACCGGATAAAGTCTTTGTCTTCTTTGCTTCCATATCAGCAATCATATCGGAAAGGATTCCGAGTCCCTGATCAATGGTCTTATTGAACTGCTCTTCTTCCTTTGCAATGACATTCAGGATAAAGTCTTTCTTTTCTTCCAGTTCCGGATATCCATCCTTCGATTCAGCAATAACAGTCAGGACGAGTTCCGGCAGGAAATTTCCTTCTATATTCAGCAGTCTTCCATGACGGCATGCCCTTCTTAAAAGACGGCGCAGTACATAGCCGCGGCCTTCATTGGACGGCATAATACCGTCTGAGATCATAAAAGTCACGGAACGGACATGGTCTGTAATTACACGGATTGAAACGTCCCTATGCTCGTCTTTGCCGTATTCTGCCCCTGCAAGGCGGCAGACATGGTCTCTGAGTGCCTTAATCGTATCCACATCAAAAATGGAGTCAACATCCTGAACGACAGATGCCAGCCTCTCGAGTCCCATACCGGTATCAATATTCTTTTGTTCCAGTTCTTCATAATGACCTTTTCCGTCATTGTCAAACTGTGTAAATACGTTATTCCAAATTTCCATATAACGGTCGCATTCGCAGCCGACTGTACAGTCCGGGCTGCCACATCCGTACTTTTCGCCTCTGTCATAATAGATTTCAGAGCAGGGACCGCACGGGCCTGAGCCATGCTCCCAGAAATTATCTTCTTTACCAAACTTAAAGATCCTTTCTGCCGGTATCCCCATCTTTTTATTCCAGATATCAAACGCCTCATCATCCTCCAGATATACGGAAGGATACAGCCTGTCCGGATCAAGTCCGACAACCTCTGTCAGGAATTCCCATGACCATTTGATTGCATCTTCTTTAAAATAATCTCCAAAAGAGAAGTTTCCGAGCATCTCAAAAAATGTACCGTGGCGTGCAGTCTTACCGACATTCTCGATGTCACCTGTACGGATACACTTCTGGCAGGTTGTCACTCTTTTTCTCGGCGGAATCTCCTGTCCCGTAAAATAAGGCTTTAAAGGCGCCATTCCTGAATTGATGAGCAGAAGGCTCTTATCATTGTGCGGCACTAAAGAGAAGCTCTTCATTGCCAGATGCCCTTTGCTTTCAAAAAACTCTAAAAACATCTTTCTTAGTTGGTTCACTCCATATGGTTGCATAACCTTTATCCTCCCGGTTTCTTGCATTATACATTCAACAGAAACAGAGTGGATATATATCCACTCTGTGTGTCTAACCTATCATATCATAGCTGTAATGGTTTTTCAATATTATTTCAGTTCGATTTCAGCCAGTTCACTCGGCGGAATATCGTTGGTTGAGTTCTTGACGTAGTTTGCGAGAGCCTTCTTTGCCTTCGCTACCGGAATGTTCGTTCCCGCACCCGCGATGCATCCTCCCGGGCAGCCCATACCCTCGATCAGGCAGCCGTTCATTCTGCCTGCTTTTGCAAGGGTCAGGATCTTCTTACATTCGGCAAGCCCCTCTGCGTGCTCAATGTTGACATCCACCCCCGGATAATATTCATTGACACACTTTTCAATTGCTTCCGCAACACCTCCGGCGCATGCATAGCCGCGTCCGGCCCCTGTTGCATCATGGAAGGAAGACTCTGCGGAATATTTGGTCAGGTCAATCTCCTTCGCATCAAACATTGCCTGCAGTTCTTCGTAAGTCACAACAAAATCAACATCACTGCGCACGGTCCTTCTGGAAGCTTCCAGCTTCTTGGCTGCACATGGTCCAATGAAAACGACTCTTGCATTCGGATGCTCTTGTTTTATCGTTCTTGCCGTTGCAACCATAGGTGTCAGTTCCTGTGAAATCTGGTCGATCAGGTCCGGGAAGAACTTTTTCGCCATCATCGCCCAGGACGGACAGCAAGATGTCAATAGAAACGGAAGCTCGCCGGACACCACCTTTTCCACATAATGGTGGGCCTCTGAAATCGCACCGATATCTGCACCCAGAGCTACCTCATAGACCTCTGAGAAGCCGAGCTCCTGCAGGGCGGCCTTGATGTTTCTCGGTGTGATATTGTCTCCGAACTGCCCTACAAATGCTGGTGCGATCTCGGCTACAATCTCTCCGCCTTCCTGAAGGGCACGTGTCAGCTGGAAGATCTGTGACTTGTCAGAAATCGCCCCAAACGGACAGCTGACCATGCACATACCGCAGGATACACACTTCTCCGTATCAATGTAGGCCCTTCCGTACTTATCAGACACAATTGCACCGACTCCGCAGGCATTCTTACATGGTCTTTCTTTTTTCGCAATGGCATCATACGGACAGACAGATTTACACTTCCCACACTTAATACACTTTTCCTGATCAATGAATGACTTCCCATTCACCATAGAAATCGCGCCCTTTGGACAGACCTCCTGGCATGGATGCGCCAGACATCCTTTACACATATTACTCACTTCATACTTATTCTCTTCACAGCGCTCACATGCAGATGGTATTACCTGCATAAGCGGCGGCTCATAATATTTTTCAGATATATTACTGGCTTCCACTCCGGCAGTCAGGTGCACCGGTTTATTCTCCGGGCGCAGGGACAGCCCCATCGCAAGCCTTAACCGCTCTCTTACAATCGCGCGCGCGCGGTATGTACTCTCGCGGTACTTCTCTTCTGTATCATCATTCACAATTTCATAAGGTATTGCTTCCATATCCGTCAGCAGTGTATCTGCGTCCGCCTTAAATCCCAGTTTCGCAACCTCTGTAAATACACGTCTCCTAATCGCCCTGACCGGTGTCTGCAGTCCTCTCATCATAGGTTCTCATCCTCCTGAATTCATAAAAAACAGCACATAATGCGCCATATCTTCTCTTTGCACTATCACTATACCCTTATGTTAAAAAATAGTCAATACAGTTCCTTGTATAAAAAGAAGTACATTATTTGCCCTGAAGCAGTTCCTGTGCATAGTAAACGGACTGCATTGCATCCCTGCCGTAAAAATCTGCCCCGATCATATCCGCATACTCCTGGTTCAGCACGGCGCCCCCGACCATAACCCTGCAGGAAGGAGCCTGCTTTCTGAGCTGTTTGATTGTCTCTTCCATGCTTACAACCGTTGTTGTCATAAGGGCACTTAAACCAACCAGACGGACATCTTTCTTAAGCACCGTATCCACAATTAGTTCCGGTGCGACATCTTTTCCGAGGTCTATGACATCGAAGCCGTAGTTCTCGAGGAGTACTTTTACGATATTCTTTCCGATATCATGAATGTCCCCCTTAACCGTTGCCAGTACAATTTTTTCTTTCTTTTCTTCTACCTCTCCATCAGATGCAAAAGCATCTTTCAATATGGCAAACGATGCCTTTGCAGCCTCCGCGCTCATCAAAAGCTGCGGGAGGAAGACCGTACCATTCTCAAACCCTTTGCCAACCTTATCCAGTGCAGGAATCAGGAATTCATTGATAATATCAAGGGGCTTTCTGTCTTTCACAAGCCCTGATGTAATATGATGGGCCTCCTCTTTCAGCCCTTTTTCAATGGCAGTATCAAGAAGCATACTCTGTCCGGCTGACGGTGCCGCCTGTGCCGGGGCTGCCATCTGCGCATATTGGGATATATAAGTTTCGCAGTTTTTATCCAGATTCATCAGTGCGTGATAAGCATAATAAGACTTCATCATGTCCTCGGAAGAAGGATTGATAATCCCTGCGCTCAGGCCGTTAAACATTGCCATCGTATAAAAATTCGCGTTCACAACCGGACGGCTTGGCAGGCCGAAGGAGATATTGGAAACTCCCAGAACTGTATTCACTCCCAGCCCTTCCCTTACTTTCTTTAATGCCTCCAGCGTGACTTTAGCCCCCTCAGGTTCGGAACTGATCGTCATGGCAAGAACATCAATGACAATATCCTTCTTCTGAATCCCATACTTTCCGGCTTCTTCGATGATGCGGCGAGCTACCCTGACCCTGCCGTCTGCTGTTGGAGGAATGCCGTCTTCATCGAGGGCAAGTCCAATTACGACTCCTCCATATTTTTGAATCAGGGGGAATACGGCATCCATCGACTCCTGCTTGCCGCTGACTGAATTCACCATTGGTTTTCCGTTGTAAATACGAAGCGCCGTTTCCATCGCTTTTACATCCACCGTATCAATCTGCAGCGGCAGGCTCGTCACACTCTGAAGTTCTGTCACTACCTCTTTCATCATAGCCGCCTCGTCAATATCGGGGAGTCCGACATTGACATCCAGAATATGCGCACCCTTGTCCTGCTGGGTAATTCCCTCTTTCAGGATATAATCCATATCATGCTCTTTTAAAGCCTGTTTAAACTTCTTCTTTCCGGTAGGGTTGATACGCTCCCCTATAATTTTGGAGCCTTCTCCCAGAAATACAGCCTGCCCATAGGAAGAAACAACCGTCCATTCCTTCGGCTTTAAAGCCACCGGTTCCATTCCCCGGCAAAGTCCGGTCATCGCACGGATATGATCCGGGGTTGTACCGCAGCATCCCCCGATGACAACAGCACCTTTTCTGACAATTTCCTGCATCGTAGAAGCAAACGCTTCGGGAAGAACATCATAAACGGTTTTCCCATTTACCTGTTTGGGAAGACCCGCATTCGGCTTTACAATCACAGGCAGGGAAGAATATCTCAGAATCTGTTCCAGAACCGGCATCATCTGTTCCGGACCCAGACCACAGTTAATCCCGAGTGCATCTACCCTGAGCCCTTCCAGAAGTGCCGTGACCGACGGAACATCTGCTCCGGTCAGCAGTTTCGCACGCTCATCAAAGATCGTAGTTACAAAGACCGGAAGGGAGGTATTCTCCTTAGCTGCCAGCACTGCAGCCTTCAGCTCGTAGGTATCACTCATCGTCTCAATATGGATCAGGTCAGCCCCTGCTTCCTCGCCATATATCACCACTTCTTTGAATGCTTCATAGGCCTCCTCGAAATCCAGATCCCCCATAGGCTTTAAAAGCTTTCCGGTCGGACCGATATCCAGGGCCGTATATACTTCACGGTCCACATCCGCAAGTCCTGCTGCCCTCTTCACATGCCCCACGGCTTTCTCAACAATCTCTTTCAGAGACATGCTGCCGTCATGGAACTTCAAGGCATTTGCACCGAATGTATTGGTCAGTATGATGTCGCTTCCAGCTTCTATATACTTTTTATGTATCCCTGTTACAATCTCTGCATGAGTAATATTCCATGTTTCAGGGAGTTCTCCGGGCTTCAGCCCCTCCGCCTGCAGAAGTGTCCCCATTCCGCCGTCAAAAAACAGCAGTTCTTTTCCTAATCTGTCTAAAATCATATGATGTCCTTTCCGCTTATTATCTTCTGTATATGCAATCCTTTTTTTCACAAACTTCACAGCCCTTTATATGGCATTTCTCCGCCGTATCACTTGCCCCAATCACGGCAGTTACAGATTTCGTCGGCGTCATCATGTAACTGTCCGTCATCGTAAGCCCGATCGTCTTCGCACAATCCAGCATCTGTATGAGCGGGGCCTGAAAGCGAATGTCGAAATCTCCATATCCGGGACTGAATCTCGGCCTTAAGTGAAGCCCTTCTTTTTCCATTTCCATGCCAATCTCAGTCTGGCACCTGTCACAGTATTCCTCAAGCAAAGCGGCCGCGCATGCCTGAAGTACAACAGCCCCCGCCATATTTGTGACAGATGCACGTGTAATCAGCCTGTCAACACCGGCGCCAAGCGTAGCGCCAAACAGAATAACTTTCCTGCATCCTTTGAGATTCCTGCCGAGACTTGAACTCTGTATCGCACTCGTTCCTATTGTAAACTCATCATCCGCCGTCTGATTGAAATCAAAGATGCGATAGATGGATTTCCTGCCTGCCGTCTCCTCCAGATTCCGAAAAGAATCTGAAATCAAAGCAAGAGTTCTTTCATCTACCGCATGCTTTCCATACCCCAGATAACGGATGGCCTCTTTTGTCATATCATCCATCTGTTATAACTCCTAGCATTTTATTATTTCTGATAAATTGCGCATAATTGCTTCTGCTGTCTCTGGCTTATTCATGGAATAAATATGAATATTCTTCACACCATTCGCAAGCAGGTCGATAATCTGATCCGTTGCATATGCGATCCCGGCCTGTTCCATCGCATTCGGATAATCACCGAACCTGTCCAGAATTGCCTGAAATCTTCTTGGGAAAACTGTCCCGGATAATTCTAAGCTGCGCTTCATCTGCTTTGCACTCGTAATAGGCATGATACCCGGCAGCACCGGTACCGTGATTCCGGCTTCACGGATACGGTATAAAAAATTGTAATGAATATCATTGTCGAAAAACATCTGGGTCGTCAGAAAATCAACACCGCTGTCCACTTTCTGCTTCAGAAACTTGATATCATCTTCCTTGTGCTCATTCTCAACATGGCCCTCCGGATAACAGGCTGCGCCGATACAGAAATCACCTGACCTGCGAATCTCCTCAACCAATTCGTAAGCATAATGGAACCTGTCTTCTGTCGGGAACGGCTGGTCTGCCGGGATGTCCCCGCGGAGCGCCAGAATGTTCTCTATTCCCAGTTCTTTCAGATTCGAGATTACACCCCTCACCTCATCCTTTGTGGATGATGCACATGTAAGGTGTGCCAGACTCTCGACCCCCAGATCCTCTTTGATATGCTTCGCGATCTTCGCTGTATTCCTGCTGGTTCCGCCGCCGGCACCGTATGTTACGCTGATAAAATCAGGCCTAAGTTCAGCAATCCTGTCTGTAGCCCTCATTACATTATCAACCCCCGCGTCTGTCTTTGGCGGAAATACTTCAAACGATATATGTATCCTGTCTTCTTTCAGTCTGTCTATAATCTTCATGCCTTTACTCTCCTGTGTATCGTTTTCACGCAGCAGCCCCTTCTATTCACCGATCAGGCTCTTATATAAATCATTGTACTGCCTTGCAGAATTCTTCCATGAAAAGTCCATATTCATGGCGCGCTCTACAATTTTATTCCAGTCACGTTTCTTATCGTAATAGATACGTTCTGCGTAACGGACGGTATTCAGCATCTCCTGCGCATTGTAATTGCTGAAGCTGAAACCAGTTCCGGTCTTTTCAAATTCGTTATAGGGTTCTACAGTATCTTTCAAACCGCCGGTCTCCCTTACGATCGGGATTGTTCCGTAGCGGAGGCTCATAAGCTGGCTTAACCCGCATGGTTCAAATAAGGAAGGCATAAGGAACGCATCACATGATGCATAAATTTTATGCGATAACTCCTCCGAATAAAAGATATTGGCAGAAACCTTTCCTGAGTATTTCCATGCAAAATGTCTGAACATGTTCTCGTATTTTGCATCTCCTGTGCCAAGTACGACAATCTGAACCGCATCCTGGCAAAGTTCATCCATAACATAGTCTATCAGGTCAAACCCCTTCTGGTCCGTCAGTCTGGATACCATTCCGATCAACATTACTTTGTTGTCTTTCTCCAGCCCGAGTTCTTCCTGAAGAGCCGCCTTATTAAAAGGTTTGTTCTTTCTGAAAGTCTCTACGGTAAACTTTCTCGCAATCCTGGTATCTGAAAACGGACAATACTCTTCATAATCCAGCCCGTTCACAATACCGCATAAATCATTGGCTCTCGCCCTCATCAATCCGTCAAGTGCCTCCCCGTAGAACGGAGTCTTAATCTCCTCCGCATAGGTCTGGCTGACGGTCGTTACTTTATCTGCATATACGATTCCGCCTTTGAGCAGATTCGCATCTTTGTATGCTTCCATCTTATCCGGAGCGAAATAATATTCCGGCAGCCCGGTGATCTGGCGTACAGTCTTCGTGTCCCATACTCCCTGGAATTTTAAGTTATGTATTGTCATTACAGACTTGATCCCCCGGTAATACTCCCCAAGATAACGGAAGTTATCCAGATAAACAGGAATCAGCCCTGTCTGCCAGTCATGACAGTGGATCAGATCCGGGCGGAAACCGATCACCGGAAGAATACTAAGCACTGCCTTTGAGAAAAATGCAAACTTCTCAATATTCCACTTAGGATCCCCGTCATACGGTGCAAAACCGCCAAAATAAAATTCATTGTCAATAAAATAAAAGGTGATCTTGTCATATACACACTTCAAGATTCCGACATACTGGTCGACTCCAGCGATGTCCATATAAAAATGACTTTCATACTCCAGCATATCTTTCCACTTCTGGTTCATGCATGTATACTTTGGCAGAACAACCCTGACATCATATTCCTTCTTGTCGAAATACTTTGGCAATGAGCCGACAACATCTGCCAATCCACCTGTTTTAATAAAAGGTACACATTCTGAAGATGCAAATAAAATGTTTTTCATAAATACATCCCTCCACTTTCCTTGAGTTCTCTTCGAAGCCTTATTACTGACTATTATACCTCATTTTCTGAGCAAAGGGAAGAATTATCTGTGCTTATACTCCAATTGGATCGTATCCGCAATCAAAGCTATGAATTCAGAATTCGTCGGTTTCCCCTTTCCTGTGCTGACAGTATAACCAAACAATTCATCCAGCGTATCCAGTTTCCCGCGGTTCCACGCCACTTCAATTGCATGGCGGATTGCGCGCTCCACACGGCTGGATGTTGTCTGATATTTTTTTGCCACTGTCGGATATAGTACTTTTGTAATAGCATTCAGTACATCCATATCTTCAACAGCCATCATTATTGCATCTCTTAAATAATGGTACCCTTTGATATGTGCAGGAATCCCAATCTCATGAAGCATGTTAGTGACACGGTTTTCCAGGTCTTCTTCTCTGATATTGGTATTTCCAGTAATTTCATCATTTTTCTTATCGTGATTCCGGAACACTTTTCTTACAGTTTTTATACGATTCAACAACATCTCGTTATTAAAAGGTTTCATGATGTAGTAATTTGCGCCTTTGTTGAAAGCATCTTCTGTAATTTTTTCCTGTCCAACCGCTGTTACGACAATAAAATCAGGGCGTTTTGTCATAGTTTTATCCTGATTAATCTGCTCCATAACGGTTAATCCGTCCATTTTCGGCATAATCAGATCAAGTAAAACCACGTCTGGCTGTTGATTTCTGATGATTTGACACATCTCCTCACCGTTTTTAGCCTTTCCCACCACATTCAGTTCCTTGTCCATGTTGATAATTTCTTCCAGTAAATCCAGAATTCTCTCATTATCATCAGCGATGGCCACGTTTAAATGTTCCATAATCCCTCTCTCCTCTTAAGGACCCGGACTGAGAAACGCCACTCGATTATTATATCTGTCAATGATTGCAGAATCAAGGGTAATTTGTTGCTCTAATTCGACAAACTATGACTTGCAACATTCTCCAGCATATTTTCGATAAAAATGCCGTAACCTTTTGTGGAATCCTGCACGAATACATGGGTCACAGCACCGATCAGTTTCCCATTCTGGAGGATGGGGCTCCCGCTCATCCCCTGTATGATTCCCCCCGTCTTTTCAAGGAGTCCGGGGTCTGTCACCTGGATCACCAGTCCCTTGTTGGCTTCCCGTCCGGAATAGTCGATATCTGTCACCTTAATGTTATATTCCTTGACCTCATTGTCGACAAAGCAACGTATTGTCGCGTCGCCCACTTCCACCTCTTCTTTGGCCGCAGTCTGTACAGGAATCTGGTCGGTAAACAGTTCGTCGATTTTGTCAACCTTTCCATATATTCCTTCGTCTGTATTTTTTTCAATAGTGCCTAATTTGTTGTAGCCGTTATAGACAATGATGCCTTCCATGCTTCCCGGAATTCCATTTTCACCCTTTTTTATGGAATGGATGCTCGTCTTGTACAGGGTTCCATCTGCAATTGACAGCAGGACATTCGTATCTGTGTCATGGATCCCATGCCCCAGAGCACCGAATTCACTGTTCCCTGTCAAAAACGTTACGGTTCCCAGCCCCTGTACATTGTCCCTCACCCAGATTCCCAGCTTGTACTCATCCGGTTCACATTCTACAGGCTTAACCTTCACATCAATCGTCTCATCATCTCTTCTTAACTGCAGTACGACTTCATCCTCATCGAGTTCTTTCAGTGATTCCATCAATTCTTTCTTATTATCAATCTTTTTCCCGTTAAATCCGGTAATATAATCCCCGCATTTTACCAGATGGCCTGCCGGTTCATAATCCACACCGTCTATTCCTTTGATATGGTCTGTATCCAGCACCATCACCCCGTCTGTCTCCATATAGATACCAACCGGCATTCCGCCAACCAGCACAGTATCTTCGCTGATTGCTTCTGTGCTGACCTCAGTCTGCTCCACAGCATCAGCCGCCATCCACCCAAAATATCCCGCCGCCGAAGACAAAAAAACAGCAGAAAATAAAACAAGCAGTCGATTCTGCCAGCGCTTATCCATGCATCCACACCCTTCCCGTGCTTCTGTCAATTAACTGACATGCACTTTTTAAAATGGAGTTTCCCTTATTAGAAAGAAAAACGGATACCATCTCTGGTATCCGTTTTAGTATGTGTACACATAGCAGTTTTCACTCTGGTATTATATTTCACGCTTTGCCATTTCTTTCATCTCCGCGGCGCTCTCCAGAATCTTGCCGGTAACTTTTGCACCGCCTAAGAGTCTCGCAAGCTCCTCGACAGACTCCTGTTCTCCAAGACAGGAGATTTCTGTTTTTGTGATATTAGACTTTGCTTCTTTCTGAATCAGATAATGGGCATCTGCCATTGCTGCAATCTGGGGAAGGTGTGTGATACAGATCACCTGCCGGCTGTTTCCGATCACGTGCATCTTCTCCGCGACTTTACCGGCCGTTATCCCGCTTATTCCTGTGTCAATCTCATCAAAAATCAGGGTCGGCGTATCCTCTTTATCCGCAAGCACCGTCTTGATTGCAAGCATAATTCTGGAAAGTTCACCGCCGGATGCCACATTTCCCAGCGGTTTTAGGTCTTCTCCCGGATTTGTCGAGATGTAAAATTCACCATCGTCCACTCCATTGGAAGAATAGGTTTCAAGACGGTTAAGCCGCATTTCAAACTTCACATCGAGAAAATTCAGGTCTTTCAGCCCCTGCGTAATTTCTTTCACAAAAGAAACGGATGCCTTTTGCCTCTCTTTACTTAATGCAACAGAATGCTTCTCCAATTCTTTTTCGCATTTTTTAAGGTTCTCTTCCAATTCAGCAATATAATTTTCATAATCTTTCAGTTCGTTTAGTCTTTCCTTCCTGATCTGGCAATATTCCTGGATTTCACTGACACTGTTCCCATATTTTGCCTTTAAATGGTTGATCAGGTTCAGGCGGTTCTCTGTCTCGTAAAAATCTTCCTCTGAAAAATCAAAGCTCTTTTCATATTCGGAAAGTTCCCGGTTAAAATCATTCAGAAGGCTGTCAATCTCTACAAGCTGTTCATACAGGGCAGCACCCTTGTCATCACACTCACTGACATCCTGGAATGCACGTATTGCACGGCTTAGCAGGTCACTGGCGTTCCCTGCGGCAGATTCACTTGTATACTGGTAAGTCTCCGAGATTCCTTCCGTAAAGCGTCTGCTCTCTGTCATACGCTGATAGAGTGATTCCAGTTCCTCATCTTCATTCATCCGAAGGCCTGCTTCTTCAATCTCCCTCACTTCAAACTCTGTCAGAGAAATTTCTTTCTGCCTGCTTTGTTCATCCATACCGGATTCTTCCACTGCCTTTTTACATTTCTGATACTCCCTGTAAGCTCTGGAAATAGAAGCCTTCATCGGCTCTATTTTGTCCTTTGCGTAAACGTCCAGAAGGGCCAGATGGTTCTTTTTATGTAACAGCGCCTGGTGCTCGTGCTGCCCGTGAATGTCAATCAGAATACTGGCTACATCTTTCAGCACACTCATATTGACCGTCTCGCCGTTAATCTTGCTTACAGAACGTCCTTCCATTAGTTTTCTGGACAGCACCAGCATCCCGTCTTCCGGGAAAATATCCAGAGCCTCCAGTTGTTTTACAACAGACTCATCCTCTGCGGTAAAGATCAACTCCACAAGGCCGAACTGTGCGCCGCTGCGAAGCATATCTGCGTTATACCTGCCGCCGAGGGCAAGGTTCACAGAGCCCAGAATAATAGATTTCCCGGCTCCTGTCTCTCCGGTCAGGATATTTAACCCCTGCCGGAATTCTACTTCAATTTCATCAATCAATGCTAAGTTTTTTACATGCAGATATTGTAACATATTTTTTTCCTAATTCCCTTTTGACACAATCTTCCGAATCTTGTCCATAACAGCTACTGTCTCATCTACACTGCGAATCGCACACATAATCGTGTCATCCCCTGCGATACAGCCCACTACTTCTTTCCATTTCATAGCGTCGATTGCCGCTGCAACTGCCATTGCCATGCCTGAGACCGTTTTAATTACAAGAATATTCTGTGCCATATCCATTGAAATATACCCGTCTTTCAATACACGGATATACTTCTCACTCATCCCGTCTTCTTCGGGCCTCAGCACTACATATTTTTGCTTTCCGCCATCCACTGATACCTTGGTAAGCTTCAGGTCACGGATGTCTCTGGAAACGGTTGCCTGAGTTACTTTGAATCCCGCATTATTCAGACGCTCCGCCAGTTCCTCCTGTGTTTCAATATCATTCTGGCTAATTAATTCGATTATTTTTGCATGACGACTGACCTTCATTGTTCTAGTTTCCTTTCATTTTCTTGCGCATAGTCTTCATAAAACTCTCTTTACTCAGTTTTATCAGCTTTGTTGTCTCACGTGCCTTCCTGATCAGAATCTTGTCGCCTGTCACAAGTGGTATTGTACTTGCCCCGTCAAACGTCACGCTGGCATGTTCTGTCCTTCCGTAACGGCCTTCGCATATTTCCACTTCTATCGTATCCTCTGCGGAAAGAACGATGCTGCTCGTATTGAGCGCATGTGAACAGATTGGTGTAATCACAAACATGCTTGCAGTCGGTTCCACAATCGGGCCGCCCGCCGACAGGTTATATCCTGTAGTCCCTGTCGGTGTGGATATGATTACACCATCTGCCAGATAACTGTTCAGCATCTCCCCGTTGACATAGACATTGAAATGCACGACACGCAGACTTCCTTCCCTCGTCACCACGATATCGTTCATCGCCACATCATCTATGAGTCCCTCTACCGTACCATGCATCATCATACGCTGTTCAATATCCGGTACCGTAGTAAATAACCGGTCCAGTGCTTTTTGATAATCTCTAAGCTCTACCTCTGTAAGATACCCCAGCGTCCCAAGATTAATTCCAAGCAGCGGTATATTATGACCTTCCAGTTCCCGTGCGGCGCGGATCAGTGTACCGTCACCGCCAAGCACAAGTGCACACTCCATGCCCTTCGGCACCGTACCGGGGATGATATGGCCTTCCTCATCCTTTTCCGATAAAATGCACTTCCTGTTATTCCTTTCGATATAGCCCATGATCTCTTTTGTAATTTTGAGGTCACCGTCCTTGAGCATATTCGTTATCATATAAAAATTATCCATTCCCCACCTCTTACTTTGCCAGTGTTTCAAACGCCCTGTCCACGACAGACTGAAGATCAACTGCAATCTCAGGTGCACCTTCTGCACACTTTTTTAAATGAATCAGGTACTCGATGTTTCCCTCGGGTCCCTTGATAGGTGAAAAGTCGATATTTAAGATCTCAAATCCTATGGAATTTGCATAGGACGCCACTTTTTCTATGACCTCATGGTGCGTACTGCGTTCCCTCACGACACCCTTTTTTCCGACCTTCTCACGGCCTGCTTCGAACTGAGGTTTGATCAGCGCCACGATTTCCCCATCCTCTGTCAGATAATTGCGGATCGGTTCCAGTACCTTTGTCAGGGAGATAAAGGAGACATCAATGGATGAAAAATCCACCGGCTCGCCGATGTCCTCAGGTGTCACATAACGGATATTCGTCTTCTCCATACAGACCACCCGCTCATCCTGCCGCAGTTTCCAGTCCAGCTGCCCTCTTCCCACATCTATGGCAAATACTTTCACTGCACCGTTCTGAAGCATGCAGTCTGTAAAACCGCCCGTGGAGGAGCCCACATCCGTACATACCTTTCCTTCCACTGTAACGTCAAAATTAGCAAGTGCCTTCTCCAGCTTCAGCCCGCCGCGGCTAACATAGGGCAGCGTATGCCCCTTCACCTCGATCCGGACTTCTTCCGGGAAGGAGGAACCCGCCTTGTCCTCTCTCTGCCCGTCCACGAATACATTGCCGGACATAATGATTGCCTTTGCTTTTTCTCTGGATTCTGCAAGGTTTCGTTTTACCAGCAGAACATCTAATCGTTCCTTCATGTCTATTCTTTCCTTATCGTCAAGTATTCTGTAATAATCTGTTTTACGATGGTCTCCTCGTCCAGGCCGACTTCCCTGCGCAGCACATCTACATTGCCGTGCTCTACATAATCATCGGGTATCCCGATATTCAGCATATGCACACCCAGACGCGCCCTTGAGACATATTCCAGAACCTGTTCGCCATATCCGCCTGTTAGGACGTTTTCCTCGATTGTGACGAAAAGCTCATGTTCCGCAGCCAGCTGTTCCAGTACATCCTGATCCAGCGGCTTGACAAACCTTGCATTGACCAGACTGCAGCTGTACCCGATATCTTTTAACCGGATCCGCACCTTCTCAGCGATAGAAGCCATATGCCCTACAAAAAAGATTGCAATATCTTCTTCCTCATACAAGATCTCACTTCGGCCATACTGCAGCTTTTCACGGAACTCTTTCAGCCCCTCGTACGCTTCCCCGCGAGGATACCTCAGAGCAACCGGATAACCGAAGTCAACCGCAAAACGTACCATATCCGCCATCTCCCAGCGGTTCTTGGGAGACATAACCGTCATATTCGGGATGGTGGATAAAAACGAAAGGTCGAACAGTCCCTGATGGGTCTCCCCGTCACTTCCCACCAGGCCCGCACGGTCCACGGCAAGCACAACGGGAAGCTTCTGCAGGCAGATATCGTGTATTGTCTGGTCATATGCCCTCTGCAGGAACGAGGAGTACAGGGCAACCACCGGTTTCATTCCGCCTGCCGCCAGTCCCGCCGCAAAGGTAAGTGCATGTTCCTCCGCGATCCCCACATCAAAAAACCGGTCAGGGAAATACTTCTGGAAACGGTCCAGCCCGGTACCCCCTGCCATTGCTGCAGTGATTGCAGTGACCTTTTCATCATGTCTGCCAATATCGCACAAAACCTTTGAAAAGACATCCGTATAGCTGTCTTTTCCGCCGGAGGACTTAGCCTCCCCCGTTTCTATCACGAAAGGACCTGTCCCGTGGAATCTGGAAGGATTCTTCTCCGCTGGTTCATAGCCTTTGCCCTTTTTTGTCAGCACATGGACAAGGACCGCATGGTCAACACGCTTGGCCTCATTTAAGATTTTGTAAAGTTTTCTCACGTCATGTCCGTCCACAGGACCGAGATACGTGATCCCCATATCCTCGAAAAACATACCGGGGACGATTAGCTGCTTTAATCCGCTCTTCGTCTTTTTCATCTGGTGCACGATCTTCTCTCCCTGTACGGGAATTTTCATAAGCGTATCTTCCACGCCTTTTTTCAAGCCGACATATGCCTCTGCCGTACGCAGGCCGTTCAGATATCTGGACATGCCTCCCACATTCTCAGAAATAGACATATTGTTGTCATTGAGAACGATGATAAAATTACTTTTCAGGCGTGCGGCATTATTCAATGCCTCATAAGCCATTCCACCCGTCATGGAACCGTCCCCAATGATGGACACGACATGGTGTTCTTCTCCCAGAATGTCTCTGGCAGCCACATACCCGAGCCCTGCCGAGATGGATGTAGAACTGTGGCCCGTATCAAAGGCATCACAGTCACTTTCCTTGCGCTTTGGGAACCCGCTCATGCCGCCATACTTCCGAAGATCATCAAACCCGGCCCTCCGGCCTGTCAGAAGCTTATGGGTATATGCCTGATGCCCCACATCCCAGATCAGCTTGTCGTCAGGCAGGTCGAATACCAGATGCAGGGCCATAGTAAGCTCCACCACGCCCAGGTTCGACGCCAGATGGCCCCCCGTATTACTAATTTTTTCGATTAGAAATTCCCTGATCTCTTCCGCCAGCGGCCCCAGTTCTTCCGGCTCCAGTTCTTTTATATCGTTTTCCTTTTGAATTTTCTCCAGTATCATAAGGAATCCCTCTCTCTTACTTAGTTTCAGCCCTAAAGCAGTCTGCCTGCTCTTTACGGTACTTTTTTATTTGTCACGGCTAATCAGTGACACCAGCAGTTCCTTTAGGTAGTCATCCTTTGGATTCAGGCCATCCAGCTTTAGTACTGCCTCTTGTGAAATCTGTTCCACAAGTTTTTTAGCCTCCTCAAGCCCTTTCCATGTGACGTAAGTAGTCTTCTCGTTCTTCTCGTCACTGTGGATTGGTTTACCAAGCACCTCGGCGGTGCTGGTGACATCAAGGATATCATCCTGAATCTGGAAAGCCAGTCCAACCTTGCCTGCTATCTCTTCTACTGTTTTAACCTGCGCCTCATTCGCACCGGAAAGCACCGCCCCGATCATCATTGACGATTCCATCAAAGCCCCTGTCTTTAATTGGTAAATGAAATCCAGTACTTCTCCGGAAACAGTTGTTCCGGCAGACTTTACATCTACCACCTGGCCGCCTATCATCCCGTAGATTCCTGCTTTACCGGCCAGAATCTGAATGGCCCGCCCAATCCTCAGACTGTCCTTGGCAGACAGGTCAAAGGCCTTCGCAGCAGTCTCAAACGCGTAATTCAGTAGTGCGTCACCGGCCAGAATACCCATGTCCTCCCCGTACACAACATGGGTCGTCTTTCTTCCGCGGCGGTAGTCATCATTATCCATCGCCGGCAGATCATCATGAACAAGGGAGTAAGTATGGATCATCTCTATCGCCGCCATGAACGGTTCAATTACAACATCATTCCCGCCGAACAGCCTGTAAGTCTCCTGCATCAGCATGGGCCTGAGTCTCTTGCCGCCCGCCATCAGGCTGTATTCCATTGCTTCCATAATCACTTTCTGGAAGCCTTCCTTCTCAGGGAGGTATTTTCTCAGTATACGTTCAATTTCTTCTACTTTTTTCTGGTATGCTTCTTTAAAATTCATGAGTCTCTCCATCCTCATCCAGTATCTGAACCTTTTTCTCTACAGTATCGATTGTTTCGTTGCACTCTTTTAGCATCTCCATCCCCTTCTGATAAAGCTGGAATGATTCTTCCAGAGATACATCCTCCCCTTCCAGTCTGGCAACAACCCCGTCCAGACTTTCGAACAATTCCTCCAGAGAGAGCTTCTTCTCCTGTTTGGCTTCTTTCGCCTTAGCGGCCGTCTTACCTGCCATCTTCTGTCACCTCCGCAATCTCTTTTACCTCTGCACGGATACTTCCATCCGTCATATAAATTCTTACTAGATCCCCCTGTTTTGTCTGATGCACAGACTTTATATTTTCACCGGCATTCCCTTCCACATAGGAATACCCCTGGTTCAGCTTTGCAAGGGGCGATAAACCTTTCATCTGTTCTACATAGAGTGCAAACCGGTGCCGCTTCTTCCTAAGACAGTCTTCCATCAAAAACCGCAGTCTCTGCTCCGTATCTGCCGCACGTTGTCTCTGCTGAAGCAGCTTCTGCCTCGGATGTGCCAGTTTTAACTTCAGTGCAGCCTGTCCTGCACGGCTTCTCTCCCTCGTAATCCGCTGCATCATACTGCGCCTCATGCGCGCCTCATATTCCCGCATCACACCGGCGGTCCCGAGATATTCATAAACGGCCAGCTCTGCCGCAGCCGAGGGCGTCGGTGCACGTAAATCAGCAACATAATCGGCGATCGTTGTATCAGTCTCATGTCCGACCGCAGAAATCACCGGTACACGGCAGTCAAATATCGCCCTTGCAACCGCCTCTTCGTTAAAAGCCCAGAGGTCTTCGATCGAACCGCCCCCGCGGCCAACGATCATGACATCCACGCCTTTTTCCTCCAGTGTCCTGATTCCGCGGACAATACTCTGTACCGCCCCTTCCCCCTGCACAAGAGCAGGGTACAGAATCAGCTGCACATAAGGGTTCCTGCGGGACGCAATATTGATAATATCACGCACGGCAGCACCCGTAGGCGCCGTCACAATCCCGACTGTCTTTACATATTGGGGAATAGGCTGTTTGTAGTCCTTAGCAAACATGCCCATCTCTTCCAGTTCCTTTTTCAGTGCCTCAAACTTCTCATAAAGGAGCCCCGCGCCGTCAAGTATGATTTCTTTTGCATAGAGCTGGTACTTTCCATCCCTCTCATATACACTGACAGATCCCAGCACAACCACCTGCTGGCCCTCCTGCATACGAAAAGAAAGCCCTGACCGCGAACCCGCGAACATTACGCAGGCTATCGTGCCGGACTCATCCTTTAACGAAAAATATATATGCCCTGACGTATGATATTTACAATTAGACACCTCACCCTTGATATATATCCTGTTCAGCATAAAGTCCTGAGTGAACATATTCTTAATATATGTGTTAACCTGCCTTACTGTATAGACATTACGCATCTTTCTGTTTATCCTTCTCTGACCTTTCATCTGTCAGCTTTGCAAGTACGCCATTCACAAATGCAGGCCCTTCTTCGCCGCTGAATCTCTTCGCCAGTTCCACAGCCTCGTTGATCGCAACCCCTGTCGGCACATCATCATCCCACTTCATCTCATAAACTGCAAGACGCAGAATCGTAAGATCAACCTTGCTCATCCTTATAGTCTTCCACCCGGTCGTCTTCTCATTCAAAATCTTGTCAATTTCTTCCACTCTGGACACAATTGCTTCGAACTTGGTCTTTATGTATTCTTTATCATCATCTGAAGCACTCAGCAGATTTTCAAAATAAAGCTCCAGGTGCTCCGGCATATCACTCATCTCATTAAATTCAATCTGGAACAGCATCTTAAAAATATGTTCCCGAAGTTCTCTTCTTACCATAGTGTCTCCTTTCCATTTACATCCGTTAGAAAATAAAGGATGTATTGCGACCTAATCATTATACAACACAATCCCCACCCATTGCAATTTAAAAATGCGGTTGTTTTGGTATGGGCCGCTTGACAGGAGGGGACACGAGGGGCGGGGGTGGGGTTGGATTGCAGATCATTCCACTAAGCAGGTCTAAATAAAAATGAGCCGGATCAGCGGAAATCCAAGGGATGCGCTCTGTTTGCCCTATGCAAACAAAGCTTAGCCTTTGTTGAAATTTGTTTTGGAAAACAAATTTCATTCCGCTGATCCGACTCATTTTTATTAAGTCCTGCTAAGTTTCATTTATGCCAATCCAACCCCACCCCCGCCCCTCGTGCCCCCTCCCGTCAAGCTAGGTACATCCAATCACAAAAAACCATGCTCCCCTGCGGGGCTCACTGCCATAAGATCGTATAAATTCGCTGGAGTTCTCAATGTCAATACCAATATCAATATCAGCCTAATAATTTAATATCTTAAAAATTAAATTGTGGATAATCCTCATACTCATCCGGCAATTCATAACTATAATAATCCAGCCTTTTGATAAGTGTCGATTGCTGATCAGGAAATATCCACTCATTTAAATAGTCAATAAAATCTGTGGCTACGTAGACAGCACATTTTCTTCCATTACGATTTTACTAAAACACAATCATGACCTGAGTTATCACTGTCTAAAATGATTTCTTCAATTAAATTCACAGCCTCACCGCCGAGGGTTCGCTTGCTTCGCTCAAAGTGCTTCCACACAATCAGAATAGGTTCTCCATAATCATGTCTCCCAAACCCGCCACGTAGAATATCATTAAATGCATCTAAATTTCTTTCGCACGGTATCACCTCCAAGACACATTTCAACAAATACCGTTTATATATTTACTTATCAATTGATACGATCCTAACCGCTGAAGCCATTCCACCATCGCCATAAGATGGGGTTTTAATAAAACTACTTGCTGATTCACTTAACTTTTGACCTTTTTTTATTGAATAAATAATTTCATTTTCCCATCCAAGTAACCTTGAATTAGAAATAGTTTCAATATCCAGTAATACATTTGTGATATTATTGCAATAACTACTCTTATGTTTTTCTATGATATAACGCATAAGTTCAAGTCGCTTATCCATACTTTTTATATTTGCAGAAGCAGGGGCAGTTCGATAGTTAATCAATGGTTTTTCAATAATTCCAACATGTGCGTCTGGTGTAGTTTCTAGCATACTTAAAAAGAAATCCCAGTCCTCAAAGCCTGAACGCATAGTTTCATCATAACCCTTACATTGTTCATAAAATTTCTTACGAAAAATATGTGTTGCTGGACAACAATTGTGAGATAAGAAAGGTACTATATTTCCGCCAGTAGGACAAACAGTAGCATCTAAAACTCCAAAAGTGTGCATCCAAGACGAAGCTATAACCATTTGGGGATCATCGCAGAGTAATTTGCTAACATTTTCAATATATTCGGATTCGAGTTTATCATCTCCGTCAAGAACTAAAACCATTGATGATTGAGTTTTTTTGATACCAGCATTTCTTGCTGCCGATACTCCACCATTCGATTGAAAATGTATAGTTATCGGAATTGGTAATTCAGAATTATTTTTTATACTGCTTAATATATCAAGAGAATATCTATCTGTTGTGCCATCGTCTACAATGATTATTCCTTTGGGCAATAGTGTTTGGTTACATACTGATTGAACTGCTTCCAAAATCATGAACCCTTGATTGTAACTCGTTATAACAACCTCAATATCTATAAAATTCATTCCAATTTTCACCCTGCTTTCAAATTATAGCTTCAACTTCAAATACATATCCATATTCCGAAAGTGGAAGACTTCCAATCAGTGCACCATCATTGCTGTTATCTCCAACATAGCGGTTTACTCCCCGCATCAGCTTCCGCAGGAAGCGCTATGCATACGGCCGGAAGAAGCCCAGCTTTGTGAGGGGGCGGGTGGTGAGCTGGGCTGGATGGGCCTGTGCCGTTGCAGAGTGCTTAAAGTGCGGCTTACGAATTCTTAGAATAAAAAAGCGGAAAACAGAGGGAGAAACGTGATTCCGAATCACGTTTCTGGCTGACCCGGAGCGGGAAAATATCAATTTTCCCGTGATGTGTCAGCCGTACTTCTGTTTTCCGCTTTTTTGTTCTTAGAATCCGTTAGCAAACGACGTGCACTCTGCAGCGGTACAGGCCCATCCGGCACAGCTCACCGCCCGTCCCCTCACAAAGCGGACCCCTGTCGCCCACTTGCCATCCGCTATCCTACTCCTGATTCTCCATCTCGACGCCTGCTACTTTGATGTTGACGTCTGCTACTTCGAGTCCTGTCATGTTCTCGACAGCATTTTTTACTTTTTCCTGTACCTTGGAAGAGATCTCCATGATACTGTAGTTATATTTCAGGTTCAGTGCCAGTGATACGGTCACTACGCCCTCAAGCACGTCCACCTTTACGCCTTTGGAAAGGTTCTTCATGCCGAGCTTGCTGATCAGCTCGTTTGTGATATTCCCTGCCATTGATGCAACACCCTCTACTTCTGTAGCGGCCAGTGCTGCTATGATTGCAACTACTTCGTCTGCAATCTTAACTTCTCCTAAACTGGAGTCGTTCTGTATTGAATAGGTATTTCTTTCATCCTTTGCCATTTGTAAAAACCTCCTGTCGGTTTGAATCTTTTTTCATCCTTTTTACATTATAACAAATATCCCTATGTTTGCAAAGGGAAATATCAGGAACGTCCGAATTCAGAAAGCCTTAAGTCCTTGTTGCGGTCCAGTGTCATGCGAATGCTCCACTCGTGTGCAAACAACAAAAGCGGACGGTCTTTTAAGTCCTTGATCTTCTTCATGTCTGAGGTTCCTACCAGTTTATCCATGTTGATCTCTTCATTTTCAATCCATCTGATATATTCATACGGAAGGTTTTCCAGACGGATTTCAACATTGTATTCGTTCTTCAGGCGGTATTTCAGTACGTCGAACTGCAGAACGCCTACTACACCGACAATGATCTCCTCCATACCGGTATTGTATTCCTGGAATATCTGAATCGCACCTTCCTGTGCGATCTGGTTGATTCCTTTTACGAACTGCTTCCGTTTCATAGTATCCATCTGCCGCACTCTTGCGAAGTGTTCCGGTGCAAAGGTTGGGATTCCCTCGTATGCAAACCGTTCTTTCGATGTTGTAAGTGTATCCCCGATAGAAAAAATACCGGGGTCAAAAATACCGATGATGTCGCCGCCGTATGCATTTTCGATGATCTTTCTCTCGCTTGCCATCATCTGCTGGGGCTGGGACAGGCGCACTTCTTTCCCGCCCTGTATATGATAGACGGACATCCCTGCTTCAAACGCACCGGAACAGATTCTCATAAATGCGATTCTGTCTCTGTGTGCCTTATTCATATTCGCCTGAATCTTAAATACAAATGCAGAAAAATCCTCTTCTTTCATGGGATCAATCTCACCGTGATCCGACATCCTGGGAAGCGGTGAGGTTGTCATTTTCAGGAAGTGCTCCAGAAATGTCTCAACTCCAAAGTTTGTCAATGCAGATCCGAAGAATACGGGGGAAAGTTCTCCCTTATTAACCATCTCCTGATCAAATTCCGCTGAAGCGCCATCCAGCAGTTCAATCTCGTCCTCCAGAGCGATCTTCGCCTCTGTACCCAGTATCCAGTCAAGCTCCGGGTTATTGACATCAATCTTGCGCACTTCACCTGTTGTGGTGCCTTTATTTGTATCGGAAAAGAGTTCTACTTCCTTCTGCTCCCTGTCAAATACCCCTTTAAAAGCCTTTCCTGAACCAATCGGCCAGTTAATCGGGCAGGTTGCAATTCCCAGTTCCTTCTCGATCTCATCTAAAAGCTCGAAAGTATCCCTCGCCTCCCTGTCCATCTTATTGATAAACGTAAAAATCGGGATGTGCCTCATAACACAAACCTTAAACAGCTTCCTCGTCTGTGCCTCAACACCCTTTGATGCATCTATCACCATCACGGCCGAATCCGCCGCCATCAGCGTGCGGTACGTGTCCTCCGAGAAATCCTGATGCCCCGGTGTATCCAGGATGTTAATACAGAAGCCGCCATAATTAAACTGCAGCACGGATGATGTGACGGAAATACCTCTTTCCTTCTCAATCTCCATCCAGTCTGATACTGCATGCTTTGCAGTCGCTTTTCCTTTCACGGACCCCGCCTGGTTGATGGCGCCGCCATAAAGCAGGAACTTCTCCGTAAGAGTAGTCTTTCCGGCATCCGGGTGGGATATTATCGCAAATGTTCTTCTTTTCTTTATTTCATTCGTAATCTCTGACATATCTTTCAAATCTCCTATTCTGCTGCTGAACATGATGAATCATCGTAACTGTTCTGGACAGATACGAATAATTTTAACACAATAACAGGGACGCCGCAATTGTTTGCTGGAAATATTCTGCCCAATTTCCAGAATTTTTTACACGTTTGATTCTTTTTATAGATGAATTGTGCAAAATATTTCCAGTATTTATGTAGCCTTCCTATTCCCCGCTTTCATGGATAGGAGTAATTACTATATTTTCCGGTGAAATTTCTGTCTTCCTTGTCACAATATCCTCGATCTGGGCGCGGTTCGCATCTGTCAGTTCTGCACTGTCTACGACGATATCGGCAGAATCAGCCGTCAGGCTTACCACTGCATCTGAAAATCCTTTGGAAGCCATCAGTGTTTCGATTGCCACTTCCTGCTCAGAAAGCTCTGTCATCTTGACCATCTGTGCAACTGCATCCTGTTTCTCCTCATCACTGATATTTGTATTGTCGATAATTGCCTGAAGAGTTTCTTTATTCTGGGCACGGACCTGTTCTCTGGCCACTTTAGCCTGCGCTACCGTCGTATCTGTTCCGCCGTTAGTCAGCACCGCTGCCCCCGGTGTTCCTTCCACCTCGGAATCATTGCTTGCAATGTCCCCTGTCCCTGTCTCAACATCTTCTTCCGAGATGTCCAAGAGCTCCTTGTTTGCCAGCTCTGCATTTGCTTCAGTAGTACTTTTCTCCGTTTCTCCGAACAGCCGCCCTGAATAATTCAGGTATCCGGCAATGGCAATCATAACTGCCAAAGTAGTAATGATGATCTGATTTTTCTTAAATAAACGCTTCACTTGGAATCCTCCTTTTATGTATCAGTCCTTTTCATTATTTTTATTTTATGCGCCTCTACACCGAATAATGCCTGTATTGCTTCAGTAATATTCTGTACTACGACTGCATTATCTCCCCCGTCCGCGATTACAATGACACCGGCTATTTCCGGTGTCATTTCCTTACTCACATAAGGCGACTGCGAACCGTCCGCCCCCTGCTCATAGATGCTTGTTTTATCACTCGAATTGTCCTGCACGATCCTTGTGCCTCCCGAGCTGTCCTCCTCATCGGTCTTCTGGCTGCTCTGCTGCTGGTCCTTCTCTATGATTTTCTGTCCGGAAGATTTTAAGGTAATCATCACCTCTGTCTTTCCGACCCCCTCGACATATTCCAGCGCCCTGGCAACTCTGTTTTCCAGATATTCCTCATATTCCTCACTTGTATCCGGGTATCCATTATCCGCCGTGCCCGCAGACGCGGCTGAATCACTGTCCCCTGCATTTTTCTTCTTATCCGGAGTTGGAATCGCAATCACCACAAGGAGGATTCCAACGAGCAGGAGAATCAGCAGCTGATTTTTTTTAGGGAGCATTTTTTTATCTTTTAGCTTATCCAGCAGGGCTTTCCACTTATTGTCCAACCTGTATATCCTCCACTTCTACCTTATTTTGAGACTCTTCCTCCTCATGGTCAGTCCCTTCCTGATATTCTTCAGGGAGAAAATCCAGAATGTCCAGATCCTTTAAATAATCTTTCTGCCTCTCAATTTCCTCTTTTTCCATCTCATATTCCTTGCTGTGATACAGGCTGTAGAAGGTGTCTTCCTTACCTGTCAGCTTCAGAACCGGTGTAAGCATAAGCAGAATCATTACCATGCCGGAAAAAAACTGGATATATCTCTTATAGTTCTTTCCCGGAAGAATCTGGAGCACTGCCGTAATAATGACCAGATAAAATGCCAGATTCTGTATCCATTCATATAAAAACTCAAACATCTCCATCCCCCGTCAGGTTGTCGTTGCTGTCACGACCGCAATGGTAAGCAGGAATAGGACCCCTGTTGAAAATACAACCTTTACCAGAAGCTCATACCCCTCGCTCACGCTGCTGATGCACCCGGTAATCCGTTTATCCGAAACAGGCTGGACCAGAGCGGCCGCCAGTTTATACATCAGTGTCATCACTGCCATCTGCAGAATAGGGACTGCACAGACCGCGATCAGAATGGCCGCCCCCGCCATGCCGATTCCATTCTTAATCAGCACGGCAGTCCCCAGTACCACATCCGTCACACCGCCGATCGCATTGCCAATCCCCGGAATCGCCTCCGCCGCCTTTGTCAATGCACTCCTCTTAAGGGCGTCGATTGCCGGGGCCAGCATGCCCTGGATCAGATTGATTCCGATTACACAGGTTACAAGTGTCTTAAGGATCCAGGCGACCAGCTTTTTTAACAATTCCGCGAATTGGGACAGGTATTCCTCTCCCGCCAGATAGTTCATCACCTGTACCATAATATAAATGTTGACAATCGGAAGCAGGAATTTCAGAATCAGTACTTCTACAATATAGATCAGGAAAAGTACAATGTTGTAAAAAATTAGGGAACTGCTGCTTCCGGAGGCAATCGCCACAGCAAGAAAATAGCTTGGACACAGCACGCGCATAAAGTCCAGCAGGATCTCCAGATGCCCTTCGATCCCGGCCATTGCAATCCTGAATGCATTCAGGCACATCGTAATCAGCAGCATGTATAAGACATAGAAACTGATCTCGGATACCTGCTTATTCTGAAATGCATTGGAAAAATTCGTAAAGACTGCAGCTATGACTGCAATCAGCAGCATATACGCCAGATTCTGCCTGTTATACCTAAATTCATACCCCAGCTGGTCCTTTATGAACTCAAGGACCAGTTTTCCGGCATCTTGCCCTCCCCCGTCGATTAAGGAAGAGACCAGTTCCTGAAAACTCATTTTTTCATCCGGAAAGATTTTCTTAAGGCTGTCATCGATTTCCGTAAAATCAAACTCAGAGAACAGTCTGCTCTCGGTTTCACTCTCGACTTCATCGTAATCTACCGCTGGACCTTCCCCTTTCGTATCCGTTTCCGCCGCATATGCAGTCAACGGTCCCGGCCCCATTATGATGGCGGCCAGAAATACAAGACATAACATATATTCCCATTTTATTATCTTTCTTTTATGTTTCATGCCAGAAACTCCCTGATCGTCTCCAGAAGGGCGAGCAGTACCGGCATCCCGAGGGCAAGAATCGTGAGTTTGCTGAAGATTTCGATCTGGACTGCAATTGTCTGGTATCCGGCATCTTTGCAGACACTGGAAGAAAACTCGGCTATGTATGTGATTCCGATCATTTTCAGCATCGTGGCGATATAGCTTGTATCAATCTTGATATACTGGCTTATCTGGGATACCGTCCTGACAAACAGCTCCAGCTTGTCTACAATACAGACAAAGATCAGAATACTGATTGCCACACTCATATAGACACCGTATTCTGATTTGCCGCTCTTAAACTGAATAGATAAAAGCGCCCCGATGACACCGATTGCCCCGATTTGAATCATACTCATAGACGTACTCCCCTCCTGCATTTTTTATTGCTTCGTTATGCTGTCCGTGTTCCTGTGTGTCACAGAGAAAATAACTGTTTGATAGATATAAACAGGTCATAGATATAAGGCAGCACCCAGGACAATACAAGGATCAGTCCCGCAAAACTTGTAAGAAATGCCTGCTCATCTCTTCCGCTGTGTTTCAGCACCTGGCTCAGAATCGAAACCAATATTCCGACTGCTGCAATTTTAAATATCAGATTTATGGTCATGGACTCCTCCCACTTGTAGTTATATCAGTATGACAACCAGAAAGATGCCCCCCATCACACCAAGACAGTTGCTGATCCTTTTCTTTGCTGCCATTCCTTCTCTCACTTTTTCTATTTCCAGTTCCAGACGGTTCAGATAAAGCTGCATCGTCCTGCTGGATGTATCCGGGTCCAGCTGTCCCAAAAAGGTTCCAAGTTCTTTCAACTGGATGGAATGGACACTTTTCAGATGCAGTTCCTTCAAATATCTGTCAATGGAACGGTTCCATATCTTGGAAAACTCATCTTCTTCGCGGTACTCAACCTGCCTCTCCATAGCCTTAAGCCACTTCCGGTAAGGTTCCTTTGTTCTCACGGCAACTCGTCCGAACACTTCTCCCAGCGGCGCATTGGAATACTCAATCTCGCCCTTTAGCATGTACACAATATGCCGGATATACAGCAGTTTCTCCAGATACCGCTGCAATTCCGTGCCGTAGGCAATCCCTGCCCCCGTAGTCGCCGCTATAATAAGCAGGCTCCCTATAAATCTCTGCATAGCAGGCTCCCCCGTTCATCATAGATTGCCTTCACCTCTCCAGGCCGTTTTTCATTTCCCAGTACTATATAGCGTTCAAACCTGCGTTCTTTTATCAGCCTGCCAAGCACAGGCTTATCATGTGCCTCATCCATCGTAAGTCCATGTACGCTTGCAATCATCTTGCATCCGCACTGCATTGCATACTCAATCGCATGGATATCCTCCGCCGAACCGATTTCATCCACCGCAATCACCTGCGGCGCCATAGAACGGATCAGCATAATCATCCCCTCCGCCTTCGGACAACAGTCCAGCACATCGGTGCGCATTCCCAGCTCGTTCTGGGCTACTCCCAGATAGCAGCCGCCGATCTCAGACCTTTCATCAACCACGCCAACCGTACACCCTTTTACATAGGTATTTCCATCTGAAATCTGCCTTATCAGGTCCCGGATCAAGGTCGTCTTCCCGCACCTCGGCGGGGAAATAACAAGCGTATGGCACACCTGTGCATTCTTCGTAATGTAAGGCAGAATCTTATCCGCACACCCCAGTACCTCATGGGACATCCTTATATTCACGGAAGAAATGTACTGGAGATTCTTCACGTGGTCTCCTTCCAGTACTGCTTTTCCCATCACTCCCACACGGTGCCCTCCTTCAATGGTAATGAATCCCTGTCTCATCTCATGTTCATAGGCATAGAGTGAGTAATGACTGGTATATTCCAGTGTCTCCCTGATCTCATCTCTCGTAACAACGTGTCCTTCCGGCTGCCCATTTGGCAGTATCCGTTCCTCATTGTTATAAATGACCATCAGAGGCTTCCCAATCCGAAGCCGGATTTCCTGTACCTTTTTAAAATCCAGAGCCTCATTCTCAACAACTGAACGGACCGGACGCGCAAGTACCTGAAGCACCTGCTGTTTTCTGCTATTTTCATTCATCTTGTCCACCTCTTTAAACAATATATGAGGGGATCTATAAAATATGAGTAGTAATTGAGGGATTTATTTGATTAATTTAAGAACTGAGTAAGACTCCGCCAGACTGCGGAGGCTTACTCAGATTTATGATTAAAAATGCCCCGGTGCCAGAATGCACCCCTTCTTTGCTGGAATTTGAATCAAAAGTTTCCATTTTCAGGGAGGGACTCCTGATTGTGCCTGGGGGCACGCTTCTGGCTGGGCTGGAATATGGCGGTTATTAGATGTTTTCTGCTGACAGCTGGGCTGATATTACTGCATTGTACTTTCTCAGTTCGGATTCCGGCGGAATGATATGGGCCTCATCCGCAAGTCTTTGGATATCTGCCCTTATTTTTGTATATGTATGATCTGCCTCTTTGACTGCATTATACAGCATGCTCTGGTTTTCCCCGGTCCGGCCCTGCCTTTCCTCCAGGTTATCTATATCCCGGGCAACGAGGCCCTGCTCTGATTCACTTTCGTACAGGTCACACGCTTCTTCCAGATTAAGGCATCTCCCATCTGACAGATATTGATAAATAGAAGCTATTGGAACCAGCCCACGGTACCGATGGGCTATATCCAGGGTATTATACCGTGCCTCCAGTATTTGATTAGTCCGTATTAAATTCTGACGGCCAATATTGTATTGGAACTGGAGACTCGCTTTATAATCCTGAAAATGATTCTGGATCAGGATAACTCTATTCTTTTCTGCATCATCCCTGTCCTGCATAATTCTCATATAGCAGACAAAAACACAAACAATTATACAGAGCACAACCGTAATCTTATAGTATGTAGATATGGAACCGGCCAGCCCCGCCTCAACATTTTTCAACAATTCTTTACTCACACTATTGAACAGCGCCGTCACTGCCGATATGATCAGAATGATTAAAATGCATGGAACACACAGGAAAAATGCTGCCCGGAATGTCTCCGACAGACTTTTCCTTTTAACAGCTTCCCGGCCTGCCTCTTTTTTCAGATCAGGCGTATCATTTGTCAGATGATAAGTGATACAATCCAGTATTTTATTCTGTTCTAACACTGATATTTCCAATTCGTACAGCTCTTTTATATAACCTGCAGGATAGCTGCCTGCAGGTATTTTCTCTTTAGTCATTCTGCTTTTCTCCATAATTTCTCTTTGGTCAAGGCAATTTTAATCTAATGGATATAATTTGTCAACATCTATTAGATTATTTTTTAAACTATTGGTTATGTTTAAAATAAATCTATTAGGATATATGAGGTAAAATAATCATGAAAAAAAACATAAATGTAGGCATTGGGAAAAGAATAAGAAGCCAGCGGGAATATATGCATCTCACCAGAGAGCAGTTCGCAGAAATGATTGAAATATCGCCTCAATTCCTTGCAGATATTGAAAGCGGAAAAAAGGGAATGTCATTTACTACTCTTCAGAAGCTGTGCAGCTCACTCGGTGTTTCCTGCGATTATATCGTACTCGGTAAAACAGCAGACAGTGACACTTCAAATTTAAAAGAAATGATCAACAATATTGATGCTGAATATCTCCCGCTTGCGGAAGAACTGTTGAAGACGTTTATAAAGACCATTGCAAAAGCCGAACATAAGTAACCACTACGCAAAAAAGGAGTACAGAACTGCACGAATCATGCCGTTTCTGTACTCCTTTTTTGTGTTTTTCTCTATTCTGCCACATCTCTCATACTGAAACTGAAGCGTCCCATTTTGTCCTTGCCTAAGCATACGACTTTTACGACATCACCCAGTTTGAGTACATCTTCCACTTTATTGATTCTCTGTTTGGAAATCTTGGAAATGTGTACCATTCCTTCTTTGCCCGGTGCAAATTCTAAAAATGCCCCAAATTCTTTGATGCTGATGACTTTTCCTTCGAAGATCTGCCCCGCTTCAAAATCTGTTGTAATTGTGGCTACGATTTTAGCAGCCTCGTCCATACTTGCTTTATCTGTTCCGCAGATGGATACGGCACCGTCATCTGTAATATCAATCTTCACGCCTGTCTGTTCGATGATTGCATTAATTGTCTTTCCGCGCTGTCCTACGACATCACCGATCTTCTGTGGGTCGATCTGCATCTGCATGATCTTCGGTGCATACTGTCCGACTTCTGCCCTAGGCTCTGCAATCGTCTTATTCATGACTTCATCCAGGATATAGGTCCTTGCCTTCTTCGTGTTAGCGATTGCTTCTTCAATAATCGGTCTTGTCAGTCCGTGGATCTTGATATCCATCTGGATCGCTGTAATACCCTTATGAGTACCCGCTACTTTGAAATCCATATCTCCGAAGAAGTCTTCCAGTCCCTGAATATCTGTAAGAACAAGGTAATCATCATCAGTATCTCCTGTTACCAGTCCTGCTGATATACCTGCTACTGCCGCTTTAATCGGCACACCTGCCGCCATCAGTGACATACTGGATGCACAAATACTTGCCTGTGATGTAGAACCGTTGGATTCAAATGTCTCTGAAACTGTACGGATAGCATACGGGAATTCTGCTTCATCCGGAAGAACCGGAATCAGAGCCCTCTCTGCCAGCGCACCATGTCCGATCTCACGGCGTCCCGGTCCTCTGGATGGTCTTGTCTCTCCAACAGAGTAAGACGGGAAATTATAGTGGTGCATATATCTCTTTGATGTTTCTGCCTCATCCAGACCATCGATTCTCTGTGAATCAGATAGCGGCGCCAGAGTTGTAATTGTGCATATCTGTGTCTGGCCTCGCGTAAACATTGCAGAACCGTGCACTCTCGGGATCAGGTCTGTCTCAGCTGACAGGGCGCGGATCTGATCGATTGCACGTCCGTCCGGACGCTTGTGGTCCTTTAAGATCATCTTTCTTACAGTCTTCTTCTGGTACTGGTAAACAGCCTCTCCGAGGACAGCGAGCCATTCCTCATTTTCAGCAAATGCTTCTTCTAATTTTGAAGTGATGACACGAATATTCTCTTCTCTTGTCTGCTTGTCATCTGTGAAAACTGCCACTTCCATCTCTGACGGAGGTACAATCTCTTTGATTGCCGCGAATAATTCTTCCGGTACGGCACAGCTCTCATAAGAATGTTTCGGCTTTCCGCATTCTGCAACGATTGTTTCTACGAAAGCAATCACTTTCTGGTTCAGTTCATGAGCTGCAAAGATTGCATCAATCATCTGTGCTTCCGGTACTTCGTTAGCTCCGGCCTCGATCATGATAACCTTTTCCTTTGTAGATGCAACTGTCAGGGCAAGATCGGATATCTCTTTCTGGGCTGCTGTCGGATTGAATACAAATTCTCCGTCCACAAGACCTACCTGTGTTGTAGAAATCGGTCCGTCAAAAGGAATATCTGAGATACAGGTTGCAATCGCCGCACCTAACATAGCTGTCAGTTCCGGGCTGCAGTCCTGGTCAACTGACATAACCAGATTCTCCAGCGTTACATCGTTTCTGTAATCCTTCGGGAATAAAGGTCTCATAGGCCTGTCGATGACACGGCATGTCAGAACGGCATTCTCAGAAGCTTTTCCTTCTCTTTTATTGAATCCGCCCGGAATCTTGCCTACGGAATATAATCTTTCATTATATTCTACACTCAGAGGGAAGAAATCGATTCCTTCTCTCGGTTTTTCAGATGCTGTTGCCGTACAAAGTACTGTTGTGTCGCCATAATGCATCAATACGGCACCATTTGCCTGCTTAGCCACTCTGTCCACGTCTACGCGCAGTGTTCTGCCTGCAAGCTCCATTTCAAACTTCTTAAACATATTGTTCTCCTTTTATATATAATACATACTTCGGGACAGGAGACTCCGAAACTACTGAAAAACACATTATAGTACTAATATCCTTTTCAGTGGTCTCGGGTACTTGTTACCTGCCCACAATCTTTAATATTATAGCACAGGGCCATACCATAATCAAGAAAAAAGAACCCCGTTGGCAGTAATTATGCCGCCGGAGTCCTTTTATGTTCTGAATTATTTTCTTAATCCAAGTCTTTCGATCAAAGTACGGTATCTTTCGATATCTGTTTTCTTCAGATATGCAAGCAGTCCACGTCTCTGTCCTACCATTTTCAGAAGACCTCTTCTTGAATGGTGATCCTTCGGGTTTGCTTTGAAGTGGTCTGTCAGTTCGTTGATTCTTGCTGTCAGAATAGCGATCTGTACTTCCGGAGAACCTGTGTCTCCCTCACTTCTTCCATACTCTGCGATGATTGCCTGTTTTTTGTCCTTTGCGATCATGTTCATTTCCTCCTTTTTATTCTTTTATAAACCGCCAGGCATTAAGCAATGGTCGGAGTGATCCGATTACCGAACACCGGCTGAATTCATACTTGGATAGTATAGCATAAGAGTGCCGGAATGTAAAGCAGTATTTTTCATACTTCCTCTACTCTTCCTCTTCTTCCCCTTCATCTACATCCACGTCCTGCGGTTCCAGAATGGCGAACGCGATGTTAGTGGCATGGTCTGCCACTCGCTCGAGACCAGATATTGTATCAGAGAAGATCATTCCCGCTTCCGGAGTGCATTTTCCTTTTGTCAGACGCTTTACATGGGCTTTCTGGAGCTTCTTCTCACGGTCATCGACTTCGTCTTCCAGTGCAATCACTTCTGCCATATGTTCCTGGCTCCGGTTCGCAAACATATCAAAAGAATACTCCAGTGTTTTTTCTACCAGATCCATCATATCCTGCAGTTGTTTGACACCCTTTTCGCTGAAATCAAGGTTCTTTTCGATACGCACCTTTGCAGAATCCGCAAAATTTTCTGCATGATCCCCGATTCTTTCGATATCGTTCACCACATGGAACAGTCCCCCGACCAGCTCTGCGTCCTTCAGCGGGATATCCATCTCGTTGATGCGTACCAGATAGTTGGTAATTTCTTTATTCAGGTAATCAATGTAGCCTTCCTGCCGGTAAACTTCCGTTATCAGGTCACTGTTCATTGTACACAGTGCATCCATCCCCCGCTTCAGGTTTTCGATTGCCAGGTCCCCCATATGCTCCAGCTCATGGATTACCGCAATCACGGCCGTCGTCGGTGTAATGATTGTGCTTTTTCCGATATACTTCAGCTCATAAGCATCTTCAGGTGACGGGTCACTCCCCGGTATAAATACATACGTCGCTTTTACGACCCAGTTCATAAACGGGAATAAAAGGACTACTTCGCATATCTTAATCAATGTATGTGCATTTGCCACTGCTCTTCCTGCATTCCCGCCGGACACTCTCATGATTGCATCTGCAATCGGATTCAGCGCAAACATCAAAACTGCAAAAATGGCCACAGATCCTATGATATTAAACAGAAAGTGGATCCACGCCGCTCTTTTTGCATCCTTCTTTCCTCCAAGGCTTGCAAGCAGGGCTGACACACAGGATCCCATATTACATCCCAGAATCAGGAAAAAGCAAATGTTAAAATCCAAAAGCCCCTGTGATGCCATTAATATGATGATTCCGACCGTAGCCGATGAACTCTGCAGAACAGCCGTAATTCCAAAACCGACTAAAATTGCGGCAAGCGGATTCGTCAGTGACTTTAGAAGTGATACCATGTGCGGCGACTCACGGAGTGTGGACATTGCGTCACTCATCGTACTCAGGCCCATGAAAAGAATACCAAATCCGAGGATCACTCCGCCTATTTTCTTCACATTCTGCTTTTTGCTGAACATAAACATAACGACACCGATAATGACGAACAGTGGAGCAATATCTGACAGATTAAATGCAATCAGCTGTCCTGTCACGGTAGTACCGATGTTGGCACCCAGAATAACCCCGGCTGCCTGATACAGGTTCATAAGCCCTGAGTTTACAAAGCTTACAACCATAACTGTAGTCGCGCTCGATGACTGCACCACGGCAGTGAATAAGATACCGACCAGCATACCTACAAATCTGTTCTTTGTAAAAAATTCCAATATGGAACGCATACGCGCACCGGCCACCCGCTCCAGTCCGTCGCTCATCATCTTCATTCCAAATAAGAATAATCCGAGCCCGCCTAACAGCAGAAAAATAGTTGTTATACTCATTTGTATCTACCTAATCTCTTTCTCTATACTTCCACGCATTTCTTCTGAAAAAATGCCCTTCCAAACGCAATGTCCTGATCTACCTGTGCTTTCAGTTCACCCACTGATGCAAATCTTGTTTCCGGACGCTCAAATGCACAGAATTCCACGGTTATCACCTTGCCATAAGCATCCCCCTTATAGCCGAAAACAAACACTTCTGTAAGAAGCCTGTGTGTCTCGGTAACCGTTGGCTTGATTCCAACATTCCCGATCCCGCAGTACCATTCCCCGTCAATCTGTACCCTGCAGGCATACACACCAAAACGCGGCATAATCTTCCTTTCTGCGGGAGCCACATTCATTGTCGGAAAACCAAGCGTTCTCCCCAGCCGGCGCCCATGCTCCACAATACCTGACATATGATAGGAATACCCCAGAAGTTCATTGGCACGTTCTACCTCTCCTGCTTCCAGAGACTCTTTTACAAATGTGCTGCTAATTTCCCTGCCTTCATACATTTCCTTTTCAAGCACGACCAGACGGTAATGGTATACACCGGCATATTGGGCCAGCATATGTATATCGCCGCGTTTTCCGTGCCCGAAATGAAAGTCTGTCCCAACCACGATACAGGATGCATGGAGCGTTTTGACCAGTATATTTTCAATAAAGGCTTCCGCTTCCATCTCCCTGATTTCTTTTGTAAAAGGACACTGTATCATACAGTCCACCTGCTGTTCCAGGTGTCTTTTTCGTTCTTCGTTTGTAAGCAGTGATTTACGCTGCATGTCAAAGGAAAACACGATGCTCTCGATGTGTTCTTCCAGCGCTAATTCCCGTACTTTGCTTATCAGTTTCTGATGCCCTCTGTGAAGGCTGTCAAATTTTCCCAGCGTAACAGCTGTCTTTTTGTCTCCCTGATAAGAATTAATATCTGTGTAATACTGCATGTCTATCCCCGCAATTCTTCCTGATCCAAAAACATTTTTTCCAGCCTGTATTCTTTGCTGTTCTGGCAAAAGCTGTAAATTCCTATAAACTGCCCTGCCTCATCGTACATCCTGAATCTCCGGGTATCTTCCCTCCCGTCAGTCCCTTCCAGAATGCCGGAACCCGGGTTCTCCAGAAAATGCTCCGGAACTGGATTACCGTTGTAAGCAAGTGCTGCATGCTCCTCCAGAACAGTCAGTGCCCCTAATTCAGAAAACATTTGATCCACCGGGGTCACAGCTTCCATGAGGCAGCCGCCTTTTTTCATTTCCTCTATCTGTGCCAGTTTAAGACTGTCTTTTAATTCGAAACGGCTCACCTTTGTACGCAGCAGCGACTCCATGCACGCCCCTGTTCCCAGATCCTGTCCGATATCATGGCATAACGTTCTGATATAAGTTCCTTTCGAGCAGGACACTTCCATCCATACACGTGGTATCTCTGTCTTTTGGATCCGGATGTCATGAATCTGTACACGCCTGGGCTTACGCTCTATTTCTTTGCCTTCTCTGGCAAGCTCGTACAGCTTTTTCCCGTTTACTTTCAGCGCAGAATACATCGGTGGAATCTGTTCGTATTCACCGATGTATCTTTTTATACAATCTTCAATTTTTCCGGCAGCCAGCATGCCTGTATCCGTTTCCTCAAGGACTTTGCCAGTAATATCCTGCGTGTCCGTTGTTTTGCCGAGCAGAAGTACAGTCTCATAGATCTTGTCTTTATCTGTGAGCATATCACACAATTTCGTTGCTTTACCCAGACAAACCGGGAGAACCCCCTCGGCATCCGGGTCAAGAGTACCTGTATGCCCGATCTTCTTCTGTCCGAGGATCCCTCTGAGTTTGGCAACTACATCGTGTGATGTAAACCCTTTCTCTTTATATACATTAATGACTCCGTTTATCATGTCTGTTCTTCCCGCTAATTATCTGCATCCAGCTGAAGTGCAATCTGCCGGCTCACATTATTTATAACATCATGGCTGGACCCGTGCATACTGAATCCGGCCGCCCTTGCATGGCCGCCTCCGCCAAAATACTTGGCGATCACGCTGACATCTACTTTTCCTTTTGAACGCAGGCTGACTTTAAACTGGCTGCTTTCTAATTCATACATAAACATTGCCACTTCCACACCTTTTGTTTGGCGAAGCTGGCTTACAATGCCTTCCAGATCACTGGAATCTGCCCCGTAGAACTCCAATTCTTTTTTGTCTACAACAGAAACAATACACTGTTTATCCAGAATCAAAATACTTTCAAGCAGCGCCCTTCCGAGAATCTGGATCTGTACGTAAGTTTTTTCATAATATGTCCTGTCTATAATATCATTGCCGTCAATACCTTTTCTCATCAGCTCCGCTGCAGCCTCCATTGTTTCCGGAGAGGTGCATGAATACTGGAATACCCCTGTATCGTGTGCAATCCCCATATAGAGGGCTTCTGCCACAGGACGGCTGATTTTCGCACTGTCAATCATACGGAAGACAAGTTCTGATGTAGAGCTTGCATCCGGCACAATGTAATTCTCATCTGCAAATGCCTCATTGCTTACATGATGGTCGATGCACAGTGTCTGCTTTGCCCTGCTGAATAAGGGTGCAGAAAATCCGAGTCGTTTTTCATCACCGCAGTCCAGACAGATAAACAGGTCATACTGTTTATCTGCCGGTATCTGGTGTTTCACCTCATCTGTCTTCTCAATCATCTGATAGGCTTTCGGCACTTCTTCCAGATAGACATCTGTCTCCAGATTTGGATACTGCTCCTTTAAATACATATACAGGCCCATACAGGAACCGACACAGTCCCCGTCCGGGCGGATATGCCCGCCCAGCGCTATAGTCTGCTTATCTTTCAGTATATCAGATAACTGTATACTCATTTTATTCATCCCCGTCTTTCAAATCTCTGGTCAATTCGTCAATTTTTTTGCTCATATTTACTCCGTATTCGATAGACTGATCCATAATGAATTTAATCTCCGGAGTGTTTCTCATATTAATTGTCCTTGCCAGTTCGCGTCTGATAAAGCCTTCCGCGCTCTGGAGACCTTTGATCGTATCCTCCTGTGCCTTTTTATCGCCCAGCACACTGATATATGCTTTACAGGTTTTCAGGTCAGGAGCCACCTCTACAGCCACGACAGAGGTCATAGGAGCCACACGTGGGTCCTTGATTCCTCCGCGCAGGATGTTGCTTAATTCACGCTGCACTTCTGTATTGATTCTTGTATTCTTGATACTGTTTTTTCTCATAAATGCTCCTTCACATAACCGCTGTAAAAACTACGGTCTTATTTTCTTTCTATTTCTACCATCTTGTAGGCTTCTACAAGGTCACCCTCTTTGATGTCATTGAAATTCTCAAATACGAAACCACATTCATATCCTGCCCTTACTTCCTTTACATCATCCTTGAAACGCTTCAATGATGCAAGAGGGCCGTCAAACATTACGACACCGTCACGTGTCAGGCGTACGGAACAGTTTCTTTCAAAAGTACCGTCCTGAACATAGGAACCTGCAATGGTTCCGACGCCGGAGGCTTTGAATGTCTGGCGCACTTCCGCGTGTCCGAGTACCTTTTCTTCGAAGATCGGATCAAGCATACCCTTCATGGCTGCCTCAACATCCTCAATTGCATTATAGATGACTCTGTAAAGTCTCAGGTCAACGCCTTCATGGTCGGCAATTTCTTTCGCGGTAGCATCCGGACGTACATTGAATCCGATGATGATTGCATTGGATGCAGAAGCGAGGATAACGTCTGATTCATTGATCGCCCCAACACCGGCATGGATGATCTTAATGACTACTTCCTCATTGGAAAGCTTCAGGAGGCTCTGCTTCAGGGCTTCTACTGATCCCTGCACGTCTGCTTTTACAACAATGTTCAGTTCCTTTAAGTTTCCTTCCTTGATCTGGGTAAACAGATCATCCAGAGACATCTTGGCTTTTGTATCGTCAAGCAGTTTTACTTTATTCTGTGAAATAAATGTCTCCGCAAAGCTTCTTGCTTCTTTCTCTGTATCGCATCCGACGAAAACTTCTCCTGCATTCGGCACATCGTTCAGTCCGAGGATCTCTACCGGCTGTGAAGGTCCTGCTTCCTTTACTCTGCGTCCCTTGTCATCCATCATGGCTCTTACCTTACCGTGGGCTGAGCCTGCCGCAATGGCATCACCTACGTGAAGCGTACCTTTCTGTACGAGCACTGTTGCAACAGAACCTTTTCCTTTATCCAGTTCGGCCTCGATCACAAGACCTCTTGCCGCACGGTCCGGATTTGCTTTTAGTTCCATCACCTCTGCTGTCAGAAGAATCATTTCCAGAAGATCTTTGATACCTTCTTTTGTGTGTGCTGAAACCGGTACAAAGATTGTGCTTCCGCCCCAGTCCTCAGGAATCAGTTCGTATTCCGCCAGTTCCTGTTTTACTCTGTCAATATTAGCACTTGGCTTATCAATCTTATTAATTGCAACAATGATCTCAATCCCTGCTGCCTTTGCATGGTTGATCGCTTCTACAGTCTGAGGCATAACCCCGTCGTCTGCTGCTACAACAAGGATTGCGATATCTGTTGAACTGGCCCCGCGCATACGCATTGCAGTAAACGCCTCATGTCCCGGAGTATCCAGGAATGTGACTTTTTCCCCGTTTGCTTCTACAACATAAGCACCGATGTGCTGTGTGATGCCGCCGGCCTCACGGTCAATGACATTTGTGTGGCGGATTGCATCCAGAAGGGAAGTCTTACCGTGGTCAACATGACCCATAACGCAGACTACCGGAGGACGTTTTACCATTTTGGTTTCATCTTCATCTTCCTCTTTCAGAAGTTCTTCGATGACATCTATAACCGGTTCTTTCTCGCAGAGTACTTCAAATTCCATTGCGATTTCTTCTGCTGTCTCGTAATCAATCTCCTGATTCACAGTAACGATTTTGCCCTGAAGGAATAGCTTTTTCACAATTGCAGAAGGTACAAGTTTCATCTTGTCAGCAAGCTCCTTGATTGTAAGGACTTCTGGAATAACGATCTGTTTGATCACTTCTTCCTTCTTTTCAACCTGTTTTGGCTGTGGCTTCTGAACTTCAGCCGGTTTGGTTTTCTTGCCTTTTTTCTTGTTGTCGAAATCGCCGTCTTTATATTCTTTTTTCTTATAGTCTTTTTCTTTATCTTTTGCCTTGTTTCTGGATGCCTTCTGCTGCTCTACCAATGGTGTTGGAATCGCATCTCTGTCATCTCTTCTGTTATCACGGCGTTCCCCCGGACGTGATGCATTATTGCCTGCATAACCGCCCTGACGCTGGCCGTTATTTCCTTGATAGCCGCCTGTACGCTGGCCATTACCCTGATAACCTCCACCTGTGCGCTGGCCGTTGTTTCCCTGATAACCTCCGGTACGCTGGCCGTTATTTCCCTGATAACCTCCACCTGTGCGCTGGCCGTTGTTTCCCTGATAACCTCCGGTACGCTGGCCATTACCCTGATAGCTGCCTCCGGTACGCTGGCCGTTATTTCCCTGATAACCTCCGGTACGCTGGCCGTTATTTCCCTGATAGCCGCCTCCGGTGCGCTGGCCGTTATTTCCCTGGTAACCGCCGGTGCGCTGGCCATTACCCTGATAGCTACCTCCGGTACGCTGGCCGTTATTTCCCTGATAGCCGCCTGTACGCTGGCCGTTTCCCTGATAGTTCCCGCTTCCCTGACGCTGGTCATTTCCTGCATAACGGTCCTGTCCGCCGCGGTTATTATTGTATCTCTGGGAACCATCCCCTGTCCTCTGATTCTGAGAATTATATGGTCTCTGTCCGGAAGGCTGGTTCTGTCTCGTTTCCTGAGCTGATACTGGCTGTCTGGCTGTATCCTGTGTTCCTGCGGTTCCCTGTGGGCGCTGGTTTGAAGCACCCGCTGTCTGGCTCTGGGCCGGAGCTGCATTTACCGGGCGCTGACCTGCAGGGCCTCCCACTGTCTGCCCCTGTGCTGTTCCCTGTGGACGGTGTCCCCCCACATTTCCTGCCGGACGCTGGCCTGTTGCCCCTTGTGGGCGCTGGCCTGCGGTTCCCTGTGGGCGCTGGCCTTTTGTCCCGCCTGACATGCGTCCTCCGCTCTTGGAGTTCTGCGGGCGGAAAACCTGAACAATATTCTTCTTTTTCGGCGCTGTTTCTTCTCCCGGCTTATCTGCTTCCGGCGCTTTTGCCGCAGGAGTACTCACCTTTTTCCCGCCTTTTCTTAACTCGTCAACCACATCGTCAGATAAAGAACTCATATGGCTCTTCACCTCTACGTTCTTTTTCACTAACACATCCATCAGTTCTTTATTTTCCATCCCCAGCTCTTTAGCCAGTTCATGTACTCTCATTTTTGTCATACTAACTACCTCCTCTATGCAATTGTATTGTCTTTCGTTTCTAAATGTTTTTGAATTCCCTTTGCAAATCCTTTGTCCAATATCGCCAGAGATGCACGGAATTCTTTTCCCATTGCATGCCCTAAGGTATCTTTATCTACGTAAAAATAAATTGGAACCTTATAAAATTCACACATATCCCGAAACTTCTTTTTTGTATTATCTGATGCATCGTCTGCAACGATCACCAGCGCGGCTCTCCCTGACTTTACTTCTTTCTCCGTCATGAATTCCCCGCTCACTGTCTTTCCTGCTTTCGTGGCAAGCCCGACCAGAGATAAGACTTTATTTTGTATCAATCTCATTCATCTCCTTTTCCAGACGCTCGTATACATCCGCCGGAATGGCCTGCTTGAAAGAACGTTCCAGCCCTTTGTTCTTCACTGCCTTCTGGAAACAATCCAGCGAACAGCACAGATAAGCGCCCCGCCCGTTCTTTTTTCCAGTTGCATCTAATACAAATTCCTCTTCTGTTGTACGCAGGATGCGCAGCATTTCCTTTTTCGGCTTCATCTCGCCGCAGCCAACGCATTTACGCATCGGTATTTTTTTATTACTCAATAATTACACCTCTCATATGGTTATTATTCACCATCTGTCTCGATGAATTCTATCTCTTCTATATTTTCATCCTCCGGCGCCTCGTAAATCTCTTCGCTATCCTGTGGATATGCTTCTTCATAACCGTTCTCAAAACCGTCCGAATAGCCATCTTCCATCATTGCCATCTGCTCCATATAGTCTTCAGGAAGTTCACCGGACTCGATCGCCTGAGTTTCGCTCTTGATATCAATCTTGTACCCTGTCAAACGGGCTGCAAGCCTTGCATTCTGACCTTCTTTACCGATTGCCAGTGACAACTGGTAATCAGGTACAATGACGCTCGCTGCCTTCTCATCAGGATCTGCCATAACAGAAATGACTTTTGCCGGGCTGAGTGCATTTTCAATCAAAAGCGCCGGATTGTCACTCCAGTTGATGATGTCGATCTTCTCCCCGCGCAGTTCATTCACAACTGCATTAACTCTGGACCCGTTCATTCCTACACAGGCACCTACTGGATCAACATTCTCATCATTGGACCATACTGCCATCTTAGTACGGGAGCCTGCTTCACGGGCTATACTCTTGATTTCTACAGTTCCGTCCTTTACCTCGGCAACTTCTGCCTCGAACAGACGCTTCACAAGTTCCGGATGTGTACGGGATACGAGGATCTTTGGTCCCTTCGGCGTATTCTTTACTTCCACAACATATAATTTGATACGTTCTGTCGGTTTGAAGACCTCACCCTTTACCTGTTCGTTCTCTGTCAGCATTGCATCCGCTCTTCCAAGGTTAATACTGATATTTCTTCCCACATAGCGCTGGACAATACCTGTTACGATATCTTTCTCTTTTTCAAAATACTGGTCATATACGACTTTACGTTCTTCTTCCCTGATTTTCTGAAGGATCAGGTTCTTTGCATTCTGCGTTGCGATACGCCCAAAAGACTTTGATTCGATCGGTATCTGTGCAACATCGCCGATCTGAAGTGCGCTGTCCAGCTTCTCTGCATCCTCCAGACTAATCTCAATCGCAGGATCAAATACTTCCTCAACGACTTCCTTCTCTGCATAAACCGCGTAATCACATGTCTCATGATCCATGATTACCTTAATATTATCTGATGTTCCGAAATGATTCTTGCATGCGCTGATAAGTGAATTCTCGATCGCATCCATCATTGTTTCTTTACTGATGTTCTTTTCCTGCTCAAGAATATTCAATGCTTCCAATAATTCTGTATTCATTATTATTTCCTCCTAAATTAAAAATCCAAAGCTAAGCGAATAAGCGCAATCTCACTTTTATCGAATGTCTGAATAGACTCATCCTCGTATTCTATCGTTACAGTGTTCTTGTCATAATCCTTCAATATTCCTACGAATTCTTTCTGGCGGTCGATTGCCCGGTATGTCCGGATCTCAACTTCTTCTCCCAGGCTTCTTTTGAAGTCCTTCTCTTTTTTCAACGGTCTCCCAAGTCCCGGAGAACTCACCTCAAAGATATAAGTATCTTCAATATAATCCTTTTCATCCAGAATATCCGAGAATTTCCTGCTTACTATCTCACAGTCATCCACTGTAATCCCGCCCGGCTTATCAATATAAGCCCGCAAATACCAGGTACCAGCCTCCTTCACATATTCCACATCTACCAGTTCAAACTCCAGATCCTTCACAATCGGCTCTAAAAGTTCTTCTGTCTGCTGTTCATACTGTTCTCTTCTTGACACGCTATACTCCTTTTCTCTGCATTTACTATACTATTATAATCGTTATAATAAGCTGACCGGCTGGCATTGCCCTTAGCAACAAAGAAGAGTGAACTTTCGTTCACTCTTCTGCCGGGTTCCTATGTAACTGTTGTTAAGTATAGCACCTTTTTCCAGTAATTGCAAGAGGTAATTCTCAATTATACAGACAATTGCATCTGCTGAATCACTGCTGTCATACTTCAACAGCACACTGAAACGTTTTTAATTCTTTATGTAGATATACCGCCATGAATACGGCGACAACTGCGGACATCACATCCGCGATTGGCTGGGCATACAAAATCCCGCCTATTCTCCAAACAGGGGGAAGGAACAAGATAACCGGTACAAAACAGATTCCCTGCCTTAAGGCTCCCAGAATGAAACCTTCCCTCGCTTTTCCCAGCGCGAGGAAAAGCGAAGAATATACAGTATAAAATCCGAAAAATATAAACGATATTCCGTTTGCTGTCAATGCTTTTCGTCCTACACGGATCATCTCTATATCATTTTTCGTAAATTGTTCCATTATTTTACCTGAAAAAACCGCCGCCATGATTCCATAAAATATGCAAAAAGCTGTTGACCAAAGAATCATTGTTTTAATTGCCTCCTGCAGCCTTTTGTACTTCCCTGCCCCGTAATTATAACCCGCAATTGGCTGGAACCCTTTGATAAACCCGAACACCATCAGGCTTCCCATAGAAATGATCCTTGTCACATCCCCCATACCGGCAATCACAGAATCGCCATATTCATATCTTTTCGCCTGCATGCTGATCAGCGCGATCGAAAGACTCGTCAATAGCTGGAAAACCAATGTCGGAATTCCGATTTTAAATATCTCAGACATAATCTGCCTTGAAAAACAGCATTTTCTTAAGCTGAAACTGAAATTGCTTTTTTTACTATGTATATAAAAGATATATACCAGTGAGGATATAATCTGCGAGATTGCCGTCGCCACTGCTGCACCCGCAATGCCTAAATGGAATGCATAGATAAAAACCGGATCTAGAATTATATTCAGCAGTGCTCCTGCAAGTAATGCACACATTGTCGTTTTTGCAGCGCCTTCGCTTGTCACAATATTATTCATTGTAACGTTAAAAACATTGAATATAGACGAAATAATATAGATACTCGTATAAGTTACGGCATATGGCAGTATGCTCTCTGTTGCACCTAAAAGTCTTAAAATTGGATTCAGAAACATAACTGTCACCAAAATTATAACCGCTCCGACAGCAATACTGCTGTACAGAGCTGTACTTGCCACCCGGTCTGCCATTTCCTTATCGCCAAGTCCCAGCAGTCTGGATATATAGGACGCTGCCCCATTACCGAACAGCAACCCTAAGCCGACCACTACCTGCCCGATCGGAAATGCAACAGTAATCGCCCCTGTCTGGCTTGTGCCCAGCCCTCCGACAAAGTAGGCATCTGCAAGGTTATATAAGGCATTTACCATCATACCTATCATCGTAGGAAGACCCAATGCCAGAAGTGCTCTTGGTATCGGTGCACATCCCAGCAGTTCCGTTTTTTTATTACATTCACTCATATTTACTTCTCCTTCTCTTGACATGGAAAATAGAATATAGTACTATATTTTATAGTATTCGGCCGTACGGCATATACTACTATAATTTATAGTACTTGTCAAGAAAAAAGGAGAACCTTATGGCAACAATAGACCTAATCGTATTGGGAATGATAAAAAAAGATGCTTTAAGCGCTTATGATATTCAGAAATTAGTGGAATACCGAAATATATCGAAGTGGGTAAAGATCAGCACACCGTCCATTTATAAAAAAGTAATCCAGCTTGAAGAAAAAGGATATATCAAAGGCAGCATAGTAAAAGAAGGGAAAATGGCTGAAAAGACAGTCTATACCCTGACAGACAGCGGGGCAAATGAATTTGAAAGGCTTATGTTGGAAATAGCCTCCAAACCCATTCATATATTTTTAGACTTTAACGCCGTAATAGTAAATCTAACCAGCCTTTCACCTGAAAGTCAAAAGTCATGCTTAACAGAAATAGAGACTCAGGTAAAAACCTTGAAGACATATCTGAAAGAAAACATCAGCATAAAAGAAAAGCTTCCAGAAATACCTGAAACGGGTATGGCGGTCCTGAAACAACAGTTTATACTTACACAGGCAATCGAAACCTGGATTACTTCACTGAAACAAGACTTGCATATCTCTTGACATCACGTATCCATTCACACTTTTTTCCGTGAATGGATACGCTGTTCTATCTGGGATTTCATTTCATACATGCAGGCATATTCTTTATAAGACAATTGCTTCCAATCGTTCCACTCTATATCTTAAACCTTCTACATTCATTGACCTGACTTCCCTCCTGAGCTGACAAATATCCTCTTTTAACTCATGATAATGCATGTTGGATTTTTCCTGAACACGGTCTACTTCTGATAAAATAACATTTTCCGCGTACCTTAAATCTTCCTTTGTAACCAAATCTGCTATGTCGTCCTTCGTCACCATATTCCGAATATCTTCTTTCGTCGCCATATTCAGCATGTCTTCCTTTGTTGCCATGTTCTGAATATCTTCTTTCGTCGCCATATTCCGAATATCTTCTTTCGTTGCCATATTCAGCACAACATCTCTCTTTAGTGCCTCGAATTTAGAGTCCATCATCTCCGATAATGCATTTAATAATTCTTTTTCTGCCATAAAACCTCTCCCTTTCTGAATAGTTCCTGCTTTTGAAACACTGCATTTCTCTCCCTGCCATGCTTCATAGCCTGATTTTTTGCCCTGTATCCTGGATTACCCTATCCTTCTCTTTGGGCAGCCCTCCCTGTCAATGTATATATTATAATATGGTCAGACTATCTGCGCAATCAGTTACAACTTCAATTTCAGCAGGAAGCTGATGGATAATACCGTCAGGCGCACATAAAAAGGAGCATAAAACAGCCGGATTACAACTGTTTCATGCTCCTCCTTATATTTTCTTATAAACACACCCAGCCTATTTTAAACCTGTTCTAAAACTTCCGGCTAATTACGTGTTTTCGTCCCCAGAGTGTCTCTGCGCCCTTGTCTTAAACGGTTCAGGGTTACTTCTTTTTCTCCGTATGTTACCTTCGATTCCGTTCCTTCTTCAAATAAGTAGATGTTCTCCAGTTCATCGTTCTTCTGGAGCTTAATTCCTCTAACTCCCACTGCGCCCTTTTTCTTTTCCGGAATCTCTTCCACCGGAAATCTCAGGAAATATCCGCCTTTTGTCTGGAGTACCACATTCTGGTTCTCTGTTACAACGTTTACACTGATCAGGGTGTCTTCTTCCTGCAGTTTTGTTGCAGCAATCGTCCGCTTTGCCACCTGGAACTCTGTTCCTTCCACTTTCTTAATCATTCCCTGTTTTGTTGCAAACAGAAGCTTTGCAAAGCGCATCTGCTCCGCATCACAGACCATGATGATCTGTTCCTCGCTGCTGGAGTAGTTGCTTACATTATCTATCGGTGTTCCTTTATCACGGAACTTTCCATATGGCAGATCCAGCATCTTTACCTGATGCATTCTTCCTGAATCTGTAAAGATACAGATTTTTCCGGTATTCATACAGTGGACAACATATTTATTTTCACTGTCTGCAGCCTCTTTATTTCTCTCATATGCAGCCACGTCAATCGTCTTGGCATAGCCGAAACGATCCATCAGAAAAACAACTTCCTGTTCTTCGATCTTCTTCTCTTCAAAAACGGCTTCTTCCGCATTCTCAATCGCAGTGCGGCGCTTTCTTCCATATTCTTTCTTGTAAGACTCCAATTCTCCGATGATCAGGTCCGCCATAGAGTCATAATTATTCAGGATATCTTCATAGCGGGCAATATTCTTCACTGTCTCGTCGTGTTCTTTCTGGAGAGCCTCAATTTCCAGCCCGATCAGTTTATACAGACGCATCTCCAGGATAGCTGTCGCCTGACGTTCTGTAAATCTGAGGAGGGATGCCATTTTTTTTGAAATCCTTGACTTAAAAGTGATGTTGTCAGTCACACCATTCACAAGGCATGCCCGGGCGTCTTTTACAGATTTACTTCCCCTCAGGATTTCGATAATCAGGTCGATGACGTCACATGCCTTGATCAGCCCTTCCTGTACCTCCCGCTTTTCCTGTTCCTTCGCAAGCAGTGTCGTGTACTTTCTGGTCATCAGCTCAAACTGGAAGTCCACATGATGTTCAATGATAGCCTTTAGCCCCAGTGTTTCCGGCCGGTTATCCGCAACTGCGAGCATATTCACACCAAAGGTGTCTTCCAGCCTTGTTTTCTTGTAAAGCATATTTTTCAGATTCTCTACATCAGCACCTTTTTTCAATTCTATGACAATTCGGATTCCTTCTTTAGATGACTGGTTGGAAATATCGACGATATCATTCGTCTTTTTGGTTTCTACCAAATTGCAGACATCGTTGAGGAACTTCCCGATACCGCTTCCAATCATCGTATATGGTATTTCCGTAATGACAAGCTGCTTCTTGCCGCCTTTTAGCTCCTCTACTTCCACCTTGCCGCGCAGCTTGATCTTTCCCTGCCCGGTTTCATAAATATTCAGCAGGTCGTCCTTGTTGACTACAATGCCCCCTGTCGGGAAATCCGGCCCTTTGATATATTTCATCAGCTGTTTTGTACTGATCTGGTCGTTCTTCATATATGCCTTCACAGCGTCGATTACTTCACACAGATTATGCGTAGGGATACTGGTCGCCATGCCCACGGCAATCCCCTCTGCGCCATTGATCAGCAGGTTCGGCACGCGGACAGGCAGGACAATCGGTTCTTTTTCCGTCTCATCAAAGTTCGGGCCAAAGTCAATGATATTTTTATCCAGATCTGCCAGATATGCTTCCTGCGTGAATTTTGTGAGCCTTGCCTCTGTGTAACGCATGGCAGCAGCTCCATCCCCCTCAATGGAGCCAAAGTTACCATGTCCGTCTACGAGGATCATTCCTTTTTTAAATTCCTGAGCCATGACTACAAGCGATTCGTAGATGGAGCTGTCACCGTGGGGATGGTATTTACCCATCGTATCCCCGACTATACGGGCACACTTTCTGTAAGGCCTGTCATAACGGATGCCAAGCTCGTACATATCATACAGAGTCCTGCGCTGTACCGGCTTTAAGCCATCCCTTACATCAGGCAGTGCTCTTGCGATAATAACACTCATGGCATAATCTATATAAGATTTCTTCATAACCTCTGAATATTCGGTTCTGATAATCTGTGATTCACTACTCATTCTTTTTTCTCCTGTTTCTCAAATACGCCCCTGCTTTTAGATATCTAACTCTGCATCTGCAGCATTTTCATATATAAAACTACGCCTCGGCGGCACCTCTGTCCCCATCAGCATCTCAGTTACACTCGATGCCATGCGTGCATCCTCGATCTCTACGAGCCTCAAAAGCCGTGTCTCCGGGTCCAGTGTCGTCTCCCAGAGCTGGTCCGCATCCATCTCACCAAGACCTTTATATCTCTGGAGTGTAAACGGGCCTTCATGTGTTTTCCTGTATTTTTCCAGAGCCTTGTCATCGTACAGATACTCTTCCTCCCCCTTTTTAGGCATGACCTTATAAAGAGGCGGCATGGCAATATAGACATGACCCTCATAGATCAGCTCCGGCATAAAGCGGTAAAAAAGTGTAAGGAGCAGTGTGGAAATGTGAGCGCCGTCCACATCGGCATCGGCCATAATGATAATTTTATCATAGCGGAGTTTACTGATATCAAAATCGTTACCGTACCCCTCGGAAAATCCACATCCAAACGCATTGATCATCGTCTTGATCTCCGCATTTGCAAGTACCTTATCAATACTCGCCTTTTCCACGTTCAGGATCTTCCCGCGGATCGGGAGGATTGCCTGAAACATACGGTTTCTGGCCGTCTTCGCTGAACCTCCGGCAGAATCTCCTTCGACGATGAAGATTTCACATTTTTTCGCATCCCTGCTCTCACAGTTAGCCAGTTTCCCATTACTGTCAAAAGAATACTTCTGTTTTGTCAGAAGATTCGTCTTTGCCTTTTCTTCTGTCTTTCTGATCTTGGCCGCCTTTTCTGCACAGGACAGCACCTTTTTCAGTGTATCCAGATTCCGGTCAAAATACAGTACAATCTCATCACCAGTCACTTTACCGGCTGCCTTTGCTGCATCAGGGTTGTCCAGCTTCGTCTTTGTCTGCCCCTCAAACCGCGGGTCCGGGTGCTTGATCGATACAATCGCCGTCATACCGTTTCTGATGTCCGCCCCCGTAAAATTTGGATCCTTTTCTTTCAGGATTCCGAGTTCTTTCGCATACTGGTTCATCACCGTTGTAAAGGTTGTCTTAAAACCGGTCAGATGGGTTCCCCCTTCTGCATTGTAAATATTATTGCAGAATCCCAGCACATTCTCATGAAATTCATTGACATACTGAAGCGCCACCTCAACTTCAATGCCCTCGGAAGTTCCTTTATAATAAATCGGTTCATGGATCGTCTCCTTTTTCTGGTTCAGATCCTTGATAAACCCGATGATGCCATCCGGCTCATGGTATACAATATGCTCCTGTGTCTCCGCCCTCTTATCGTCAAATGTAATCGTAAGCTCCGGATTCAGATATGCTGTCTCATGAAGGCGGCTCTTCACTTCCTCCGAGCGGAATCTGGTCTTTTCAAAGATCGTATCGTCCGGGAGAAAATTCACCTTGGTCCCTGTCTTTCTCGTCCTGCCTATCACAGGGAGTAAACCATCCTCCAGTTCGATCACCGGTATACCGCGCTCAAACCGGTCATGATGGATTTCCCCGTCCCTGAAAACCTGTACGTCCATATAAGCGGAAAGTGCATTGACGACAGATGAACCTACGCCGTGGAGTCCGCCGCTTGTCTTATAAGCGGAATCGTCGAACTTCCCACCCGCATGAAGGGTAGTATAAACGATACGCTCTGCTGATACACCCTTTTTGTGCATGCCAACAGGGACGCCCCGGCCATTGTCCTCAATGGTTGCCGAGCCGTCCTTCTCCAGTGTCACATGAATCTGGGAACAATGCCCTGCCAGATGTTCATCCACGGCATTGTCCACGATTTCATAAATCAAATGATTCAGACCTTTTGTCGAAACACTTCCTATATACATACCAGGTCTTTTCCTGACTGCTTCGAGTCCCTCCAATACAGAAATACTGTCTGCATCATATGTATTTTTATTTCCCATAGTCCCTCTCCTTTTTCATTCATCTCATATTAGCACAAAATGTTAGGGCATTCAAGAATCGAATTATCAAACTCCCCCGGGACCATCACGGAACATTATTCTGTCAATACATGCTGCAGTGTATCCGCAAGGACTTCCATCGCGTTTTTCATCTCTTCCACTGTATTTGTCTGTGCCCCCGCCTCGATCAGAAGTGATTTAGGCAGCAAATGCAGGTTGTACCTGTAGCCTCTAAGGTAGATATGCCTGGCAAAACCGGGATGCAGACTCTCGGAAGCCAGTTCCATCTGAAGTGAAAACGCCAGATTATCCTGAATATACGGATTGTAAAGATAAGAAATATCTCCATTCGTTCTCGTCCGGCTTAATCCGTTAAAATACATGATCTTGGCGGTCGGTTTCCCGTTTACCTCGGTAACAAGGTGTGTACCCTCTGCCACACCATCCCTGTGCAGGTCTATCGCCACTTCCAGTGTAGGGTTCGCTTCAATAAGCGGACGGACCGATGCCTCTGCATTTTCGTATGCATTACTCCTGTCAAGCTGTCCGTTGATGATATCATAAACACCGGTATCATGTATAGTCTCTATCCCTTTTTCATTCAAAAGCTGGCATAAATAATCTCCGACCCCTACAATGCTCGTACTTGGATCACCGGGAGTTGAATCGGCAAATTCTTCCTGGGAATGTGTATGGAAAATCAGCACCTTGGGACCGCCCGTACTCTTGTCTATTTTCATACTCCTGCTAAGCAGATCATCAACATTCAGCTGGTCAGGACCAATCATAGTCGAACTGTCCACGGTATAAAAATTACTGAGCAGATAGTCAAAATCCCTCAGTTTCTCAATCGACATATCAATAGGCGACTGTCCCTGCTCCACAGAAGGTTCCTGCTTTGCCAGTGTATCATCCCCTATCAGCTTTCCATTCTCATCTACCATATTTTCATCATCTGCCTGGCTTTTCAGAATCTTTGCTATCGTTTCCTCATCCTCCATCGCAGATTCATAGGGCTTTTTCTGCTCCACATATTTCACAAGGGGAATCCATGAAAGTGCCCTCTCTTTTATCCATTCCGCCGCCGTTGGCCCCGGCTCCTTTTTCAGATATGCCAGACCCGGCATGTACATCTCTTCTGTATATTTCAAAACCATTTTCTGGCTTTCATATTTGAACTCATTCATCCTGTTTTTACTGCATATGTAAAACATACTGAGACAAGCCAGCACGCCAAAAGCAGCCAGAACAATGCGGAGAACTGCTGTTTGTTTCATATACCGCCTTCTTTCCAAAGGAATCCGGGCAAAGGCCGCCTTACAGAGAAGGGGGAAATGCCCTTCTCCATATATATGACCTTCCAATGCTTATTATGCCTGCCCGGCATTGTTAAACAGCAGATTAAGCCCCTCTGATATTGTATAGCTGATCTGTTTCACCATCTCATCCACATCTTTCGGCGTTACAAACATACCATTCAGGTGCGGGGATATCAGTTCTTTTACAAGTTCATACTTCTCCGCAGCATTATAAGTACGCAGAACGTCCCCTACACCTTTAAGCATCTCGGATGTTTCAAGAGCGTTAATCAGATTTTCCATCGTATCATTTACAATGGTTGCGGCATCCACAACCGTAGGCACACCGATTCCGATAACAGGGACCCCCAGCGACTCCTTTGTCAGCCCATTCCTGTGGTTTCCCACACCGGACCCGGGATGTATCCCCGTATCGGCAATTTGAATTGTCCGGTTCAGTCTCCGGCTGTTTCTGGCTGCCAGCGCATCAATCGCAATCACCAGGTCCGGATCCGTTTCATCCACAACCCCCTTCACGATTTCCACCGTCTCCATACCAGTCTGCCCCATAACACCGGGTACTATGGCACTCACCAGATTCGCATGCTCCATCCCCATCGCATATTTTCCATATTCCTTCACAATATGCCTTGTCACACAGAGGTTATCTACGACATGCGGGCCCAAAGCATCCGGCGTCACCTGACGGTTGCCGAGCCCGACAATCAGAACTGACAGGTCTTCTTTATCCATCAGGCCCAGCTTTTCAATGAGTTCCTGGATATAACCCGCCAGCTCCTCAGAAATCTCTCTGTGATACCCTTCATCCGGCACAGCCATGTTCGGAGCCTCCACCGTCAGATAGGTGCCCACCGGCTTGCCCATGACCTTGGCCCCCTTCTCCGTCTCAATGCGTACTCTGGAAATCCGGATCTCCCGTTCCTCATCGTACTCCTCTTCAAGAACAACTCCCTGCACTTCCACGTTGTCTGACTCAAACCGCTCCTTTTCTTCCAGAGCAAGGTCTGTTCTTACACTATACTTTTCCAACATCTTCAAATCCTCACTTTTCCTTTACCTCATTTTCATTTATTGCTAGTTTTTACAATAATTTAGGAAATATGTATTGACAACCTTTGTTCCTTATCATAAAATGAATGAGTATGTTCCGCTAAGAACGTCCGTGTCCGATTCTTACGGGATCATGAAAATCACTATTTGAAAATTTCACATATTTGGAGGTGTACAGATTGGCTAACATTAAATCTGCTAAAAAGAGAATTTTAGTTAACGAAACAAAAGCTGCAAGAAACAAAGCAATCAAGTCCAGAGTTAAGACTGCCGTAAAGAAAGTAGAGGCTGCAGTAGCACAGAAGGACGCTGCAACAGCAAAGACAGCATTACAGGCTGCCATTAAAGAGATTTCTAAAGCTGGAAGCAAAGGTGTTTATCATAAAAATACCGTTTCAAGAAAAATCTCCCGTTTATCAAAAGCTGTAAACGAGATTGCTTAATTTTTGAAATAATAGAACAAAGCACCCACTCCCGTCAGGTGGATGCTTTTTTTATTTCATAGGAAAGTACGTCCTATGAAATAAAAAACCCTCCGGGGGACGCGCACTGCGGCGTATAAGGCAGATGTCGCGATGCGACCGCCGCAGGCGCGAGTTTCGCAAGCGAAACTCTATTTTATGTCAATCTTTATAGTTTCGCATATCCGAAACTGTTAATGAGTCCTTCGATCTTCTGCCCTGCCTTGCACATCGGACATTCATTGGGGGCATATACCTGGTAATTCGGCAGGTCTGAGCTTGTAAAGATCGTCTTTACTTCCATCCCGGCTACCTTGGAAATCGCACTGAACACACAGCAGATTCCACAGACAACGCCGCCATAATAGAGAACCGATTCGATCGCCTGATAAGCCAGTGCGCCTGTCGCCATCGAATCTGTGAGTATCAGCACCTGCTTTCCCTGGATCATCCTCTGATTGTTATCCCTGAACAGAATCTGGCCGGAAGAATCGAATTCCGGAGTTACCACGGAAATATTATTCCCCCCGCTCATAGACGCATTCGTACTGTCAGCAAGAGCCTCTGCCATGAAAGTACCGATCACCTCGGTATTCTTCAGGCAGACTATTGTATCCACCATCGTATTCATCAGATACTCCGAGGCCAGAGTCCTTGCAGTCTCCCGGGCATTATTGTGGCGTGTTTTAACAGTAGACATGTCAATATAAGTATTCACATGTGAGTGTCTGGTTGCAAAGTGGCCGCTCATAATCTTAATACGGGCCTTGGGGTTCTTCGTTGAGCGAAGATTCATTAATCTTTCATCCATACTGCCATCTCCCTTCTGGTAAAAACAAAAAGCTTTTCCTTAAATCTTACTAATCTTATTTTACCATATACAGGAAGAAAAGTGCAGTTAAATTATTTTTTTCGGGTCCTTCACATCTTTCAGCGCCGGCCAGACTGTAATCAGCATCGTGACAAAGCTGGCAGTCCCCCCGATCGCATTCGATACCGGCTCAGCCCAGAATACGCCTGCGGTCCCCATCCCATTGATCATTGGAAATAAGAGCGTCAGAGGGATGACTATAATCACTTTTCTAAACAGAGAAAAGAAAACAGCCTGCCTGGCACGATTCAGTGCCACATAGGTCGACTGTCCGGAAAACTGCAGCGCCATCATAAAGATACCGCAGAAATAGATCCTCATTGCAGGCACACCAGCCTGAATCAGTTCCGGTTCACTTGTAAACAGGCCCAGAAAGAATGACGGTGCAAAGAAAAGGACAGCCCACATCAGGCAGGTAAATATGATACAGCTCCCTGACATGAATTTGATCGCCTTTTTTACTCTGTCATAACAGCCTGCCCCGTAATTGTAACTAATCACCGGCTGTGCACCGGATGTCAGGCCAGTCACAGGCATAGTGATGATCTCCCTCACAGAATTGATGACCGTCATAATCCCCACATATAAGTCTCCCCCGTACCGGGACAGGGTCGCATTGCAGACAATCTGGACGGCGCCGTTCGTCACGGACATTACGAAACCAGAAGTTCCCAGTGCGGTTATTTCTTTCACAAGAGACTTACTCAGCCGCATAGAACTGCGGTCCAGTGTCAGTATCGCCTTTTCCCCTGTCAGGAATTTCAGAACCCAGACGGCAGAGAGTCCCTGCGAAATAACCGTTGCAATTGCAGCTCCCCTGACCCCCATATGAAAAACAAAGATCAAAAGAGGGTCCAGAATGATATTCGTTACAGCTCCGAGAATGACCGTCAGCATCCCCATCCTGCCGAATCCCTGTGCATTGATAAAATTATTCATGCCCAGACTGATCATGACAAATATCGTTCCGAACAGATAGATTGTGATATAAGAATCCGCATACGGGAAGGTCACATTACTTGCCCCGAACATGTAGAGAAGCGGCTTCTTGAATACAAGGCAGAGAAACATCAGTACTACACCCGTAAGAAGCAGCATGGAAAAAGAATTTCCCATGACTTTCTTTGCCTTCTCTTCCTCATGGGCGCCTCTCGCAATGGAGCACAGAGGTGCCCCGCCCATCCCGAACAAATTTGCAAAAGCCGTGATGACCGTAATAATCGGGAGAGTCAGCCCGATGCCTGTCAGAGCCTCTGCGGATGTATGGGGGATATGACCAATGTAGATTCTGTCTACAATGCTGTAGAGTACATTAATCAGCTGTGCCAGCGTCATAGGGAGTGCGAGCCCCAAAATATTACCGGCAATACTGCCCTGGCTGAAATCATTTTTTTCTGTCACATAAACCACTCTTTCATGCAAGGAAACCCCAGCGCCTGTCATAAGGCGCCGGGGTTCCACGTATTTTTCTAATCTCCCGTCATTCCTGAAAAGATTAGTTATTGATCAGCTTATCTTCATCACTCCAGCTGTAAAGCTTTCTTACTTCCTCGCCGACTTTCTCCGCCGGATGCTCAGCTGCAAGCTTTCTCATCGCTCTGAAGTGAGCCTGGCCGCCTGCTTCTGACATATCAAGCAGGAAGTCTTTTGCAAATGTACCGTCCTGAATGTCGCTTAAGATCTTCTTCATGTTCTTCTTAGTCTCGTCTGTAATGATCTTAGGTCCTGTTATGTAATCACCATACTCAGCTGTGTTAGAGATAGAATATCTCATTCCTGAGAATCCTGACTGATAGATCAGGTCAACAATCAGCTTCATCTCATGGATACATTCAAAGTAAGCATTTCTCGGATCATATCCTGCTTCTACCAGAGTCTCGAATCCTGCCTGCATCAGTGCACATACACCACCGCAAAGAACTGCCTGCTCTCCGAAAAGGTCTGTCTCTGTCTCTGTTCTGAATGTTGTCTCTAATACACCTGCTCTTGCCCCACCGATTCCGAGTGCATATGCCAGTGCCTTATCAAGAGCCTTTCCTGATGCATCCTGCTGTACAGCTACAAGACAAGGAACACCCTTTCCTGCCTGGTACTCACTTCTTACAGTGTGTCCCGGTCCCTTAGGCGCGATCATAGTAACGTCTACATACGGAGGCGGTACGATCTGTCCGAAGTGGATTGCAAAGCCGTGTGCGAACATCAGCATATTACCTTCTTCCAGATTTGGCTCAATGTCTTTTTTGTACATTGCAGCCTGTTTCTCATCGTTGATCAGAATCATGATGATATCTGCTTTCTTAGCAGCCTCTGCTGCCGTAAATACCTCGAATCCCTGTTCTTCTGCTTTCTTCCATGACTTGCTGCCCTCATAAAGACCGATGATAACGCTGCATCCTGATTCTTTTAAGTTCAAAGCATGTGCGTGTCCCTGGCTTCCGTAACCAATAACTGCGATTGTCTTGCCTTCTAACATGGAAAGGTTACAATCTTCCTGATAATAAATTTTTGCTGCCATTTTAATCTTCCTCCTAATTCTTTTTCATCAGAGCTTTTGTCTGATGATACATTACTTTGTATTGAACATCCCCTGCCCAATAGATTTATGAGTTAAAGGCGCTCTGCCTCTAGCTTCCGGTAGTCTTACCTGCACTTTTCCACGGTACCGGCCATACTCAGTCGATGAATGTGACGTCCTTGATGCCTCTCGCCAGACCGGTGATTCCTGTTCTTGCCAGTTCCAGAATCTCATATCCGTCCAGAAGATTCAAAAATGCTTCCAGCTTGGACTGGTTCCCTGTCAGTTCGATGATCATGGACTCCTTCTCGACATCTACAATCTTGGCCCTGAAGATATCTGCGATAGAGATTACTTCCGGACGCTGTGCAGCGTTGGCACGGATCTTCACCATAATCAGCTCCCGGTAAACGGATTCCCCGTCTTTGAGGACTTTGATTTCAATGACATCCTCCAGCTTGCGGACCTGCTTCTCAATCTGGGAAAGGATCAGCTCATCTCCGCTTGCCACTACAGTGATTCTTGTAAATCTTGGATCTGCAGTCATGCCTGCAGTGATACTGTCAATGCTGTAGCCTCTTCTGCTGAAAAGACCCGCAATCCGGCTCAGTACACCTGGATTGTTATCAACCAGCAATGAATAAACCTGTCTTCTCATATGCTTCCCTACTTTCTTAAACAACTTCAGAAATGCAAAAACAGAGTGCGTTCTGTTTTTTAATCATATCAAGTTCCATTTTCTTTGTCAAGAGCTTTTCAGAATTTCTTATTTTTTATCTGCTTCCCATTTCTTCATATACTGAATAACATCTCTCACTACCATAAGGTTGCGGACATCCTTCATCGGTATCTCCGCCTGAAATTTTTCTTCAAATGCACATACAAGGTTTGCTACATCCATTGAATTCAGCGCCAGGTCCTTCACAAACTCTGTATCCATCGTCAGGTGCTGTACGCCTGTCACCTCATCTACAATTTCTTCTACGATGTGCAGCATTTCCTCCTCTGTCATAGGCTCACCTTCCTTCTCTGGATTTTCTGCATAGACGTTTTCTGAAACTCTGACTCTGAGAGTTTCACAGACTGGATCCTTTTGTAGACAGGCAGTCTGCTGTTCAGTCTTGTAATCTCCTCCTGAATATTTTCCAAAATTTTGTAGTTGTCCGTCTCATCCGTTTTACTCATATCTACACAGATCAGTGCGGACAGTCTCACTTCGTCTGGCGCATTTCCCGTACTTTCTCCATATACCATGACTTCCTTTACAAGAGGAATCTGGTGGATATAGGCTTCCAGTTCCTCAGGCACGACTTTTTTTCCGTTGTTAAACACGATCAGATTCTTTTTTCTTCCGCAGATGAACAGGAATCCTTTCCTGTCCAGATAGCCGATATCTCCGGTATGGAACCAGCCGTCCGTAAAACTCTCCTCCGTAATTCCGGGATTTTTATAGTATTCTTTAAACACGCAGGGGCCTTTCACAAGAATCTCCCCGTCTGCAATCTTCATTTCGATTCCCGGAAGCAGAAGTCCTACAGAGTTGATTCTGTTTTGTCCGCGTATACTATTGCTGATCAGCGGACTGCACTCTGTAATCCCGTATCCCTGAAGCAGGTCGATGCCATAGGCTGTGTATTCCTCCGCTATCTTTTCGTTCAAATGCGCGCCTCCGCAACAGATTGTTTTGAGAGAATCCCCCATGATTTCTTTCATCCCGTTTACAAGGACCGGTTTTTTCAGAAATACACTCTTACGGAACCTTTCCACGGCCTGTTCTGTCTGTTCCCGGATCCCCAGTTTTTCCTGCACACGGTGTATCTCTTTTAAGAGGTTTTCCAGAACAAGCGGCACTGCCATGATAATTTCCGGGCTATATAACTTAATATCGCGGAACAAAGTCTTCAGATTGCCGTTGATACAGATATTCTGGCCGTGGGCAAGTATGTTCAGTATGCCACAGCCCAGCGAATAGGTATGGTAAAGCGGGAGCGGGTTGAACATCCGGTCTTCCAGCTTTACGGAAGCCTGACAGCAGCAGGCATCATACATCATGTTGTAATGGCTTAAGACTACCGCTTTGGACACACTCGTCGTACCCGATGTGTAGACGATCGCAAGCGGCGTCTCTTTCTCCACCTTTTTCCCAAAGCTAAAATCCCGGATTCCTGCCGCCGATACAGCGGCACGACCTTCCCGGATCATCTGCACGAAATCACTCTCCATCGGAATGGCGAATCCATTCTTCCAGCCATCGAATGCCGGCAGGAACTCCTTCTGGGCAATAACAAAGGAAGCGTCTGCAAAATCAGCCAGATTTACAATTTCATTCTCCGGCTGCTCAACATCAATCGGAACTCCAACGGAACCGATGCAGCCGGCAGCACAGAATGCAACGATCCATTCATAGGAGTTTTCCCCTACAATCCCGATATGCTTTCCGGCCATTTTTCTCTGTGCCATCATATATGCGGCGCCCTGCACGTCTTTAGCGAATTCCCCGTATGTAACGCTCAGCTCTTCCCGGTCTCTCCCGAACATAGTAATAGCTTTCTTTTCTGTATAGAGGTCCTTTACCTCCAACAGACATTCCGGAAGGGTTTCATATACTTTTACATCTCTATATAATGTCTTCTGTTCCATAATCCGCATATCTCCCTTTGTTATTTTCTTCATAAGTCCACTGCAGTTCCCCACATATCGTATCGTAATCTTCCAACACTTCTAAAAATGCATCCACAAGGCATGGGTCAAACTGACTGCCTTTCCCTGTCCTGAGCTGTACCACCGCCTGATCAAAAGAAAGCCTCTTTCTGTAATGCCTGTCTGACATCATTGCATCAAAGGCATCTGCAATCGATATGATCCTTGCCTCCTTCGGAATTCCTTCCCCCATCCGCTTTTTCGGATAACCGGTCCCGTCGAAACGCTCGTGGTGGGCACAAACGATATCACCGATTGCATTAAACATGTCCATGCAGGCCAGAATATTTGCCCCGATTCCCGGATGCTTCTTTATTTCCGTAAATTCGTTTTCCGTCAGCCGGTCCGGTTTGCTTAAAATAGCATCAGATACTCCAATCTTCCCGACATCATGCAAAAGCCCGGCGATACGGACTCTGTTAATAAACACTTTGTCGTCAGATACTTTCTTTGCAAGTTCCACCCCGTAAAATGATACTCTGTCGGAATGCCCCCTCGTATACAGATCCTTCGCATCCACCAGAAGACGCAGCGCCTCTACTGTCTGCATAAAACTGTCCCGCAGTCTTTTATTCATGCTCGAAAGTCTGACATTATTTGCGTTCAGCAGGATTTTCAACAGTGCATTGTGAAGCGCAGTTGTAACCTGTTCCGCATAAACCGAAAGCAGAGCCTCCATCGTGATATCAGGACGTTCTTCCATCTCCGCCCCGAGCACACCAAGTATCATCTCATTTTTTCCAAGAAGCGGTACCAGCAGTACATGTTTTTCATCCTGAAAAATAATTCTGCGTTCATTCAGACTCTGTCTGATTACCCCCACCACTTCAGGATAATTTTCTCTTTCAAATTCGAAAAAAGACATCTCATATTTTCCGGCCCCCCGGTAAATATCCGCAGGCAGCTCAGCTGTATCAATATCAGTCAGTATGCTGTCCGGTTTCACCCATACAAAGCAGTCCTGAGATCTTGTCAGTTCCTTTAATTCAGTCAGGACCTGTCTGCACAGTTCATCCACCGGGAGCATCTGGTGCAGATGCGGGATTGCTGTCAGAATGCTGGACAATCCATCCTGGTAGCGGTAAATGGTATTAATATGGCGGATACATTTTACACAGCTTTCCACAAGCAGTTCCAACTGGTCATACCTGCTGCTTTTTTCACAATATCCCTGAATTTCCAACTCCCGGATCGTATTAAGGGGCGGTGCCAGTTCCTTGTGGCCCGTCAGCATGATCACATAGATTCTCTGATCGAATTTCCTGAGCCTCGCCACCACTTCGTCCCCACAGACCGGTGTCATAATAAAATCCAGAATTAGAATATCATAATGCTCTTCTTCCATCTGCCTCAGCGCTTCCAGTGGGTTCTCCTGTGTCACCACCTCATAGCCCTTTGTCCGGAAATTAGCCCCCAAAGCCTCCAGGATATTCCTGTCATCATCAAGAATAAACATTTTAAATCCATTTTTTTCTTTTCCAGCTCTATTCTTACGCATGTTTCCTATCCTCTCTCCTCATCAGGAAGCTCGACAAAAAAGCTTGCCCCGCCGTCCTCATTGTCCTCAACCCATATTTTTCCTCCAAATCTTGCCCGGATGATTTCCGCCGAGCTGTACAGTCCCAGTCCCGTACCCTTCGTTCCTTTTGTCGTATACATGGATCGGAAAAGTTTCTCCTTCACATCATTCGGAATACCGCACCCCTGGTCCCTTACCATCATACAGATGCTGTGTTCTGTCCGAAAGGCTCTCAGCTTTATTTCCCCGCCTCTTCCTTCCATCGCATCACAGGCATTATCAATCAGGTTATTAATTACCTGGACCATATTATTGATATCCCCGTGTATTACATTCCCCTCGGGCAGCTCGTTCGAAACGATGAGCCGGCAGCCGTTCTTTCCCAGTTTTCCCTTTAAAAACATCTGGACTCTCTTTATCAGCTCGTCAATGGTAAATTCACCTTCCGAAGACGTGCTCAGATTTGCTGCCATTCCTTTTACCGTAGTAATAATATCGGACATATAAGCACAGCATTCTTTGATTCTTTGAAGCCAGCCGGACATTTCATCCGCAATCTCCTTATGGTCCTCTACGGTCACATCCTGATCTCCGATACTATCCTTATATTCTCTTACCAGATCTTCCAGAAGCGCCACATCACCAGACACGGCCATAATAGGAGTCTTCAGGTTATGTGAAATACTTCCGATCATCTGGCCGAGGGAGATCAGCCGTTCCCGCTCCATTGCCCGGCTCAGGTTCTGCTGTTTCCTGCGCATCTCTTCCTTTAATTTTGTCACGTCCCTGAACATGGCCAGTACCCCTGCCAGCCTGTGTTTGACCAGAATCGGGGTTAGTTCTACAGAATAATAAAATTTTCCTTCCTCACAGAGGATGGCCTGCTCATAAGATATAATATTAACCGACTGCTTACATACATCAAAAAAATTGAGCAGATTATAGATGACATCCTTTTTCCGGTCCTCCAGTTCTTCCACAATCCTGTTCAGGTAGCTGTTAATCCTCATATGGTACTTATCCCCGAATATCTCCTCAAAAGCCGTATTGCTGTAAATGATGCAGCTGTCCGCAGACAGGATTGCATATCCTTCCGAAATATTGTCCACCATATTTTCCAGCGCCGCCGGCTTGATATTAAGGAAATTAAAATAATAGACCGCGATCCCGTGGCATATAATCGTGACCAGAAAGGCAAGCGGTGTTGCCGATATTGGCAGATTCACCACCTTCAGTGTTGCCAGCAAGTTGGTGAAAAGCGGAACCAGAAGCCCGCCGATAAACAGGCCAACCTGCCCCCACACCCTCCTCACACGGCTTTTTAAACCGAAACGTATCATGATTATAAGGACAAACAGGGAATAAATATAATACTGCAGCCCTGAAATAATAAACAGAGGTCCAAAACGCACCTCAGAGGCATAGATGGAAAACCTGCGATAGAACAGGTGGTGCAGCGGATTTGTAAATACAATCAGGGATGACAGGGCCGGCAGCAGATACAGCAGCCAGTAATTCCGCGGTACTTTCACAAGATTTTTTGTAAAAATAAGCGAGATCATCAGTATTGTCATAATAAGCAGTGCAGAACATGCACATGTAATGGCATCCAGCACCTGCCAGATGCCCACCTTTTTCGTATGCTCCATACCAATGATCGCCACCAGCCAGACGAGCAGGAAGGCCGCCGAAGACAGGTACAATTTCTGCACTGCACTGAGTCTGCCCTTCAAAAAGCAGCTGACTATAAAAAATGCAAGAACCGCAGCAGATACATCCAATATGTGGCCGACAATTGTCATACCTTTCCCTCACTTCCTTCCTGTAAAAAACACATCTTTTGTTTATCAATATCTGGTTTCTGCCACCAGAAATCCAGTTCCGCCAATTTTTTTAGTGTCTTGTCCTGACGAAGCTGCACCATACTCCCGTCTGTTTTTCCTTCATACCACACCTGTGCCAGTGCCTGTATATATGGTGAATCAGACTCTGTCATACGTTTCTCAAGCATATGCTCAAAGTCATCGGCAGACACTCGCTCTATTGGTGCACAGGCTTTGGCAAGCGGTCCGATCTCAGTCTCGTACGGGCAGTATATGTGGTATGTTCCGCCTGTTGAACCACTTAATCTGACCACGGCCTCCGCGGCCTGATTGACAGGTGTCAGCTCGATCGGCTGATGATAGAGGGCCTCCGGCATCATTCCCAGTTCCAGAATGCCTTTGATCAGCCGGTAATATGCATTTGACTGTGGGTTCTTCTGGAATTTTCCATTATAAGAATTAGCCGCCAGCCTTCCGATCCTGAATATTCTTGCATGCGCTCCTTCTTTCACGGCATCATCTACCAGCTTTTCTGCAAGGAGTTTGCTCTTGACATAAGGATTATCCTGCCAGTTCTGCCCGGCATCCAGATCTTCTTCATGAAAGGTATATGTCCGGCCCGGTTCCTCCAGAAGCCTGTTTCCGGCCACACTGACAGTCGACATGTGCATCATTGCCGCACCTGCCTTTTTCACAAAATGCAGTACCTCCGCGGTCCCATCTATATTTGTACGGTTCAGCTCCTCCGGCGGCGCATAGTGTCTGACATCCGCCGCACAGTGGAATACGCGTGTCACTTCCTGTACCATTTTGTCATAGATATCCGGTGGCAGCCCGAACCCTTCCTTTGTTATGTCACCAGTGGCAATTTCAATGCGCCCCGCGTACTTCTCATAAAAACCGGAATCAAAATATGTATCCAGAACCTCTTTCAACCGTTCCCCGTTCCCTCTGACCAGGCAGTATACTTTCTCACCACCATACTCCAGCAGTTTTTTTAGAATATAACTTCCCAGATATCCGGATGCACCGGTCAGGAGTATGGCTCCCAGTGAACAGATACATTCATCCACCCCCGCTGATTTACGTGGAATTTCCGGCGTCACTGTCTGCTCCTGTGCCGTTTTCTGCTCCCCATCCCACTTTTTGCCAGATAAAAGCTTTTCCTGAGCATCAAGTGTCGGATAATGATAAAAATCATTGATGCTGAAATCGTACTGTTTCTGATGATACCTGTTCAGAATCAGGATAGCCATAAGAGATGTTCCTCCCTGCTCAAAAAAAGAAACTTCCGGGTCGGGGTCTTTTCCGAGCACTTCCCGCCACAATACAGCGATTTCACTCATTTCTCTTTCTCCTGCTTCTGCAACAGATTTTATATCCGGCAGTGCAAGTTTCTTCAAATCCGTTTTACCGCTTGCCGTTCTCGGCATTTCTGTAAATGTCAGGATTTCAGAAGGAATCATATAATCTGGGAGTCTTTCTAACAGAAATTCTCTAAGTGCCCCTTCCTGATAACCGGGGGCCGCTACCGCAGCACCTCTTAAATACTCTGGAATCCCGTCCCTTAGCACGGGAACAACTGCAGCCTCTTTCACCATCCCTGACTGCTGCATAACTTCTGCAATTTCCAGGGGTTCAATTCTGTGTCCATTCAGCTTCAGTTGTGTGTCAACACGCCCCAGACACTGCCAGTTTCCATCCGCCCTGAGTCTGCCGAGATCTCCGGTGCGGTACATCTTCTCTTCTTTTGAGTAACAGTCCGGCACAAATACCTCCTCTGTCAGTTCCGGCTGGCCAATATAACCGGCTGACAGGCATTCCCCGGCTATATATATTTCCCCCACCGCAGTCGGCGGCAGCGGCTTTCCTTTTTCATCCAGCAGGTAGTAGCGGCAGTTTCCGATAGGCTTTCCTATATGGATGCTGTCCTCATCCGTAATATCTCCCTGGCAGTTATGGACAGACGTTTCCGTCGGGCCGTAGATATTGAAGATTCTGGCATCTGTGAGGTCCTTCAGCCTCCTTTTAAGCTCCATCCCCCACGGCTCACCGAGAAGGATAATCCTGTGTATGCCGCTCAGACTCGCACAAAAGCTTTCATCACCCAGACACATCTGCAGTCTGGACGGAGTCAGCTGGAGGATCGTTACCCGGTCCCTCCTGATCCGCTCTGCCATCTTCCACGGGAGCAGCATTTCTTCTTCATCCGCAATACTGACCGGATACCCCTTCCCCAGCGCCAGAATTGTTTCTGTTGTAAACACGTCAAATACACAGTTGGATGCACAGAGGATTTTTTCATCCCACGTACCAAGCAGTGGTTCCAGATGCGCTGACAGATTCGACAGCGCCCTGTGAAGCATGACAACCCCCTTCGGCTTTCCTGTTGTACCGGATGTAAAGATCACATTTGCCGCATCGGATGACTGGTGCTTCCTGTGAAACACTGAATCTCCCTTTAAACGGAGCAGCTCCTCCTCATCCCAGACCAGTGCCTCACAAGGCATCCCGTCCAGAACGAGTTCCTCCTGCCCGTAAACGGCCATCCGGACCCCCGCCTGCTCAAGCATGTACCTGATCCGCTCTTTCGGAAAAGACGGGTCTACCGGCACATAGGCTGCCCCGGCTTTCAAAATGCCGAACATAAGGACTGGCATCAGCCCCGTCCGTTTCGTCAGGAAGGCGACCTTGTCCCCTGCTGTAATCCCTTTGTTTTCCAAAACAGTGGCAAGTAGATCGCTTTTTTCCTTTAATGTTCCGAACGTGTCAAACTGCCCATCGCCCCACTGTACCGCTATTCTATCCGGGTTGGCTGCGGCTGTTTCGTCCAACAGGCAGTCCACGGGTGCCGCATCATAGGGCGTGCGGATTCTCCTCGGCTGCTCCAGAAGGCGGATTCTGTCCGCCGCATCCAGCATCTCTATGACGCCCAGCCTCTTTTCAGGATGTTTCAGCACCTCTTTAAGTCCCTGCACACAGCATCTTCCATAAAAAGCAATGGTTACCTCGTCGAACAGGCTCTTCGCATACTCGAAACGGAAACGGTACCCGCCCTTCATGTAAGTCACTTCCAGATTCAGGTCCATCTTGACTGCATGTGTATCATAAGGCATGTAAATAAGGTCTGCACCCCCAATAGTAACATCCTCCTTCTGCAAAGGAGTCATGGTAAACAGAATGTCAAACAGTGTATTTCTATCTCTTGATCTCTCTGCACCGGAAAGCCCGGTCAGCTCTTCCATCGAAATTTCCTGATGATCCAGCATTCCGGACACTGTATGACGGACATTATGCAGATACGTTTCAAAAGTCAGCTCCGGGTCCGCATGGATGAACACAGGAAGTGTATGTACAAAAACACCTGTCATTTCCTCCATGTTCTGTTCATGCCGCCCGGAAACAGGGGTTCCGGCCACTACCTTTTCTGATCCTGAATACCGGCTGACCAGAAGGCCGTAAACTGACAAAAGAAGAATGAACGGTGTCACCTCATGCTCCTCGCAGAATTCTTTTATGCTGCCGCTTAAGGCTTCCGAAAGAACAAAGCAGTGCTCCGCCCCCTTTCCGTCAAACACTGGCGGTCTTGGCCGGTCAAGGGGAAGTGTTTTCTCCGGCAGGGAGTTCCTCATCTGTTCCATCCAGAATTTCCTGCCGGAATCCCTCCCCTGACCGGAATTTTCCTTCACCCACCATGCATAATCGGCATATGTAAGTTCCGGTACTTTTACTTCGCCGCCCCGGTAGTACAGGTCGAGCCTGTGAAGCAGAATCTGCATGCTGATTCCGTCAGAGATAATGTGATGCATATCCAGAAGAAGCCCCGGCTCATTTTCCGGGAGCTTAACCATTGCCGCCCGGAACAAAGGTCCCTTCTCCAGGTCAAACGGGCGCACAAAATGATGCATGGCCTCTTCAAATCCGGCCGCTTCCATCCATTCCATCCGGAAGTCACTCTGGGGGAGCACTCTGGCCGTCACCTGTCCGCTTTCAATCATAAAAACAGTCCTAAGTACCGGATCCTGTTCTGCCATTTTGCGGAAAGCCTGTTCCAGTCTCGGGAAATCCAGCCATGTACCAAGTCGGAAGGCCATCGGCATATTATAGCTGATCTTTGTCTCATCCAGCTGCTGGAGAACATAAAAACTTTCCTGAGAAGGCGTCAACGGATAAAATGCCTGTTCTTGAGCCTTCTTTATGCCTGCTTTCCGATTCCCACTTTCAACCGCCTTCCCCCGGATCAGGTTGCCGAGTCTTCTCAGTGTGGAACAACCATATAATTCTGTAACCGATATACTCCTTGAAAATTCTTTTTCTACCTCCAGAAGCATCAGCACCGCATTCAGGGAATCGCCGCCTGACCGGAAGTAATCCGATTGTACTCCCAGTTCTTCCCGCTTAAGTACCCGTTTCCAGATATCGAGAAGGACTTCTTCCACTTCATCGGCAGGATGTACCTGCTCATTTGTAATAACCGGTTTTTCCAGCAGTCTGAAATCGACTTTTCCATTTGTGGTAAGCGGCAGTTTTTCTACCCTTACCGCTGCAGCCGGTATCAGATACCGCGGCAGGTAATTTGCGGCGTAGGTAAGTAGTGCTTCCTCTGTCAGTTCTTCATCTCCCGCAAAATACGCAGTCAGCATCCCTTCTGATACCGTCACTGCCGCCGTCCGGACTCCGGGATGGAGCATGAGCACGGATTCTATCTCGGAAAGCTCAATTCTGTGTCCAAGCAGTTTTACCTGGTCGTCTTTCCTTCCCAGATAAAAGATTCTCCCGTCTTCCGACCATTTCCCATAATCACCGGTGCGGTATATCCGCGCCCCCTTTATAAACGGGTCCGCAAGGAAACTCTCCTTTGTCAGTTCCTCCCGGCTATGATACCCTCTTGCCAGACATTCACCTCCGATATAAATCTCACCGGCTGAACCGGGCGGCAGCGGGTTCATATATTCATCCAGTATATAGATCCTGCAGTTCTGCAGGGGGGCACCGATATTGACGGATTCCCTGCCGTTTACTGCTGCATGGCTGACTGCCACTGTCGCCTCGGAAGGTCCATACTGGTTGTATACCACCGCTGATGTAAGGCCTGAAAGAGTTCTGTAAAGCTGCAGAGGAAAACTCTCTCCTCCGCATATGATCGTTTCCAGATGAGACAGTGCTTTTCTAAATTCTTCTTCTGCCATATAAGCGGATAATCTGGACGGCGTCAGCGCCATAAACCCAGCATCGTAATTCAGAATCAGCCTGCCGATCTTCCGGGGATGATTCATTTCCTGACCGGAAGCCATAACGATCGTCTTTCCGTTTAAAAGTGCGGACACACTTTCCAGCAGAAAGGCATCGAATCCCACATTACAGATCGAAAGGACCGCGCCCTTTGGATATAGTGGCTGCATGGCTGCGGCCAGATTCACAACACTGTGCTGTTCCACTTCTACCGCCTTCGGAAGACCTGTGCTGCCGGATGTATAAACCAGATATGCCAGATCATCCGGTTGTGATAATACAATGGGATCAGTGGAAACCGGGCTGTCCTTTCCAGAAATAAGCGCGGTAAACTCCAGGACATGTACTGCAGTGTCCTGCCCCCATAACATTTCTTTTCGGGCGTCTTCCCCATCCAGTGCCTGACTGTCATCAGTAATGACAAACAGCGCATGGCTGTCTGCCAGCAATTCCTCTTTCCTCATGGATGGCAGCTCTGTATCTATAAAAAGCCAGCTGTTACCTGAAAATATGATACCTGTAAGCGCGGCAAACAAACGGTCACTGCGTTCCATCAGCAATGCAACCGTTCCTTGTTCATCCCCTGTTATCTCCCTGATTCTTTCGGAAATGATTCCCGCCTGTCTTCCCAGCTCTTTATATGATATTCTTTTTCCTTCAAATATAACGGCTGCCCGGTCCGGATACAGCTGCATCATCTCATCCAGCTTTTGTGCAATACATTTTTCACGTTCATACCATGTATCCGTCTGGTTAAAATCAAAGATGACCCTCTCCTCGGTCTCCTCGCCAAGCAGGGAGAGGCAGGATATCGGCTTGTCCGGTTCCCGGAGGGCTTCTTTTAGGATGCGTGAAAGCGTTTCATGGAGCTTCTCTATTTCCTGTTCACTGAAAATCTGTGTCAGATAATCATAATCTACCGTAAACTGGTTTTCTCCGTCGCGGCTGCTTAAATGAATGCACAGCGCTTCGCTCTGGTAACCACTGTACAGCCACCGGCCTTCCAGAAAAACACGGGCCCCCCTTAAATGGTCCATCTTACCGTTCTGATAGGACAGCACAATGTGGAACAAAGGCTCGTTTCCTTCGTGGCCGCCTTCCTGAGCCAGTTTTTTTATATATTCAAACGGGATTCTTTGATGGCACAATAAGGAAAACCAGTCAGACTGAAGCTTTTCATTAAACTGGTTCCATGACATCGAAATATCAAGTTCATTCACAAATGGCAGTGTATTGACAAACATCCCGCCGGCCTGCTTTTCCCTGTAATTGAGTCTGTTGATTGTCGGCACACCGATGCAGAATCTCTCCTGCCCTTTCATGCGCCTTAAGTAAATCGCCAGACCCATGTAAAAGACCGCAAACGGAGAAACCTTCTCTTTCTCACAAAAACTGCCAATCAGACGGTTCAGGCGATTGGATAACCGGTATGATTTACGATAACCGACAGGGCTTACGAGAGCACACTGGTACTCTTTTGCCAGTCCCGGTGAAATATTTTTCAAAGCCTCTTTCCAGTACCTTTTATCTTTCTCAAAGGCTTTGGATTGTAAATAATTTTGTTCATTTATGATATGCTCCTCATAAAACGGGACAGCCTCATGATCAGGCTTAAGACCGCTAAGGAGCCGGAAATAATTATGAATGATATGATTGGTAACCAATGCGTGAGACCATGCATCGGCGATGATGTGGTGTACTCTTGTAAGGATCCCGCCACTGCTCTCAGATGTCTTAAATAATAACATCTCACACAGGGAATGGTCCTCGAGCATAAAATGCTCTCTGGCAACAGAATGGAACCAGGTCGTAAGCCCTTCCTCATCCGTTTCCGTGAAATCGAATAAAGCTGTCCTTCCCGGCAGTTCCTCTGTAATATATTGTCCGGGCTTTCCGTCCCTCACTGTGATTCTTGTGCGAAGAGACGGAAATGCCCGGAACGCAAGTTCCATGCACGTCTGAAGATACTCCAGATTTAGATTCCCTTCTATTTTCAGTGCTGTACATATGTTGTTCATGGGGAGTCCCGGGTGTGCCATTTCCAGGTTCCAGATATTCATCTGGCTGGAGGATAATGGCAGGCAGTTCATATCTGACAATTTATCTTCTCCGTACATTTTGCTTTCTCCTATTTACTTTTCTGTCTGGCCGGCAGTTCTGTAACCGTCCGGGTTCATGGACTGCCATCTCCAGGAATCCTCACACATTTCCTCGATTCCTCTTTCGGCCGTCCAGCCGAGTTCTTCTTTTGCTTTTGAGGCATCACAGTAGCAGGTGGCAATGTCTCCCGCACGGCGCGGCTTGATCTGATATGGTATTTCCCTGCCACATGCCTTCTCGTAGGCCTTTACCACATCCAGCACGCTGTATCCAACTCCTGTTCCAAGGTTATAAATGTGGACGCCTTTGCTGGTCTTTAGCTTTTCAATTGCCTTGACATGCCCGACAGCCAGATCAACTACATGGATATAGTCACGCACCCCTGTGCCGTCCGGTGTGTCATAATCATCTCCGAATACCCCCAGACAGTTCAATTTCCCGACTGCAACCTGTGCGATATAAGGTACAAGGTTATTCGGGATTCCTTTCGGATCTTCTCCAATCAGCCCCGATTTATGTGCCCCAATCGGGTTAAAATAACGAAGGAGCATCACATTCCACTCAGGATCTCCGGTATGCAGATCTGTCAGAATCTGCTCCAGCATCCCTTTCGTCCGTCCATATGGGTTTGTGATTTCTCCCTTCGGGCAGTTTTCAGTAATTGGAATCTCTGCAGGATCCCCATAAACTGTCGCGGATGAACTGAAAATAATGTTCTTACAGCCATGCTTCCTCATCACATCGCATAGGATTAACGTCCCGGTAATGTTATTGTGATAGTACTCCCAGGGCTTCTCCACGGATTCCCCGACCGCCTTCAGTCCCGCAAAGTTGATGACAGCTTCAATATCTTCCTTTTCAAAAACCGGGTCCAGATCTTCCCTGTTCAGAATGTCCCCTTTATAGAACTTGAGAGTCCTGCCTGTGATATTCTGGACTCTTTCCAGTGCCGTCTCGCTTGAATTATACAGATTGTCCACTACGACAACCTCATATCCTCTCTCCAACAGTTCCACACATGTATGACTCCCTATATATCCTGCTCCGCCTGCTACTAAAATTGCCATGATTTACTTCCTTTCTCTACTGATGTCCTGTTACCGGCGCCTGCTGCGCCTCTATCCTGCTGATTCCTTATTTCCAGAGATGCATCGGATATGTACCGTTTTCTTTCATCCCGGCAACAGCATCCACAACGCTCTGCTTATCTTCCTTATAGGTAATACCGTACCATCTGTCTTTTGACTCCAGTACTTTCACGGTTGCCTTTCCTTCTTCAATGAGTTCGCCTACAACCGTCGGGAGGAAATATTCGCATTTCAGCGGATTCTCCTTCAGATTCTTTTCAAGGAACTTTGGAAAACGCATCTGGAGCTCCTTGATCATGCTTGCAGTAAAGCCAAACATGTTCAAAGATACAATACATTCCGGGTCAATCTTCGTCCAGCTCTTACCGCCGTCTTCTGTAAATGCCGCGCCATCCTTTGTCTTTTCTATCTGCGTACGTTCTGTAATTCCTGTCAGATACCCCGCTTCATCAGTCTCACAGACACCGCGTGACACAGAACCGTTCTCTGTCATCGTCTTAATCAGGTGATATCCGACCATAGCATACCTGTATTTGTCATCATCTTCATTCTGTGAAAGATAATTGTATATTTCCTTTAATGCATGCACTCCATAGTAGTCGTCCGCATTGATAACCGCAAAAGGTCCGTCCACAACATTCCGGCAGCTTAAGATGGCATGACCTGTACCAAATGGCTTCACACGGCCTTCCGGAACAGAAAATCCTTCTGGCAGATCTTCAAGCTTTTGATATACATAATCCACTTCCATGAATTCGCTGATTCTATCTCCTATGCTGGAGCGGAATTCTTCGTCAAACTCTTCCTTAATAATAAAAACAACCTTCTCAAACCCTGCCCGTCTGGCATCATAAATGGAAAAATCCATGATGATATGCCCTTCTTCATCTACAGGATCAATCTGCTTCAAGCCGCCATAACGGCTGCCCATTCCCGCAGCCATAATCACTAATACTGGTTTTTTCATATCCAAACACCTCTTTCCGATTTGATTACGACCCCGTATAATCACATACGAATTTAATATAGTCACATCTTTCGATTTTTTTACTTCATTTTCGTTTTTAAAATCACATGACTATTATACATCTTAATATTCCTGGGGTCAATGTACTAAATTATTATATCATATAAGTGCCGCTTAGGCCACTTGATAAACAAAAAACAGGCGGTTCACTCCGCCTGTTTTTTATTCTAATTTCCGCCTGTTTTCTGTGCCTCAATTTTTTCCGCAAGATCATTCAGATAGACCCAGCGTTCCATTTTCTCTTCCAGTTCCTTTTCTGCCAGTTCTTTTTTCTCAAGCAGCTCATTTAATTTTGCTGAATTTGTGGCATTTTTAAGAACTTCGTCCTCCAGAGATTCTATTTTCTCTTCGAGTGCGGCAATCGTCTCATCGATTGTTTCATATTCTTTCTGCTCTTTATATGAGAACTTCAGCTTTACCGGGCTGTTCTGCTTCCAGTCCCTGCTGCTCTTCTTTTCTTCAAGAGCATCCACTGGCCCGGCCGTTGCCGCACCAGATGCAGCATTTCGCTGCCTTGCCTCTATGTAATCCGTGTAGCCGCCTTCGTACTGCACAAGCCGGCCATCCCCCTCAAACGCAAAAACCCTGTCCACAACATTATCAAGGAAATACCTGTCATGTGAAACTGTGATTACGATTCCCGGAAAGCTGTTCAAATAATCTTCGAAAATCGTCAGCGTAGGAATATCAAGATCATTGCACTCATCTATCAGCAGGCAGTTCGGCCCTGCCTGAAGGATTCCGAGCAGATACAGCCGCTTCTTCTCCCCTCCCGAAAGCTTTTCAATAGGGGAATACTGCATATCAGGGGTAAACAAAAACCGTTCCAGCATTTGCGAAGCGGTAATCCTGCCCTGTCTGGTCGGAATATATTCCGCAATATCGCGTACATAATCAATGACTCTCTGGCTTGTATTCATATCCGGTACTTCCTGGGCGAAATAACCGATCTTTACCGTCTCACCGATTTCTATACTTCCGGAATCCGGCTGGAGTATTCCGGCAATCATCTTAATCAGGGTTGACTTTCCGCAGCCGTTGGGGCCTACGATACCAAGGCGCTGGTTCCTCAAAACGATATAGTCAAAATCTTTTACCATGATTCTGCTTCCATAACTCTTACTCACATGGTGAAGCTCTATCGTCTTTTTGCCCATGCGTGTTTCGACGGAATCCATCTCTACCAGCTGGGGCTGGACCGGGGCATTACCGTTTTTCAGTGCTTCCAGTCGTTCCAGTCTGGCCCGCTGCTTAGTGCTCCTCGCCCGGCAGCCTCTGGCTGCCCACTCGAGCTCCATCCTCAGGACGCTCTGGCGCTTTCTTTCGCTCGCCTGCTCCATCTCTTCCCGCTGTGCCTTCATCTCAAGGAACCTTGAATAGTTTGCTTCATAGGCATAGAGCTTCCCATAGCTGATCTCCAGAATCTTATTCGTCACTTTATCCAGAAAATATCTGTCATGGGTCACCATCAGGACGACGCCCCTGTACCTCTTCAGATAGTCCTCCAGCCAGTTTATCATGTCTTCGTCCAGATGATTGGTCGGCTCGTCCAGAATCAGGACGTCCGCAGGTTCTACCAGAACCTTTGCGAGCGCCGCCCTCTTCTTCTGGCCGCCGGATAAATGCCCCATGACTGCCTCATGGTCAGTAAGTCCCAGATGGTTCAATATACTTTTCGCATCACTCTCTACATTCCAAACATCCTGCTTCTGTCCTGCAAGCACATAAGATAAAACAGATGCCTCCTCCGGGAATTTCTGGTTCTGCGGCAGATAACCGGCTTTCATCCCATTCTGCCTGACCACCTGCCCGTCATCTGGTTCTTCCAGCCCGGCTATGATTCTCAGTAAGGTGGTCTTGCCGGTCCCGTTAATTCCGATGATCCCGATCTTATCTCCCTCATGGATTCCGCAGGAAACATCATCAAAGATGACTTTTTCTCCGTAAATTTTACTGATATGCTCTATATTTAAAACATTCATAAGAATATTCCTCCCTTTTCGACCTTTCTATCATAAGGGATTTTCCTAAAAACGTCAACTTGCCGGAGCTTAATTCTACTTCATCAATTTGATTTCGCTGCACCCAGATATTCTTCAAGGCAGATTCCCTGCTTCATGATTTCTTTGGCCGCCTTTTTCCCGACATATCTGTAATGCCACGGTTCGTAGCCAATCCCCGTGATATCACTTTTATCAGTGGGATAACGGAGTATAAAGCCGTACTCCGCGCAATGCTTCATCAGCCACTTCTGTTCAGCAGTCTCTTCCTGTGCCTCGTCGAGCCCTTGGTAGGAACTCGACACAATGTCAAGGGCCAGTCCCAGCTGGTGTTCACTCGTACCGGGAGGGGCCACCCATACCGCCGCCTGTTTCTCTGCCTCTTCTCTGGAAGCGCCATTTGACATGTTCATGCTGACCTGCTCCTCAAATAATGTGGTCTGCTTTTCCAGTGACCTGTATGAGGAACATATAACCGGGGACAGCCCTTCGCCTTCGGCTGCATCCAGCATTGCCTTCAGGTCATCATAAATCCTCGAATCCACGGCTTCACCATCTGTTAATTCTGTCAGCTCCACGGAATACCCATCCGGAACAAGATGGCTGCTATTTACAAGGATCAGATTCCATGCAGATGCATCTATCTCATATTCCGCAGTATCTGAATTCACACCTTCCTTATCATTTGCAGATACTTTCTTCTGTGAATTATCAATATCGGCTGATGTCTCTACCACTTTCTGCTTTTTCTCCGCACGTACCACCTGATGTTCAGATGCGGTATATTTCTGTGCGAACAGAACCGTACCCATAAGGACAATACTGCCTGTAAATACAAGGATCCTGATACGCCGCTGCCTTCTTCTCCTTGCCATCCAGTGCCTTCTCTTCATTTCACTTTTATATAAAGCAGGGTCCTCTGCCTCTGAATAAAAATCTTCCTGCATAGAGCTCCTTTCCCATAACAATTCCCGTTCTATGTCATTCACATTTCTCTAAAGCTTATATCATCGTATTAGCATATTTATTTTACCAGATAAATTTGAGAAGTCGACACTATTTTACAATTTTCATTCTTTTTTAATAAAATAGGATTCCTCTTCCAGACTATACTTTAAATGTCCTGCACCTCATGATAAATCTTACTCAGGGCTGCCGCAGACTCTTTCAGTTTCTCCCTCTCCTGTGCATTCAGGGGGATTTCTATGATGTCTTCTGCCCCGTTAACGCCGAGCACGGTCGGCAGGCCAATGCAGACATGGTTGATTCCATAATGTCCCTGGGCAAGGCTTGATACAGTCAAAATGGAATGCTCATCCCTGACAAGTGCCTGTGCGATTCGTTTTACGGCCATCGCAACCGCATAGAATGTGGAACCTTTTCGATCTATAATCTCATATGCACTGTCTCTGACTTCCTCATAAATCTCATTCAACTGGAGACTGTCCCTTGTTCTCCCGTGCTGGCGGCAGTATTCATCCACAGGGAGTCCTGCCACAGTCGCACTGCTCCATGCAGCCAGCTCGCTGTCGCCGTGCTCACCGATCATCCATGCATGTATATTCCGGTAATCCAGATTAAACTTCTTTCCCAGAAGATATTTCAGCCTCGCCGTATCCAGTACCGTCCCACTCCCAATCACACGTCCTGCCGGAAATCCCGAAAGTTTCAGTGCAAGGCTTGTAAGGACATCCACCGGATTTGTAACAATTAAAAGAATACATTCAGAATTGTATTTTACAATCTCCGGAATGATCTGGCGGAATACTTTCGCATTCTTTGCCGAAATATCGAGCCTTGTCTCTCCCGACATCTGGTTCGCCCCTGCTGTGACAACGACCAGATAGGCATCCTTCAAATCTGAGTAATCCCCTGCGTAGATGTCCGAAGGTACAGTAAAAGGAATTCCGTGCCCGATATCCAGCGCTTCCCCCTCCGCCTTTCGTTTGTCAATATCAATCAGGACCATTTCATTAAAAAGACCGCTCTCGACCAGTGTATAGGCGGTTGTGGCACCCACACCGCCGCATCCGATAATTCCGCATTTCTGAATATTCATCTCATAATCTCCTTTTCAAATGTGTATGTCATTCTCTGTACACAGGTTATTATTACCAAATTCTTTTATTTTCTATTCCCCTATTGACAAATATATCTTCCGGGCTTAATCTGTATATATAGACATATACAGATTATATACAGTCATAGGCACCTATACACAGTACACGTCAGGAGGGATTTTATGGATAATCTGCTGGAAATCCGCAAATTGAACAAGTCCATCGGCAGTCTGCAACTTCTCGATATTAATCTGTCACTGGAACCGGGATATATCATGGGACTGATTGGCAGGAACGGGGCCGGCAAGACATCACTGATTAAGACGATCCTCCGGCTGTATCAGAAGGACAGCGGTGATATTTATGTCAATGGGTATAATATGGAAACAGAAGAAAAAGAGGCAAAGAATGAAATCGGGTTTGTGCTGGATGAATCACTGTTTGAAGACAATCTCAGTATAGAAGCCAACGGCAGGCTCTTTGGTTCGCTTTATTCCCGGTACGATCATTCCCTTTACCTCCAGTTCTGTGAACGCTTCGGGCTGCTTCCGAAGCAGAAGGCCGGAAAACTGTCTAAGGGACAAAAAACCCGCTTCCAGCTTGCCTTTGCCTTATCACACGATGCAAAGCTCTTTCTGATGGATGAACCGGCCGCCGGGCTGGACCCGCTCTTTCGCAGAGAGCTTCTGGGCTACATGCAGGATATTGTGGAAAGCGGAAAGCGCAGCATCCTCTTCTCCACACACCTGACGAATGACCTTGACCAGATTGGGGATTATATCATTCTTTTAGACGAAGGCAGCATATGCCTGGAGCTGGATAAGGAAGAACTGGGGGACCGTTTTTACATTGCCTCCGGAACGCGTGAGCAGATTGAACATACCTTCGGGCCCAATGTCATCTGCCGGCTCTATGAACCTTATAAAAGTTCTCTCCTGATTGAATTTCCAAAGGAAGGACAGTTAAAAGGACTGGCCGTAACCAGACCGTCTCTGGAAGACCTGATGTATTATCTCAGCAAAGGAGGGTTCATAAAATGATCCGTATTATTCTGAATGATTTATGGCTGGATATCAAAAAGAATTTTTTAAGTATCCTGATTTACTTCATCGTTTATTGTATCGGTATGAGCATGATTGTGCACATCACCCTTCTTCAGTACTTAGGGGATATGGTGCGCCCGGACGGCACTTATCCGCAGGCTGCGCTGGATCACTTTTTCAGTTCTGACAGCAGCGGAATCATCCTTTTATCTGCCGCCTCTGCAGCTGCAATCATACTTCTGTGGGTTTTGCTTGAAAAAATGCCAATCCGTCTTTCCAGACCGCTGTATGTCTGTGCGGCAGGGGAAAAAGAAAAAATGAAGTACTTAAGACTGCATCTAATGATAAAAGTAATTCTGAGTATTGTATTTACATATATACTCCTCCGTTACGTCGTAATAGGACAGTTCTTTGTCTCCCAAAACTGGACGGAAATTCTCGCACAGCTCAGTCTCTGGTTTTTCCTGCTGATTGACCTGAACCTCCGCACAGATCCGGGCAACAGAAAAGAAGCACTTATTGCAGAGCCTGATATAGTCAGTGAAAAGAGCAGCGAGGTCATTGCCGGCGTCTACTGGTTTGCACTGCTGCTCTTAGAGATTATTATTTTCTATTCCCTTGCTGCAGCCCGGATCACATGGACATGGTGGATATTCCTTATCTGGTGCATTGCCTTTGCCGTCAATATCCTGCTGGCAAAGTATTGCATTACTCCTGTTTTGTCCTACATGCTTTCCTATGAAAAAATATATTACCCTATTCCGGATAAAAAGGAGTGAAACGATTGAATATATTCATCAGGGAAGACTCAAGTCTCCCTATTTATGAACAAATTATACAGGCTGTTAAAAATGCCATCCTAAAAGGAGAGCTCAAACCAGGAGATATGCTTCCTTCCATCCGCTCACTGGCAAAAGACTTAAGCATCAGTGTCATCACAACTAAACGCGCCTATGAGGAACTGGAGGCGGGCGGGCTGATCTACTCACTTCCCCAGAAAGGCTTCTATATCAAAGAACCTGACCGGGAGGCACTCCGGGAAGAACAGCTGAAGCGGCTGGAGGGGCAGATCAGCCAATTAATACAGGAAGGCCGGCGTCTGGAATTAACACTCAGCCAGTTTCAGGATATGGTGCAGATTCTCTGGGAAGGAAGTGACGAATAAGATGTCAAAATTCGAATGCAGAAATATTACAAAGAGCTATAAAAACTTTACATTACAGGATATCTCCTTTATGCTCGAAAGCGGTTACCTTGCCGCACTGATCGGCCCAAACGGTTCCGGGAAAACAACCTTATTCCGCTGCATATCCGGGACAGCACGCAGGATGCAGGGCGAGGCAGTCATAGACGGTATCTCCTTGTCACAGAATCCTGCCGCATATAAAGAAAAGATTGGATATATTTCAGAGAATTTATCATTTTTTCAGGAACAGTCTATACTGGAGAACGGGCAGAATCTGGGAATTTATTTTCCGGAGTGGTCACTTGAAGACTACTACTTCTGGCTGGATAAGATGGAGCTTGCGCCTTCCTGCAAGGTTTATCAGCTTTCCAAAGGGGAAGCCATGAAAATGCAGTTTTGCTTCGCACTTGCACACCAGCCTCGATTCCTTTTCCTGGATGAACCGATGGCAGGTTTCGATCCTGTTTTCCGGAGGGATTTTCTCGCAATCCTTAAGGATGTTCTCGAAAAAGATATCGGGATTCTTCTATCCACCCATATAACCGAGGATTTAGACAAACTTGCTGACTATGTCCTTGTTTTAAAAAATGGGAGGCTCATCAGAAACGATACAAAAGAATCACTGGAAGACCAGTACCGCCGCTCTGCCCGGGAAAAGAATCCCGATGCCGATCCGTTTAAAAGATTTCATATTAAAGACCTTTTGTCCTGATTCCTGTGAGGAGGATACATTATGACACTATATCAGATAGAAAAAAAGAGGCTGCATGCCAGTTATTATTATATTATCATGGTTATCATACTGTATGTTTACTTCATTCAGGCTCAAACCCAGGCATCCATCCAGACGTACGGCCTGAATGCGGACGGTCTTACGGCAGCGGTGGAACCCGTTTCCTTCTGGCATCCTGCCTTCTGGGCCGGACTCGCCATAGAGACAGTCTATTTGAACTTCCGCCTGTTCTGGATCCGTGAGCGGGATCAGTTATCCTTTCTGCTCCGGAAATACGATACACTCCCCATCCTGAAACGGGATCTTTATATGGCAAAAGCAAAAGTTATGCTGAAAATTTTTGGTATCTATATGGTACTGTCCATTATCATTTACTATTTTGTGATCTTTACCATGTTCGGGGCAAAGGCAATATGGGTACCCTCCATTTCCCAGATCATACTCAGTATTGTGCTCGGGCTCTGCATCATACTTGCCCTTCTTGGCATCGACTGGCTACAGGATATCCTCACGTCAGAATAAGCCTTATTTAAATACATTCTAAGCAATCAGGTTCTGCTTTTTCCAGATACCCGATATATAAAATCCGACGGAAAGTGATGTCCCTATCACCCAGCCGACCGGCCACGACAGCCAGATCCCTGTCTCTCCCCAGACTCCTGACAACACAAATGCCAGAATCACTCTCAGGATCAGGTCAGAGAACGTAGCAATCATAAACGCTTTCATTGCCCCGGCTCCCCTCAGGATGCCGTCCGCAATGAGTTTTAACGAGATTACTGCATAGAACGGGGATGTGATTCGCAGGAACTCCACGCCGACTTCGGCGGCCCGCTCTCCCCCTTCGCTCATAAACAGCTGCACGATTGGCTGTCCGGCGAAGAAAAAGAGAAGGAATACCGGTACTGCAACACTCAGAACCATGACTGTACCCGCGCGGAAGCCTTTCGAAATCCGGTCTGGCTTTCGCGCCCCCATATTCTGGGCCGTAAAGCTGGAAACACCATTTCCCAGCGTGGTAAACGAGGTGATTGCAAATGTATTGATCTTCATTCCCGCCGAATACCCCGCCACAACCGCGGAACCGTAACTGTTAATCAGCCCCTGGACAAACAGGTTCCCGACCGAGATAAAGCTCTGCTGCAGGATGCTCGGAACCGCTACTTCCATGATCTTTTTGAGCATAGTAGATGAAAACCTTCTGTACTCTCTGCTCCCGACACTTTTCAACCGCTTCTGCAGGGTGAAGAACGCAAGTATGGAAGAAACGCCCTGTGCCAGAAATGTGGCCCACGCCACGCCGCCCACACCCATATGGAAACAGATGACAAAAACAAGGTCCAGAATGATATTCCCAATCGAGGATGCAATCAGGAAATACAGAGGAGTCTTTGAATCTCCCAGCGCGGTAAAGACACCCGTACAGATATTATACATAAAAAGAAAAATCAGTCCGCATATGTATATGTTAAGGTAAAGTGCCGAATCCCCGAAAATATCTTCCGGCGTCTTTAAAAGAGTCATCAGCGGCCTGCCCAGAATAAGGCCCAGGATGGTAAGGAAAACGCTGATCCCCAGAACCGTCAGAAGGGAGGTGCTCACGGCACTCTTCATCTGTTCATACTCTTTTGCACCGAAATAGAGCGAAATCACAACCGAGCATCCAATATTCAGCCCCGTAGCCACCGCCATAAAGATCATCGTAATGGGATAAGATGCACCCACTGCCGCCAGGGCGTTCACTCCGACAAACTTCCCCGCTACAACACTGTCTACTATATTATAAAGCTGCTGGAACATTACACTGATCAGCATAGGTACCGTGAATCTCCAAAGTATCCCAAAAGGCTTTCCTTCTGTCATATCCGTAATCATATCTATCACTCCTGCTTCTTTTTTCTCATGATCGCAACACTTTTTTATTCTAACACTTTTCATAAAAATATAAAAGAAATCTTAGGACTTTATGAATTTTTTGTGTTTGCCCTTGAGTATATTAAGAAAAAGTTATACCATACCTAAAGTGGATAGATATATTTTGTTAGATTCAATTCGAGGAGGAGTTTGATGAGTACTACCAAAAACGGTGCTACTATTTTTGATGATGATTTTGAAGTAACCTACGAAGAAGAAATTCCCTTTTCATATAGCTTTGATACGAAACCTGTGTCTGGTGATACAGTCAATAAAACAGTGGCCGTTGACACGGATGAATATGACAGCGATTACGATGATGACTATGAAGACGACCTGTATGGTGATGACTATGAAGACAACCTGTATGATGATGACGATTACGACAGTAATGATTATCAGTACGACCACGATTCCCCCAGAAGAAAACGTGCAAGGCGCAAATCTTCCGGCCGGCTGCTCTCGCCTGTCAAAAAGACAGCTAAATACGGTACAAAAGCAATCTATCGCGTAGCCCGCTCTGTTGTCAGAATTATTTCCGTTCTGATCATGGCAGGTACGTTTGGCGTCCTTGCCTATAATTTCTGGAGGGGGGCCGCACCTTACGGGGACCCGCAGAATATCTTAACGGAAAAGAACTTTGCACTGGCCGCATATGCGGCGGTAGCAGCCGTTTTCCTGCTGTTCGAGCTGATCTCCTTTTTCTGGTCATTAACAAAAATGAGAATACGCGAGGGGCGGAAAGTCTACCGGGAAGATACCGGAAGAGGCCTGTTTTCCTTCATTTTTATCTATATAGCCTCTTATCTTTCCTTCCTGCTCTGTTCCTTCCTGCCGGATACTCTGGGTTCTTATGAGATCTTGAATGGAATAAAAGGTGCCCTTGATGTATTCGGTTCACTTCATAACGTATTACTTGGATTATGTCTGGCGGGTGCTGTTTCCTGTCTGGTACGAAGACATATGAGTTAAAAAACGGGCGCTGCTCCATAGATGAATTACTCGTCTATTTCGCAGCGCCCGCTCTTTTTATATTGATTTAATTATCCTTAATGATCAGTGCCATAAATACCAGATTCTCCAGCCCTGTATTAGCCAGCCCGTGTCCGCAGTTATCCGGGGTAAAGGTAACATCTCCCGGCTTCACACTTCTTTCGTTTCCATTGTCGTTATATACACCTTCACCCGAGAGTATATAGTATGTCTCACTCTCTGCATGGTGCTCATGATAACCCAGCGTACATCCCGGTTCCAGCGTAACTTCGGCATACAGGCCGCATTTTCCGTTTAATTCTTTTTCACCCAGTATTCTTTTGATGATTACATGGCCCTCTCCGCCGCACATATTTTCTATTCTTTCAACTGTCATTTTAGTACCTCCTAAAAACCAGTAACAACTCATATTCTCAAAAACCGCACCAACCATAAACAGTTAGCGCGGTTCTCAAAAAATATTTAAATTATCTTCCTAGAACTTTCCAGCCTTTGCTGCTTCTTCAATGCCAACTGCAACAGCAACAGTCATACCAACCATCGGGTTGTTGCCTGCGCCGATCAGTCCCATCATCTCTACGTGAGCCGGTACAGATGAAGATCCTGCGAACTGTGCATCTGAATGCATACGTCCCAGAGTATCTGTCATACCATAAGAAGCCGGTCCTGCAGCCATGTTATCCGGGTGAAGTGTACGTCCTGTACCACCGCCTGATGCTACTGAGAAGTACTTTTTACCCTGCTCGATACATTCTTTCTTGTATGTACCTGCAACCGGGTGCTGGAAACGTGTCGGGTTTGTAGAGTTTCCTGTAATAGATACGTCTACGCCTTCACTGTGCATGATTGCAACACCTTCACGTACATCATTTGCACCGTAGCAGTTAACTTTTGCACGGAGTCCTTCTGAATAAGCAGTTCTCTGAACTTCTTTCAGTTCTCCTGTATAGTAGTCATACTCTGTCTGTACATATGTAAATCCGTTAATTCTGGAGATAATCTTTGCTGCATCTTTTCCAAGACCGTTCAGGATTACACGCAGAGGTTTTTTACGGACTTTGTTTGCTTTCTCAGCGATACCGATGGCACCTTCTGCTGCTGCAAAAGATTCATGTCCTGCCAGGAATGCGAAGCAGTCTGTGTCTTCTTCCAGAAGCATTTTTCCTAAGTTACCATGTCCAAGACCTACTTTACGCTGGTCAGCTACAGAACCAGGGATACAGAAAGACTGAAGTCCTTCTCCGATTGCTGCTGCTGCTTCCGCTGCTGTCCTGCAGTCTTTTTTGATTGCGATTGCCGCACCTACAATGTATGCCCAGCAGGCATTTTCAAAACAGATTGGCTGGATGCTCTTTACCTGATTGTAAACATCAAGTCCGGCATCCTTTGTGATCTTCTCTGCCTCTTCGATAGAAGCAATGCCATAGCTGTTTAATACTTCATTGATTTTATCAATTCTTCTTTCATATGATTCAAATAAAGCCATTTAATTGTCCTCCTGATTTATTTTAACGTTACCTGTTATTCTTTACGTGGGTCGATAATCTTAGCTGCATCAGCAACACGTCCGTACTGGCCTTTTGCTTTTTCCCATGCATCATTCGGTGTATCGCCTGCTTTGATAAAGTCTGTTAATTTGCCGAGGCTTACGAACTGGTATCCGATGATCTCATCGTTCTCATCCAGAGCGATTCCTGTTACATATCCTTCTGCCATCTCCAGGTAACGAGGACCTTTTGCCAGTGTTCCGTACATTGTACCAACCTGTGAACGAAGTCCCTTTCCTAAATCTTCCAGACCTGCGCCGATAGGAAGTCCGTCTTCAGAGAATGCACTCTGTGTTCTTCCGTATACAATCTGTAAGAAGAGTTCTCTCATTGCTGTATTGATAGCATCACAGACAAGGTCTGTGTTCAGTGCCTCCAGAATAGTCTTTCCCGGAAGGATCTCTGATGCCATAGCTGCTGAATGTGTCATTCCTGAACATCCGATTGTCTCAACCAGTGCTTCCTGAATGATACCTTCTTTAACATTCAATGTCAGCTTGCATGTACCCTGCTGAGGAGCACACCAGCCTACACCATGTGTTAATCCAGAAATATCTTTAACCTCTTTAGCCTGTACCCATTTTGCTTCTTCCGGAATTGGAGCTGGTCCGTGATTTGCACCCTGAGCTACCGGACACATCATTTCTACTTCATGTGAATAAATCATGTTAAAACTCCTTTCAAATATGTATGATTTTCTTCCTATAGGCGCTTGATATTTATTTAACGCCGTATATGAGATATTTTCGCACAATTTTCGACTTTCGTCAATTGTAAGATTATACAAGTTTCGCCTGACATGTGTCATATTTATAAGACAATTTTAGTTTCCAGCTACTCTCCACCATTTAAGTACTGATAAACTTCCCCGGAAATAGACTGTATCACTGCCTCAGCCGACTCTTCTTCCATATTTACCTGTCCTCATACTTAACTGCCAATTCTCCTTGCTTATTTTATATTTCCATGACAGTATAAATACGTTACTTTAGACGAACCTTAAAAGTTATATGGAATTTATGTGAAATCAGAAAACTGGTACAATAAAAGACTCCTGCTTACAGAAGCCAGGCTGGCAAGCCCGGTTAATGGTAACTCAGAAGTCTTTTTTCTTTCTATATATTCTATCTGCTGTCAGCAGCCTTCTAGCTGTTCAACCGCCAGAGTCAGGGCATCTTCCACCGTCTGCATCCGGTTCTCCATTCTGGTTCCTGTAAACTGGCATTTTAACACTTTTGTCTTTCCCAAGGCATAACATCCGATATACACCAGCCCGACCGGCTTTTCCTCAGTCCCGCCGCCCGGTCCAGCAATTCCTGTAGCACTTAAAGCCACATCCGCATGTGCTGCCTTCGCAGCTCCCCTGGCCATCTCTGCCGCAGTCTGTTCACTGACAGCCCCGTATGTCTCAAGCGTCTCGTGTTTTACCCCGACAAGCCGCTCCTTTGCCTCATTGGAATAGGTCACATATCCCTCATTCAGCACGTCAGAGGCACCGGACACATTCACCAGCGTTCCTGCGATCAGGCCGCCGGTGCAGGATTCTGCGGTGGTAATGGTAAGTCCCTTAGCGGACAGTATGGCAACGAGGCGTTCCTCAAGGCTCGCCTCATCCGCTTTTTTTTTATTCAATACCCACTCCGGATACATCTTTTACATCCCTCCCTGTGTCAGAACCTGTTTGTTCTTTACCACATAGTCTATCAGGGAAATTACAGTAAGTGCAAGCGCAATCCATACAAGGATATCTCCGATTACAGCAAACATACCACCCAGATCTGCGATCAGCACGATAATCATTGCCATCTGGAAAACAGTCTTGAACTTCCCCCAGTAGCTGGCTGCGATTACAACCCCGTTATCAGACGCTACAAGTCTGAATCCGCTGATAATAAACTCCCTGCTGATGATCACGATTACAATCCATGCTGAGAGCTTATTCATCTCAATCAGGCAGATCATTGCAGAGCAGACTAAAAGCTTGTCAGCAAGAGGGTCCATAAACTTCCCGAAATTTGTCACAAGATTGTACTTTCTTGCAATCTTCCCGTCCAAAAGGTCTGTCAGACTGGCAATCACAAAGAGCACAAGTGCAATCCATTTATTTGCACTGCCCCCGATATCAGTAAGCATGAACAATACAAAAAACGGCACCATAATGACTCTTAATATTGTAAGCTTATTTGGTAAATTCATTACACAAGTCCTCCTATCAGATCATAGTCTACTGCCCCGGTTACTTTGACTTTTGCAAAATCCCCGGACACAAGTACTTCGTCTGTATTTACAAAGATTAGTCCGTCTACATTCGGGGCATCCCGGTAAGTCCTGCCGACGTAGGCATTCTCGTCTGCCACTTTTCCTTCTATCATAACCAGTACTTCCCTGCCGACCATGTTTTGGGCATTATCAAACGCGATCTCCTGCTGAAGCTCCATCAGGTCTGCCTGACGTTCCTGCTTCACTTCCTCGTCAATCTGGTCCGGCATCGAAGCTGCCGGGGTATCCTCCTCCGGTGAGTAAGTGAACACGCCCAGACGGTCAAATTCCATCTCATCTACAAAATTAAGCAGTTCGTCATGCTGCTCCTGCGTCTCTCCCGGAAAGCCGGTGATCAGCGTTGTACGCAGGCAGATGTCCGGGATCTCCCGTCTCAGTCTGCCGATAATATCCTTAAGTTCCTGCTTTGACGTCCTTCTTCCCATGCGCTTCAGGATATCGTCACTGGCATGCTGGATTGGCAGATCCAGATAATGGCAGATCTTCTTTTCTTCCTTCATTACCTGAATCAGTTCATCCGTAATCTCTTCCGGATAACAGTACAGAATCCTGATCCACTGAATTCCACTAATTCTGCACACCTCTTTCAAAAGCAGGTGCAGCCTCTTCTCTCCATAAAGGTCCTTTCCATAAAGCGTGGTCTCCTGCGCTACGAGGATCAGTTCCTTTACCCCCTGCCCGGCAAGATATTCCGCCTCCTTGATCAGGCGCTCCATCGGTACACTCCGGAAGTTCCCCCGGATCTTCGGGATGATGCAGTAGGTACAGTGTTTATCACATCCCTCTGCAATCTTCAGGTATGCATAATGTCCCCCTGTCGTTACCAGACGGTTTTGCGTCACGTCTGGAAGAGCGTTGATATCTTCCATCGTTACTACATGATGCCCAGCTAAAGCCTCATCTACAGCATCCAGAATCTTGTCATAGGCTGTCGTCCCCAGCACGGCATCCACTTCAGGAATCTCATCCAGTATCTCCTGACGATAGCGTTCTGCCAGACACCCGGTCACAATCAGAGCCTTTAAGTTTCCTTCTTTCTTATATTCTGCCATATCAAGAATATTCTGAATACTCTCCTCCTTGGCATCATGGATGAAACAGCATGTATTGATAACAATGATATCTGCTTCTGTCTCATCATCTGTCATCTGATATCCTCTTGATGCCAGAAGCCCCAGCATAACCTCAGTATCCACCAGGTTCTTGTCGCATCCCAGAGAAATAAAAAGTATCTTCATAAAACCTCCCAGATTTTTAAAAGGCAGATACTCTAAGCGCATCTGCCTCCTTTTCTTTACTATTCTTCTTCTGCATTCTCAGCGATAATCTTCAGCTTGCCTTCATTCAGTTCTTCAATAGCAGTTGAAAGCGGCTTCTCGCCATTCTTTGCATTTACAAGAGGCAGTTCACCGTCGATCAGCTGTCTTGCCCTTTTTGATGTTGCCAGTACAATAGAGTAACGGCTGTTGACGATCTTTGTCTCGCCTTCCTCTACGTCTTTGTTAACGACCTGCATTAAGTCTGTGTAAGATGGATGTAACATATCTTATGATTCTCCTTTCAAACTTCTGTCCAAATCAGCTTTAATTTCTTTCATAAATCCTGTATTACGAAAACTTCTGTGATGTTCACTCTGGATAATAGTATGCATCTGCTCCGTGCAGACCTCCAGTTCATCATTGATTATCAGATAATCGTATCTGTCCATGCCTTCGGCTTCTTCTACTGCGCGCTTCATCCGGGATTCAATGACCTCCATTGTCTCCGTGCCCCTTCCGACAAGACGCTTCTTAAGCTCTTCTGCCGACGGAGGTGTGACAAACAAAAGCAGTGTGTCCGGAAATGCCTCCTTTACCTTCAGGGCGCCCTGTATCTCAATCTCCAGAATGACGTCCTTGCCTGCTTCTAACTGCTTCTCCACATATTCACGCGGGGTTCCGTAATAATTTTCCACATACCTAGCATACTCTATCAGTTCATCTTTCGCAATCATTTTTTCAAATTCTTCCCGGGTTTTGAAAAAATATTCCCTTCCGTCCACTTCTCCTTCCCTTGGAGAACGTGTTGTTGCGGAGATAGAAAGCGCATATGTCTCCTTATAGCGGCCCAACAGTTCCTTCATTAAAGTTCCCTTGCCGGAACCGGAAAATCCGGACACGACGATCAGAATTCCTCTTCTATTCATCTCAGACATCCTTTACCTGTTCTATATTTTATGTTACTTATTCTATGTTCTGTATCTGCTCCCTGACCTTTTCTATCTCTGTCTTCAGGCTGATGGCACAGTTGGAAACCTCCAGATCATTTGCCTTGGACAGGATCGTATTCGCCTCACGGTTCATCTCCTGGGCAATGAAATCCAGCTTTCTTCCGATCCCTTCCTTTTCTTCCAGCGTGTCCCTCATATGACTGATATGGCTCTTTAAACGAACCACTTCCTCATCTGTGCAGATCTTGTCTGCAAACAGGATGACTTCCGCAGCAATGCGGCTTTCCTCCATCTGGGTATCCTTAAGCAGCTCTCCCACTTTTTCTTCCAGCCTGGCGCGGTACTGGGCTATGATCTCAGGGGAACGTTCTTCGATAAAAGCAACCAGCTTCTCCATCCCTGTCAGCTTCTCAAGAATGTCCTGCTTCAGGTTCTGCCCCTCCGTCTTCCTTGTCTCCACAAACTGTGCAAATGCACCTTCCAAAGCCTCTTTCAGCCCATTCCAGAGTTCTTCCTCATCCTCACACTGTTCTTCCATCGTGATAACCTCGGGATAACGGGACAAGGCAGAGACACGTATATCGTTCTCCAGACCAAACTCTTCTTCCATCTGTTTAAAATACTTCATGTATTCTGCCGCCAGTGAAGCATTGTATTTGAGAGATACCTGACTTTCAGACGTATCCTCATAAGTAATAAAAATATCCACTTTCCCTCTGTTCGCATACTGTTTCAGCAGCGTACGGATTGATGTTTCAAAAAAGTTAAGCTTCTTTGGCATGCGGATATTCACATCCAGATATCTGTGGTTCACACTTTTCAGCTCCACCGTAAACTTTCTGAATTCCTTTAAAACCTCACACCTGCCGAAACCTGTCATGCTTTTTATCATGGTCGTTCATCCTTTATTTTCCATATTTTGTTTCTTACGCATTATGAAACATTATACCCCCTATGCCCCTTCCCGGTCAACCTTTCACCTGCAATTCTTGACATTTGGGCGGAATAAGGCTACTATTATTTAAAAACGTGGTAACCATCCTGCCGCATAAAGAAAGGAAAAATCATGGCATTTGACGGAACATGCGTGGCCTGTCTGGTCCACGAACTAAAAGAACAATTATTAAATAGCAGAATCGCTAAAATCGCACAGCCTGAGACAGATGAACTGCTTCTGACACTGAAGTCTTCTTCCGGGCAGAAACGGCTCTGTATTTCTGCAAGCGCCTCTCTCCCGCTGATATATTTAACAGATTCAAACAAACCAAGCCCGATGACGGCCCCTAATTTCTGTATGCTTTTGAGAAAACATATCAGTAATGGCCGGATTGTAGACATTTACCAGCCGAAGCTGGAGCGTATCATCCATTTTACGATCGAACATCTTGATGAACTCGGCGATTTGTGCCGGAAAGACCTGGTCGTGGAGATTATGGGAAAACACAGCAACATCATTTTCTGCACAGAGGACGGCATGGTGATCGACAGTATCAAGCATGTATCTGCTCAGATGAGTTCTGTGCGCGAGGTTCTTCCGAGCAGGGAGTACTTTATCCCTGACACAATGGAAAAGTCTGATCCCCTGAGTGTAGAGGAGCCTGATTTTATCCGTCTTCTTACGGAAAAGCCAATGCCGCTTTCCAAGGCCATATATACCAGCTTCACCGGTGTAAGCCCTGTAGTGGCTGAAGAAGTATGTTCGCTTTCTGGTGTAGATTCTTCTGTCACTCCAAAGGAACTGTCAGAAGACATCCTGAAACATGTGTATAATCAGTTTAACATATTTTTTCTGGCAGTGAAGGAGAACCAATTCTCTCCTGCCATTTATTACGATGGAAAGGAGCCAAAAGAGTTCTCCGCACTTACGCTGACCCATTTTGGCGGCTACGCGCAGCGGGAATTTTCCAGTATTTCAGAAGTGTTGGAAACATATTATGCTTCTAAAAATACGATCACGCGCATCCGTCAGAAGTCAGCTGACCTGCGCCATATCGTACAGACTGCACTGGAAAGGAACCGGAAAAAGTATGATCTGCAGCTTAAGCAGCTTAAGGATACGGAGAACCGCGATAAATACAAGGTTTACGGCGAACTGATCAACACCTACGGCTATAACCTTGATGCAGGCGCTAAAAAACTGGAAGCGCTCAACTATTATACCAATGAGATGGTCACGATTCCTTTGGATGGCACGAAAACACCTCAGGAAAATGCACAGCGTTATTTTGATAAATACAACAAGCAAAAGAGAACATGGGAGGCTTTATCCAAACTGATTCAGGAAACTGGTGATGACATAACTTACCTTGAATCAATAAGCACGGCCCTGGACATCGCACTGACGGAAGACGATCTGGCCGAAATCAAGGAAGAACTGATTAGCGCAGGCTATATGCGCCGGAAGTTTACAAAGAAAAAGGTAAAAATAAAAAATAAACCGCTTCATTATATATCCAGCGATGGGTTTCATATTTATGTAGGCAAAAATAACCTTCAGAACGATGAACTCACATTCAGCTTTGCCGTGGGCAATGACTGGTGGTTCCATGCTAAGGGGGCTCCCGGGTCACATGTCATTGTCAAATCAGAGGGAGAAGAACTTCCCGACAAGACATTCGAAGAAGCCGGACGTCTGGCCGCTTATTATTCAAAATCACGCGGAAGTGACAAGGTAGAAATAGATTATATAGAAAAGAAACATGTTAAAAAACCAAAAGGGGCGAAACCCGGTTTCGTTGTATACTATACAAATTATTCGCTTGTCATAGACAGTGATATCTCGCATATTAAGGAGCTTTCATAGTACAGGAAAGTTTTCTATTTAATATATGTTGGAAAATGACGTTATCGTTACGTAATGTCAAAGAAGCTCCCGCCGTACATTGTACGACGAGAGCTTTTCGCTTTTAGGGGAATATTTCTACAGCCCCTATTATACATCATTATTATGGTGTACAGGCGTCTTTTACTTCCTGCGGTACCTGGATTTCCCCAACATTATCGAATCCCGTATAACCGAGCTGAATTGTAAAGTCATTCACATTCGTACTTTTACCGTATTCATCGTACAGGTCATTCATCACATCTGTCATATCCACGATTACTCTGGCCGGCAGTAGTTCCTCCTGATATACGTCTATCGTAACCGGAACTGCCAGATTTGCAATTGCATCTTCATCCGGGATTTCTACCAGACCAAATGCACCCATCATATCCAGCCCCATAAACTGCAGCAGTTCTTTTCCTGTTATATCCCCGTACATCTCATAGCATTCCTTTTCGCCTACCTCTACACTCTGCTCTGCCAGGCGGAATGAATTAATGGATGCGCCCGCCTCCTCGAAAAGATTGCCGTTAAACGTACTCTTCCCGGCGCTGCTGGCAGCTTCTCTGCTCCACTTATCATACATACTGCTGTATGTTACAAATTCATCGCCCTCATTTACCTGATATATCTCGATACCGCTGCCTACCTTATTTCCGCTGAAATTCACCTCTGCCGTCCCCTTCGCATGGCCAGCCTTCGGTTTTGCAGTATTTTCCATCGTCATGTCCATCGAAATCTTCATTGTATCCAGTACATCTTCCAGTTCTATATGCATACTCAGCGTATTAGTTATGGATTCCGCCCCTGCAAGATTCTTTGAAACCGATGACATTAATTTTTTAGGAGTCAGTTTTCCGCTGCATCCTGCTGTAAGAACTACACAGAAAATTAGCAGCAAAAGTACACTCCCTGTTTTTTTTGCAATTTTATTCATGAAATATCCTTCTTTTTTGTTCTGGGGCTGCTGTACACACGTCTTACTGACATCCGAGAAGATAGTCAATAAACTGCTGTGCCGTACGGCCTGAAAGGCCGCCGTGGGTCAGTTCCCATTTATTTGCCTCGAGGAGCAGCTGCTCCTCGGGCATTTTAATTCCATTCTGTTTTGCCAGTTCTTTTACAATCATCTGGAATTCTTTTTTGTCCGGAGAACCAAAATAGATTGTCACCCCGAATCTGGCTACCAATGACAGTTTCTCCTGAACTGTATCATTCGTATGCAATTCTTCGTCCCGGTCCGCCTTATCCTTGAATGTCTCGCGCACAAGATGCCTGCGGTTTGAAGTGGCATAGATCAGTACATTGTTCGGTTTCTTTTCCAGCCCGCCTTCGATGACAGCCTTTAAGTATTTATACTCAATCTCAAATTCCTCGAATGAGAGGTCATCCATATAAATAATAAACTTATAATTCCTGTTCTTGATCTGCGCGATCACATCATTCAGATCCTGGAACTGATGCTTATAGACCTCGATCATCCTCAGCCCCTGGTCATAATACTGATTCAGGACTGCCTTGATGGAAGACGACTTTCCTGTTCCTGCATCACCGTACAGAAGACAATTGTTTGCCCTCCTGCCCTCTACAAATGCCCGTGTATTATCGATCAGTTTCTTTTTTGCAATCTCGTATCCGACCAGATCATCCAGGTGCACATGTGCAATATTCGTAATCGGCACGATCTGTACGCCTTCCTCTTCCGGGTGTTCCACACGGAAGGCCTTATGCAGACCGAGCTTTCCCACGCCAAATTCCTTATAGAACTGGGTCAGTATATTTTTAAACATCCCCACGCTTCCGGCATTTCCAAGAGCTTTTGCAAGCCCGCAGATTCTGTCCCTGATGCGTTTATTGAAAACCTTGCTGCCTTCATTGATGCTCTGATAATCCAGCAGAACTGAGAAACATTTTACGTCCAGTATTTCCTCCAGCCTGCTGAAATCATAATCAAACAATTCTTTGAAAACCCCGAAGTCCTGAAGTGCAATATCGTTGATGCTTCCATCCACCGGGCCTACGATCTCACAGGATGTACTGTATGCATTCTCATCGCTTGCCAGAAGAAATGTCAGATACGTGTGCCACAGATTTCCTTCAAAACCGTGGCTCACTGACAGCTCCAGCAGCGCATTCACACATTCAAAGAGCAGACTTCTTAAGTCTTCCCTGTTATAATATTCATTCTCATAATTCTCTATCAAAAATGTCATATCCAGAAGAAGTTCCCCATATTCCATATTTTTATAGAGCATTAATTCATTCGTACGCATATCTGTTCCTCTTTCCTGTCCGTTCCTGTTTTAATAATTCCCGAGTATCTTCAGATTTCTGGCTTCTTCCCGAAGGCCCCTGATTGCATTTTTCACCGCTGCATCCGCCATATTCCCTTCAAAATCCACGAAAAAACGGTACTCCCAGTTTCTTCCCTCAATCGGGCGGGATTCGATCTTTGTCATGTTCAGGTCATTATATATGAAGTGAGACAGGATGTGGTACAGCGAACCACTCTCATGGGGCACCTCGAAGCAGATACTGATCTTTGACGCATCATGAAGGAAAATCTTCTGATTCGTTACAACGATAAACCTTGTGGAGTTATTCGGCACATCATTGATATTTTCTTCAAGTACAGACAATCCATGAACTTTAGCCGCATATGCACTGCACACAGCCGCCTGGGTGTAATCCTGGTCATCCAGGACCTTCTTGGCCGCGATAGACGTATTAGCCACACTGATTTGCTGCCAGTTACCGTGTTCATTCAGAAAACGTGATGCCTGCAGAAGTGCTACTCCTTTTGAATACACCCGCTGGATATCATCCAGTTTCGTTCCCGGCAGGCCGGCAAGTGTATGTGTAATAGGGATCACTGTTTCACCTACTATGTAATTTTCAAACTCTACAAGATGATCGTACATCTCATCGACAGCACCTGCAGACGAATTCTCAATCGGAAGAACCGCATAATCGGCAGACCCTTCCTCAATCGCTTCCATCGCATCCCGGAATGTACGCACATGGAAACTGTTGCAGTTCTCACCGAAATAATGCTGCATGGCAGCCTGGCTGTAAGCGCCTTCCACCCCCGGGAATACCACCCTGGCATTTGATTTGTCCAGTGAATCCACCTCAATAAATGGAAGGCGTCCGAGTGCGCCGGCCTCAACCAGCTGCTGGTACTGCAGCTTTCTGCTCATGGACATAAGCTGTTCATACAGTTCCTGAATTCCCTTCTTGTTAAAATCCCCGGATACCTTTGCAGATACTGCCTCCAGCTTTTCCCGCTCTCTTTGCCGGTCAAACACTTTTCTGCCTGTATTTACCTTCAGTTCCCCGACTTCCCTGCATACCTGCATCCTGCTTTCATACAGATTTACAAGCTGGTCATCGATCTCATCCAACTGCATTCTCAGTTCTTCCAATGTAGCCATTTTTATTTCTCCTTTGCACAAACTAAGAAATATTATAATACATTTAACTGTATAATCCAACCATTTTTTCCGTTCAGGCTGTTTTTTAACATAAACTGCGTATAAAATTCCCCTGTCCTAAACATACTTCTTACCATGAAGAACAAATTTATTATATGCGGCACCGTGGGCTGGTGCATGGAGATTATATTCACAGCCCTGCATTCCTTTAAACGAAAAGAATTCACTCTGGTCGGACGGACTTCCATCTGGATGTTCCCGATTTATGGGGCAGCTTGTCTGCTGACCCCTGTCTGCCGTCTCCTGAAAGGGAAGAGCCCGTTTTTGCGCGGCAGTGTGTATACCTGCTGTATCTTTGCCGGTGAGTTCCTCTCCGGCAGCTTTTTGAAAAAGCATCACGCGTGTCCCTGGGATTACAGCAAGTCCAAATATAATCTGAAAGGACTCATAAGATTCGATTATGCCCCCTTATGGTTCGGTGCAGGACTGCTGTTTGAAAAAATCCTGCGTTAACCAGATGTTACTGTTCACACCGTGCCGTGCACCCAGCTGCACGGCATCGGGGCCGATAAAGTGATGGTGTCGGGGCATCTGCCCCTCGCCGCAGGCGACTTTTAATGGGCAGATGCCGTTACTGTGCACGCCCGCAGGGTGTGAACAGTAACAACCAGATATGCCTCTAAAAAAACTCATAAATTTCTTGTTGAAAATCACCCTGTTTTAGTATATGATTAGTTGAAGAGAATTTCAGGTTACTGTGTTCGCCCATAGGACATGCACAGTAACACAATTTCAGACAGGGAGGTATACAAATGAACGTGATTGATTGCATCAAAACCCGGAGAAGTATCCGTAAATACAAGCCGGACCCGATTGACCATTCAATTATTAATTCAATTGTGGATGCAGCATCCTATTCTCCATCTTGGAAAAACACTCAGATTACCCGTTATATCGCAATCGAAGATTCTTCCCTTCTCGGAAAGATTGCCGATGAATTCACCCGTGAGCACAATGCGAATATTATCCGGCAGGCACCAATGCTGATCGCTGTCACCTTCATAAAGGGACGGTGTGGTTTCGAGCGCGATGGTTCTTATTCGACTAAAAAGGGCGACAGATGGCAGATGTGTGATGTGGGGATTGCATGCCAGACGTTTTGCCTTGCCGCTAAAGAATATGGGCTCGGCACGGTAATCATGGGGATTTTTGATGAAGATGGTATCACAGAACTTCTAAACATACCAGAAGATCAGGAACTTGCTTCATTAATTGCAATTGGTTATCCGGAATCAGAGCCGGAACCGCCAAAACGCAAGTCGGCCCGGGAATTATTAGTGTACTATCCCAATAATCTCTAAAATGGCTGAAATACTGATAAGATTAATATGCCCTGGGGCATACGAGGAGGTTTTTTATGAGACATTTAATGAGTCCTCTGGATTTTTCCGTAGAGGAACTTGACGAACTTTTAACTCTTGCGCAGGATATAGAGGCACATCCTGACAAATATGCACATGCCTGTGACGGGAAAAAACTGGCTACTTTATTTTATGAGCCAAGTACCCGGACAAGATTGAGCCATGAGGCTGCCATGCTGAACCTGGGGGGAAGCATCATGGGATTTTCTTCCGCAGATTCCAGTTCTGCTGCCAAGGGAGAGAGCGTTTCTGATACGATCCGGACGATTTCCTGCTATGCAGATATCTGTGCCATGCGTCATCCAAAAGAAGGCGCACCGATGGTTGCCTGCCAGCATTCTTTCATCCCGGTCATCAATGCCGGTGACGGCGGGCATCAGCATCCGACCCAGACACTGACTGACCTGCTGACAATTTTAAACGTCAAAGGCCGTCTGAACAATATGACAATTGGCCTCTGCGGCGACCTGAAATTCGGGCGTACCGTACACTCACTGATTCATGCACTTGTGCGCTACACCGGCATCAAATTCGTCATGATTTCACCTGAAGAACTGAGACTTCCTGACTATATGCGCCATGATGTACTGGACAAACAGAACATTTCCTATAAAGAAGTCGTCCGTCTGGAAGATGCAATGCCTGAACTCGACATCCTGTATATGACAAGAGTCCAGAAAGAACGTTTCTTCAATGAAGAAGACTATGTGCGTATGAAAGACTTCTATATATTAGATAAGAAGAAAATGAAGCTTGCACCTGAGGATATGTATGTACTTCACCCACTTCCGAGGGTGAACGAGATATCCGTGGAAATAGACGATGACCCGCGTGCAGCATATTTTAAGCAGATGCAGTACGGAGTCTATGTCCGCATGGCACTGATCCTCACTCTGCTGGATATTCATGTAGACTAACATACACCCAGATTAGAAGAAAGAAGGAACATTATGTTGAAAAACACTTTGAACGTTGGCCGTATCTCCGAAGGTTTTGTACTCGACCACATCGAAGCCGGCAAAAGCATGGAAATTTATAAATACTTACATCTTGATAAATTAGACTGCTGCGTGGCAATCATAAAGAATGCAAAAAGCAGCAAAATGGGCAAGAAAGACATCATGAAAATAGAATGCCCGATCGATTTCATGGATTTAGACATTCTCGGTTTCATCGACCATAAAATAACAGTCAACATCGTCCAAAACGAAGAGATTGTAGAGAAAAAGCGCCTGACACTTCCAAAAGAAATCCGAAATGTCCTGCGCTGCAGAAATCCCCGCTGCATCACTTCCATTGAGCAGGGGCTGGAACATGTCTTCGTATTGACAGACGAAGAAAATCAGATATACCGTTGTAAATACTGTGAGGAAAAATATAACGATAATAAGTAGTACCAACATTGTGCATAGGGGTCTGACCCCTATGCACCTTCATTTTCAGAATATTTTACCAATTCATCTACACTGGCGGTTCTATCCGTATCTTTACCAGTTCATTTGCCCTGACTCTCAGATTATCCTTATACTGCCTGTTCTGATATTTTCGAATCTGTGTCCCTGTAATCCCCATCTGTCTGGCAACCTGTCGCGCTGTTGCACCATATGCGGACATTGTAACGCCACAGGTCGTCCGTATCTTCTCGGCACTGTAAGATGGTATTCCTGCCAGTCCCGTATATTTTTTCAGCATCCTGCTGATGAACATTTTATTTAATGGATCTCCTTTTCTATTGTAAAAAAGGAATTCGAAATCCTCTCTTTCTTCCAGAAACTGATTCAGTATTTGTACAACGTCCGCCGGAATGAAACAAAGTTCTTCCCTGCTTCTTATATGTGCGAATACACCATTGTCATAAGAGGCAAAATCGCCGGGTCTTAATTCCGAGATTTCTCTGGACGATAACCCGACTCTGTGGATGATGGTAATGATTGTATAAGCCATTTTGTCCTCCTGCGCCGCCCGGTATAAAGCATCCATATCTTCTACCGGGATACTGTGTACCAGCTTTTCCTGATGCCCTGCTTCCCTCAGCCAAGGGAAAAAACAGTCCTCGAACCCCGGCTGTACCCCGTACATCCCACTCCATTTTTCTGCAAAGGATGCAAAAGAATGTAATTCCCAGAACTTTTTTCCTAGCGTACTTCCGCTTATTTCACCGCATTCTTCTCTGTTCTTCAGCCATTTGTAATATCTTTCCGCCTCCTTTGCACCACTGGCGAAAAAGGACTTTTTGCTGATTCGTTCAAATTCCGCTATCTCAGTCAGATAAGCTGCGGCTGTTCTCTCATTTCTGAAATGCTTTACAAATTCATCCCAAATCTCAAGTTTAACGACTTCGGTATCTTGTTTTTTCATATAGTCCTCCTCCCTCTTGTTCGTAAATCCGCGAAGCGGAACTATCTTTCTGTTACCAGTATAACTCCTACTGTAACATTTGTAAATAAAAAAAGTGTACAGGCTGCTTTGGATTTGCATTTCCCATCCTGACCTGCCTGCACACTCTGACCTTACAAATGCTACTATTTTTTTGGCTGACTGCCTTTCACAATTTCTTTCAGCCGCTCCAGCGGAACCGCCGGACTGTATAAATATCCCTGATATAGATTACATCCCAGAGACTCTAACTTTTCACGGATCTCTTCTGTCTCTACGTATTCTGCCATCACAACAAATCCAAGATTGGTTCCAAGAGTTACAATTGATGCAATGATCTCCTGATTCCGCTCATTTTCCAGAAGCCCCTGTACCAGTCTTCCATCCAGTTTTACAGCGTAAAAACTGGATGTCTGTAGATACATAAGGCTGGTCCTGCCCATGCTGAAATCATCGACTGCTGCCAGAATCCCTGCCGACTTCAGCCTGCTGATATGGTGCGGAATCTCTTCCATCCGGTCAACCGCTGACTCTTCTGTCACCTCGAGGCAATAATGCCCCGATACTCCATATGTTTCCGCCATACGGATAACACGATTGATAAACTGTTCTGAATCCATCTGGTCAGCCGATATGTTTGCCGATATCGTCAATGCACTGCCCTCTCTTAAAAGTTCACTACATGCTTTCATGGATGTTTTTACCACAACCTGTGTCAGCCGGTCAAAGAAACCATCCTCCTTCGCCAGAGCCACTACCAGAGGAGGGTAAACCGGGTAGTCCATATATCTCCATCTAAGCAGACTCTCTGCACCTGTCAGACCATGCTCTTTATGATATTGCGGCTGATACCCCATCGTCAGCCGCTCCTGTTCGACATCGATCCGAAGCTGCTCTGCCATATTCCGAGCCAGCAGTCCTTTGCTGTCATGCTGTTCCATAAGATGGACGTCCCGCCCCTCCTGCTGCACCAGTTTAAAATAAGCAGTCAGCTCATTTAAAAGCATCTTTGCCTGTTGTTCTTTTACTTTCTGTGCAAGGCATACAAAGGGGGCATAAACCCCTGTCCCTGCTGCCAGAATCACCAGCTGCACGGCCACGCCCCTCCATGAACCGGAGGATAAATACCCACTAAATAAAACAGGTGTCGTCCATGTCACAGTCCTTCCCAGTATCGGCAGAAATCCCATTGTGGCAAAACCATACGCGATGAGGAGGGAAATTACCGGGGTCAGAATAAATGGAATGATCAGAACCGGATTCAGCACAACGGGAAGTCCGTACACAAGGATCTCATTAATGTTGAACAAAACCGCACCGGATGCGGAGTAAGCCAGCTGCCGGTTATCCTTTCCTTTGGAAAAGATGAGCAGCGCCGCCAGGAGGCAGATTGCCGCCCCGCAGCCCCCTATCAATGCATAGCTGTCCAAAAAAGATTTGGATATAATCACTCCCGCTGCATTGTCATTCGGGACCAGATACGTCTGTGCCACCTGCTCCAGCGCATTGCCCCCGTGTATACCGAATACCCACAGAATATCCAGTACAACAACATACAGGATTCCGGCGCCTAACCCATCATTGATATTGTGGAACAAAAATACTATGCCATCTGTCACAAGATCGTTTAAGTTATCTACTTTAAAGACTGTCTGGATAGTCAGATTCATTCCGATAAAAATAAGCGCACACAGAAGAAGGGGATAAATTGCAGAAAGTGAATTTCTATAATCCACGTCCGCCCCTCTGGACCGGAATCTGTGTGCTGCTGAGATCTTTCCATAAAAAAAGTAGAACAGCTTAGTCGCAGCCACGGAAGAAAACATCGCTGTAAATACCCCGACAGGACCTAAGTCACTTAGTTCCATAGAACCACCAGCCGCTCCAAAAGAAGCCGCAAAGCAAACCACAGATACTACCATAGCCATCACCTGAAGAAACCCATCACGTTCCTTCATTTCAGAGGAATAATAATAACTGATGCTGACCACAAGATATATAGACATGAAACCAACCGTTGAATCAAAGAGAAAGTGCAGGGATGTCGATAAGACTCCCCCCGCCCATTCTGCAATAAATTTCTGAAACACAGGAATTGGGAAATTAAGGAATAAAAGCGCAAAAGAACCCACGAGAAGAACAGGGATTAAAAGTGTAAATCCCTTCTTCACTGCTGAAAACACATGGTTATTCTCTATTTTATAGATTGCACGAAGTATTCTGCTGTACATAGTTCGCCTGTATCTTTCCCACTCTTGTCAATTCGTTCCTGTGTTAAATATTCTCTGCAATTTTATAGATAAGCCGGCGCGTATCCTCCCATCCGAGACACGGGTCTGTAATAGACTTTCCATATACCCGTTCACTGTCGATGCTCTGGCATCCTTCTTCCAGATAGCTCTCTATCATTACACCCTTGATAAGCTTCTTCAGATCCGGATTATAGTTCCTGCTGTGGAGTACCTCGCTCACAATCCTGATCTGCTCTTTGTACTGCTTGTTAGAATTTGAATGATTGGCATCAATCACTGCCGCCGGATTCTTCAGGCCTTTCTGTCCATACATTTCAAGAAGGCGCATCAAATCCTCATAATGATAGTTCGGTATACAGGTACCATATTTATCCACACCGCCACGCAGGATGACATGTGCCAGATCATTTCCGTCCGTTGTCACATCCATCTCCCTGTAGATAAACGTATGGGAACTCTGCGCTGCAACGACGGAGTTCAGCATCACGGAAAAATCACCGCTGGTCGGATTCTTCATGCCGATCGGGATATCCATGCCGCTAGCCGTCAGGCGGTGCTGCTGGTTCTCAACAGAACGGGCCCCGATCGCCTCATAAGAAAGAATGTCATCCAGATAACTCCTGTTCTCAGGATACAGCATCTCATCCGCTGCCGTCAGGCCGCTTTGCTGGATCGCACGGATGTGCATCTTCCTGATGGCTATAATTCCTGCCAGAAGGTCCGGCGCCTGATCAGGCTCCGGCTGATGCAGCATCCCTTTATATCCCTCTCCGGTTGTACGGGGCTTATTCGTATAGATACGCGGAATAATCATCAGTTTATCAGAGACTTCCTCATTGACTCTTGCCAGTCTGTCCACATACTCGCATACGGCATCCTCGTTGTCTGCCGAACAGGGACCTACCAGTACGATAAATTTATCAGACTCCCCGGTAAAAATATCCCGGATTTCCCGGTCTCTTCTCTTCTTAAGTTTCTTTACTGTATCTGACAGCGGGTATTCCGCCTTTAAATCTGCCGGCAGGGGCAGCTGTGCATTGATTCTCATTCCCATTTTTTCATCAGCCTTTCCGTATCTGCTATTATTATAAAGTTTTCCTTTATCGTACAAAAAATGATGCTGCAAAGTCAACTGCGGCACCATACATATTCTTCTCTCAATTCACCTGGTTAAGCAAGACGATAAGCCGGGTTATGTCATTGGACAATCATCTATCTAGGCCTGATGTCGCCATCAGGCTCAAGCGACCTACCTAAAGCGTGACGGGCCGCCACATCGCTTTTATTCGGTCTTGCTTCGGATGGGGTTTACATGTGCCCTCTCTGTTACCAGCGAGGCGGTAGTCTCTTACACTGCCTTTCCACCCTTACCGGAAATTATATCTGGCACTGGGTCAGATATGTCCTCCCGGCGGTTTATTTCTGTTGCACTGGCCTTGGAGTCACCTCCACCGGACGTTATCCGGCATCCTGCCCTGTGAAGCCCGGACTTTCCTCGTCTGCGGCCTTTCGGCGCATGCAGCCGCGATTGTCTGTCTTACTTAACTCAGATGTACATTATACTATGTATTCACTCATCTGGCAAGCCCTTCATCAACAATCAGTCCACTGCCGTCAGCCGCCGTTGTCGCAAGTTCATCACACCGCTCATTCTGGAGATGCCCGTCATGTCCCTTTACCCAGTGGAACACAACATTGTGCTTCTCCTTTGCCGCAAGCAGGCGCTTCCAGAGGTCCACATTCTTCACCGGTTCATTCTTGCCGCGCTTCCATCCTTTTTTCAGCCATCCATCCACCCAGTGCTGGTTAAATGCATCCACTACATACTTCGAATCGGAATACACCTCGACATCACAGGACCGGTTCAGTGCCTCCAGGCCGGCAATCACAGCCATCAGTTCCATCCGGTTATTCGTCGTCTTCACATACCCCTGTGACAATTCCTTCGTGTGAAGTGTCCCCTTCTGGTCCACATATTCGAGCACAGAACCGTATCCTCCCGGCCCGTCCGGATTTCCTCTCGCCGCGCCGTCTGTATATAACTTTACCTGCATCACTTTCCAACTCTCCAATCTGCTAATCCATCATTTCTTTCACGCTGTCGGCAAAAGATTTTTCTTCCCTCTTCTCCAGTTCAAACGTCTGTCCTTCTTTTGTAATCCTGTATATCTTATCTACATACTCTTCTGCACTTTTTTCGAGTACAATCCGGTCAAATATACCATAATTATCCCAGAAATGCATGGGGAATACTGCCTGTGTATCCGTCCGTTTCATGAAACAGTCCAGTCCCCAGAAATACTGTTCCCCCAGTCTGGGGTCAACAGGGACAAATGCCACATCGATTTTCACGCCGTGCAGTTTATTAATCTCATACTGGTAATTCCTGCGCATCATCGTATTGTAGGCTTTCCCCTCTTCCTCCCAGTGCCACCAGTTCAGGTCGCCTGCATGGTAAACAGTACAGTCCCCGCACACGGCCAGAAACGCAACCCCCTCGTCCGTGGAGCGCAGTGTGCGCACCTTCAGACTGCCGATTATGTGTTCTTCATTCGGACCGGCCAGGAGGGTATCCTCTGTCTTCGGGGCATCTACATCATTCGATAAAATATAGTAAATCTCCGGAATATATTCCCTGAGTTTAAAAATATCCTTTCTGAAATGGTCGTAATGGGCATGGCTGACGAAGACAAAGAACGGTTTTCCCGCCTTTATCTCCGGCAGTTCTCCTTTGTAATAATCAAATAATAAATATACCTGTTCGAGCTCCACGAGGAACCCGCTGTGGCTTAAATATGTGACTCTTATCATAAACTTAATATCTCCACAACCTGTACTAATTCCGGCAGGATATATTCCAGACTTTCCTTCGCAGCCTTCGCGCTGTCCGGCAGATTCACTATCAGCGTATTCTTCCTGATTCCCGCGGCCGAGCGGTTCAGGATCGCCTTCTTTGTATAGCGGATATTATAGGCACGGATCGCCTCCGGAATGCCCGGAAGAAGCCGGTCGGATATCTCCTCCACAACATCCGGTGCACAGTCCCGCCTGCGGATTCCCGTAGCTCCTGTTGTCAGGATCAGATCTACGCTCTGTGTGTCCGCCAGTCTCTTCATAACCGCCGCCAGTACTTTTTTATCTTCGGGCAGGACTCCTGCCGCCTTTACTTCAAAACCAACCTGTCCGAGTATCCTCTTCAGTGCACTTGCTGCCGCACTCTCTTTTTTTGCCTTATATAAGCCTGAATCTATTGTAAAAATTGCTGCCTTCATCTATTGTACCCCTTTCTAATTATAAACTCACTGTATCTTGTCATTTCATCCCATATCCGGAATCCGCTTTCCCCTCAGAATGTGTTCCCGGACAATCCTGTATTTACCCTAAAATGCGCCGGGCTGACTCATTCGCCCTTGCAAATATTTCCTCCTTTGATGACCCCAGATTGTATTCCCCGTCCTGATAAAGGACCTTTCCTGCAACCATCGTCATCTTTACATTCTGCTTGCTTCCACTGTAAACAAGATTCTTCTCAATATTCTGCAGAGGCTGCATATTAGGCTGCTGCAGATCGATTAATATCATATCTGCCTTCCTGCCCTCTGCCAGAATATCACATTCCGGCAGCCCCATTGCATGTGCTCCGTTCACAACCGCCATTTTCAGGACCTCCATTGCAGGCACTGCCTCCGGGTCATCACATATGGCTTTCTGGAGACCTGTCGTCAAAAACATCTCCCGGAACATATCCAGACAATTGTTGCTTGCAGGTCCGTCCGTTCCGATAGCCACCGGAATTCCCATATCCAGATAACGTTTTACCGGTGCAATGCCGCTGGCAAGCTTCAGATTCGAAGCCGGATTCGTCACAACATAAAGGTTTCTCTGCTTTAGAATGTCAAAATCCGCATCATCCATATGCACACCGTGGAATATACCGCCTCCCTGACGGAAAAGACCAAGCGAATCCATATAACCTACCGGAGTCATACCTGTCCGTCTCCTGCAGTCTTCCACCTCTTTTTTTGTCTCTGAACAATGCACATAAACCGGAATCCCGTATTTTTCTGAGAGCCCCGCAAGTTCCTCCATAAGAGGCCTTCCGGTTGTATATTCTGCGTGGAAGCCGAGCTGGTAAGAGATCAGCCTGTCCGGGTCCTGATTATATCTTTTATAGTCGTCTTCCACTTCGCGGATTGTCCCTCCAAAGTCATTGATACTCTCACAGATTACCATGCGGTATCCTGTATCTACCACAGTCCTGAGTGTTGCCGGCTTACTCAGGTACATATCGAACACGGATGTGATACCGCTTGTCAGATATTCCATGATCGCAAGCTTATTCAGCCAGTAGATGTCCTCTTCACAAAGCTTTGCCTCCGCCGGGAACACCCTGTTATGCAGCCACTCATCCAGTTTCATATCATCGGCATGGGAACGAAGGAACGTCATCGCCGAGTGCGTATGTGCATTCTTAAAACCCGGCATAAGCAGATTCCCCTGACCGTCAATCTCCCTGTCCCATTTCTCCTTAGCATCCAATACAGACGGGCCCACATAAGCAATCGTATCACCCTTTACCCAGACCTCGCCCCGGAAAATACTCTTACCTGCCTCCATTGTTAAAATTCTTACATTATATATTCTAGTATTCATTCAACTATCCTTTCCCAAAACCATGCAGATAGTAACCGCAGGCCTTCTACATCTTTTCAATAATGCACGTTACAAGACGTTCAAATTCCTCTGACCGCCTGTCCGCAACTGCCTGCACATCCAGATGGCTTAACTCTTCCCCCGTGATACCGCACGCCATATTCGATATACAGGATATCCCGCACACCCTCACACCGGCATGGCGGGCAGCGATTGCTTCACAAGCCGTACTCATGCCTACTGCGTCCGCCCCGATTGCCGCAAACATACGGATCTCCGCGGGACTCTCAAAATTCGGCCCGGTCGTCTGGACATAAACTCCCTCCTGGATCTGGATCTGTTCTTCCTGTGCCACATTCCGTATCAGCCCCATCAGCTCCACATCATAAATATGCGTCATATCCGGGAAACGGGTTCCAAGTTCAGACACATTCTCACCAATCAGTGGAGAGGGGACAAAACTGGATATCTGATCTGTGATCATCATAAAATCACCCTCGTGGAAATTCCGGTTGATCCCGCCCGAGGCATTCGTCAGGAACAGCTTCTCAATCCCCATCATCTTCATAAGCCTCACCGGAAGCACAACGTCTTCGATAGAATACCCTTCATAATAATGGACACGTCCCTTCATGACAGCAACCGGCACCATACCAATATATCCCAGCAGAAAACGCCCGTCATGCCCTTCAACCGTAGACACAGGGAACCCCGGAATATCACCATACGGGATTTCACATACCACCTTCATATTTCTAGCATAATTTCCAAGTCCCGAACCAAGAATCAACCCCACACGAGGGGAAAAATCCGTCACAGACTGATAATATTCATAACATTTCACCAGCTTCTCATACTGCCTGCTCATCGTACCCTCCTATTTTATTTCCTTAAATTATAGATATACATCTGGGAATTATTATAACACAAATAAGAAGCTCATGAAACACCGAACTTTCCTATCAAACTATCCACCTGCACTCTCCTCCTTGCCGGATGGCGCACGGATGCACCAGCCGATGACAGGACATGTCCCAAAGCCGGCGGCACAGCGCCTGCTGGTGAAAAGTCCGTAAAGTAAGCAGTAGAAGATGTTGACGAAAAAGGTGGGGAAAGAGAGGGCAGAATTTACTTCCGAAGTAAATTCTGTTGCCGCCTGAGGAGCAAAAACATCAGTTTTTGGGCCGAATGCGGCATATCCCTCTCTTTTCCCACCTTTTTCGTCTACAGCTTCTAAGCGAAACGCCCCGGACTTTAAGCCAGCAGGCGCTGTGCCGCCGGCTTTGGGACACGTCCTGCCATCGGCGTCCTGTATCCAGCATCCTTAAATAATGATGCAGACCAGCCCCCCGTTGCTGTCGTTTACGATTTTCTGCATGGTATCCTGCAGTTTTACCTGGCTCTCATCGTTAATCATTGTAATCTTATTGCGCATTCCGTCCATGACCAGTTCTTCAATGGATTTACCGAATATATTCGTTCCCCAGACCCCTTCGGGCGTCTCACTCTCGGCCTTGATGTATTCTACCAGATCCTGTGCCTGTTTCTCATTGCCGACGATCGGTGCGATCTCGGTCTCTATATTGGCACGTATCATATGGATCGAAGGCGCCTCCGAGTGGATCTTGACTCCGTACTTATTTCCCTGCTTGATGATCTGCGGTTCATCCAGCATGATTTCTTCCTTCTTCGGACTTACGACACCGTATCCTTTCATCTTCACATCTGCGAAAGCATCCTTGATCTGGGTATACTCCTCTTTCATGGCCGCAAGTTCCTTCATAGCCGTGATTAGTTCGTATTCTCCTTTGATGTCCGTCCCGGTCAATTCACTTAAGATTTCATAGTAGTACTGTTCTGCGAACGCGATCCGTATCTTTACTTTCCCGGTGTCCATCTCGATTTTGTCTACATTCACTTTTTCTATATAGGGGCTGTCTGTCTGCGGTGCCTCTCCTGACGCACTCCGGATATCTTTGAGTGAAGCCATGATATCCTTTACGTTCTGGAGCAGGTCTGCCTTGATCCTGTGTTCTCTGGATAGCATTTCCACCCACTTTGGAATATAGAATTCCACCTCTGATATTGGGAATTCAAATAACACCTGTCTCATAATGTTATGGATATCTTCTGTCCGAAGCTGTTCACAGTTGACCGGGAGGACAGATACTTTATATTTTTCCTCCAGTTCCTCCTTGAGTGATTTTGCTTCATCTGTGTATGGTTTTTTTGTGTTTAGAAGGACAATGAACGGTTTACCGATGGACTGGAGCTCCTTGATTGTCTTTTCTTCCGCTGCTATGTAATTTTCTCTCGGAAGGTCACCAATGCTTCCGTCTGTGGTCACGACGATCCCTATTGTCGCATGGTCGTGGATGACCTTCTGTGTCCCGATCGCGGCTGCCTTTGTAAATGGTATTTCATACTCAAACCAGGGCGTTTTTACCTGTCGCTCTGCATCGTTTTCTATATGCCCGGATGCGCCGTCAACCATGTATCCCACACAGTCTATCAGGCGTATCTTTACTTCTGCATCATCGGACAGCTTGATCGTGGCTGCCTCCTTCGGCACAAACTTCGGTTCTGTTGTCATGATCGTTGTACCGGATGCGGACTGGGGAAGTTCATCCTTTGTTCTTTCTCTTGCATGTTCGTCTGCCATATTCGGAAGCACCAGCAGGTCCATAAATCTCTTAATAAAGGTTGACTTGCCTGTCCGAACAGGACCAACGACTCCGATATACATTTCTCCGTTTGTTCTTGCTTTCATGTCTTTGTATAACTGAAATGAATCCATAGAAATACCCCCTTGTTCTGCTGATACCAATGTATGCACAGAAAAGGGGGTTTATGAATCAATCCTGAAAAATATTTGACGGATGTCTCATTGCTTATACTTCATCCGGCCAGGGAAGGGACGAATGTTCACTCTTGAGTTCCCTGAGCATCAGCTGGTCTACCGCCTCTGCCGGGTTCTTGCCCGCGAAGAGGACTGCATTAACCTGATCGACGATCGGCATGGATACGTCGTATTTTCTTGCCAGCTTTGCCGCTGCCTTTGCCGAATAAACACCTTCTACGACCATCTTGACTTCTTCCATCGCTTCTTCCATTGTCCTGCCCTGTCCGATCAGATAACCGGCTTTCCGGTTACGGCTGTGGACGCTGGCACATGTAACAATCAGATCTCCGATTCCTGTCAAACCGGTGAAGGTTTCAATCTTACCGCCCATCTTAACACCAAGCCTTGCTATCTCCGCAATCCCCCTGGTGATCAGGGCCGCCTTCGTATTATCACCGTATCCGAGGCCATCCGCGATTCCTGCTGCCAGGGCAATGACATTCTTCAAAGAACCGCCAAGCTCAATCCCTAAGATATCCGGGCTCGTGTATACGCGGAATACACGGCTAATAAACATGGACTGCAGGTATTCTGCCGTCTTTCTCGTTTTCGCACCGATCACGCACGTCGTCGGAAGCTTTCTTCCCACTTCCTCGGCATGGCTCGGCCCGGAAAGAACTGCAACATCGGCCTGTGGGATCTCTTCTTCGATCTGCTGGGAGAGTGTCATCAGGGTAGTCTCTTCGATTCCCTTCGCCACATCCACAATAATCTGCCCCTCTTTTATATAAGGACTCATGCTCTTTGCCGTAGCCCTCGTAAATGGAGATGGCACCGCAAGTACAAGAAAATCCCTGCCTGTTACTGCTTCCTCAAGATCATTTGTAATCATCAGGTCCTCCGGCAGTCTGACTCCCGGCAGTTTTGTCTCATGCTCTCTTTTCAGCGTGAGCATCTCCACTTCAGCCTTATCAATAGACCATACAGTCACCTGGTGTCCATTCTCATACAGCAGGACGGAAAGTGCTGTTCCCCAGCTTCCGGCTCCTAACACACCTACATTTGCCATAATTTCTTCTCCTTTACACATGAATCTGTTTTATTACTCCACTTTTACTACTTCTTTTTTCCTGATCCGAACCGGTTCTCTTCTCCTGCAAGCAGGCGCTTAATATTCTCCTTGTGGCGGTACCATGCCAGAATCGTGAGAAGCAGGACTAATATGTACATTTCATAAAGATACGGAGCTGCCATTTTAAAAATCCCATACTGTCCAAAGGTCGCTACCTCTATAAAAAACAGCGTAGATGCAAGGAGTGACCCGAGGGATACATATCTCGAAAATATAACCGCGATTAAAAATGCAGCCAGCGGAATCGGGACCATAGCCGGATTCGTTGATACGACCAGGCCGGCAAGAACAGCAATTCCTTTTCCTCCCTTGAACTTCAGGTAAAACGGGAAATTATGTCCCAGCGTTGCGCCCATACCGGCATACATGGCAAGGAGCGGCAGATATTCACTGCCGCGGTACAGATAACGTACAAGAAAAATTGCCAGAACGCACTTCAATACATCCCCTGCAAATGTCATGAGGCCGGCTTTCCATCCCATGACACGCACTGCATTTGTCGAACCGGCATTGCCGCTTCCTTCTTTCCGGATATCGATATGATTCAGTTTCCCTACGAGGTAACCTGTCTGCAGAAGACCGAAGACATAACCGATTACAAGGCAGACTAAACGTTCCATAACTATTGCTCCTTTTCCTTTCTTTCCCTGATAAAGAACTTCAGTGATGTTCCTCTGAAACCGAACGCCTCTCTGATCTTATTTTCCAGATATCTGGTGTATGAGAAATGCATCAGCTCTTTGTCGTTCACAAAGATGACGAAGGTCGGCGGCTTCACGGAAACCTGCGTAATATAATACAGCTTCAGCCTCTTTCCCTTGTCAGACGGCGGCTGCTGCATCGCAACTGCCTCGGTCATGATCTCGTTTAAGACTCCCGTTGCAACACGCAGTGTCTGGTTTTCAATGACCATATCAATCACATCGTAAAGCTTCGTCAGCCTCTGCCCTGTCTTTGCAGACACGAACATTACCTCGGCATAAGAAAGATAAGACAGGACCTGTCTGATCTTTGACTCGTACTCTCTCGTTGTTTTGTCATTTTTCTCTATGGCATCCCATTTATTTACGACAATAATGATCCCTTTTCCTCGTTCATGTGCGATTCCCGCGATCTTCGCATCCTGTTCTGTCACGCCCTCCTCGGCATCAATCACCATAAGCACGACATCGGCACGTTCAACCGCCGTTACCGTACGGATGATACTGTAACGCTCCAGTTCCTCTTTGATCTTATTCTTTCTGCGCAGGCCAGCCGTATCAATGAAAATATATTCCTTTCCATTGTGTACAATGTCTGTATCAATGGCATCCCTCGTAGTTCCTGCGATGTCAGAGACAATCACCCTGTTTTCGCCCAAGAGCTTATTAATAATAGAAGACTTTCCGACATTCGGTTTCCCGACGATTGCAATCCTCGGTCTGTCGTCTTCCTCCTCTTCTCCTGACCCCTCTGGGAAATATGCTGCCACTGCATCCAGCATGTCCCCGAGCCCGAGCCGTGATGATGCGGAAACCGGAACCGGGTCCCCGATTCCCAGATTATAAAACTCGTATACATCCGGCATAAACTTATTGAAGCTGTCTACCTTATTTACGACAAGTACAACCGGCTTTCCTGACCTCCTCAGCATATCTGCCACTTTAGAGTCAGAATCTACCAGCCCCTGTCTTACATCTGTAATAAAAATAATAACATCCGCCGTATCAATGGCAATCTGCGCCTGTTCCCTCATCTGTGCAAGGATAATGTCTTTACTGTCCGGTTCGATACCACCTGTGTCAATCAGGGTGAACTCTCTGTCCAGCCAGCTGACATCCGCATAAATACGGTCCCTTGTCACTCCAGGTGTATCTTTGACAATTGAAATCATCTCTCCTGCCAGAGCATTGAATAGTGTAGATTTTCCAACATTCGGCCTTCCTACAATCGCTACTACTGGTTTACTCATATTATATAACTACCTTTCTTAATCTGTATGCGGGCCCAATACAGCATTTATGAAATCCTGCCCGCTTGATTTTACAATATCTACCGGAACTTGTAAAGCATTCTCCACATCCTGGACCGTAAAATCATCCAAAAACACTTCTTCCCCGATGCGGAGCATGTTGCAGGGAAGCAAAAGTGCCGCCCCCAGTTCCTTCCCTTTCAGCTGTTCCGTCAGGTCCTGTCCGGTGATCAGTCCGGAAACTGTGATGCGCTCCCCGAAGAAATGATTCTCGATCGGATAGAGACGGACGAGGACATTTGGGAACTTCTCTCTTAGTCTTCCCAGCATCCGCTTTAAATATGGGTATGCAAGCCTGCCGGTTGCAAGTGATATCTCTCTTTTTCGCAAATCTCCTTCAAGCGCCTTTAATCCTTCTTCAAATTCATCGAATAAGAGACGCAGCATTCCCACGCCATTCTCCAGCTGCAAATAGCCGTCATAGCGTTGCTCCTCCGGGAGTTCCTCTTCGGCCAGAATATACCATTCGTCTCCCGCATGGATAAAATGGATTCCATATTCCTCATAGACTTTATCCTGCCACGCATGGATCGTTTTTAAAACTTCCCTTGCGTCCTCTTTTGTAAAAGGCTCCAAAGGATACAGGCCATCCCTGTACTTTGTCAGTCCTACCGGAACGACAGATACGCTCCGTAAAAACGGCAGGTAGCCTGTCAGGTCACGGATGCTTCTCTCCAGCTCATCCTTGTCATTCACGCCCTTACAGAGCACGATCTGCCCATTCATCTGGATTCCGCCCTGATACAGGATGTCCACCTTTTTCAGTGCATCTCCTGCAAACCTGTTATGGAGCATCCTGCACCTGAGTTCCGGGTTCGTCGTCTGGAATGATATATTAATCGGCTCCAGATGGTATTTTACGATCCTTTCTACGTCTTCCTCACTCATATTGGTCAGTGTAATATAGTTTCCCTGCAGGAAAGAAAGCCTTGAATCATCATCCTTAAAGTACAAGGTATCACGCATTCCTTCCGGCATCTGGTCTATAAAGCAGAACATGCACTTGTTCCTGCAGGAACGGTACTCATCCATCAGACTCTGCTCAAACTGAAGTCCCAGACTTTCATCCTCATCCTTTTCAATCTCCAGCTCCCACTGTTCTCCATCGGGTTTCTCTATTAACAATAGAACTTCTTCCGCTTCCATATAGTAATAATAATCAAATACGTCCGAAATTTCATTGCCGTTGATGCCCAGAAGCTTGTCCCCGGGCCCGATCCCCATTTCTTCACCGATGCTCCCCGGTTCTACCTGGCTTACAACGTGTACATGTTTCATATATTTCTTAACTCCTTATTTTCCTGCTGTATCATATTTACTGTTATGCGCACAGTAACCTTATTATATCATAAAACCCTCCCCTGCGAAAGCCATGCTTGAATTTCATTAAAAAAAATGATATAACCTATATGTAAGAGACTGGGATTTTCCGGTCTTAATTTCGTCGAACATAGGAGAAAATCATGTCAAACATCGAACTGTTAGAAAAGACACTTCCTGTCGCGCCGCTTAAGATCGCTGCTATGGAAAGCTGTAAAGAACTGGGGAGAAAGGTAAATGACTATATTGTATCTTTCCGCGAAAATACAATTTGTGAAGTAAAGCCTTCCCCCCTCTATGTCAATTATGAATCCCATAATTACCTCGTAGACTGCTGCTGTCCGCGCTTTGGCTCCGGTGAAGCCAAAGGGATTCTCAAAGAAACTATCCGCGGGACTGATTTATTCATTATGACAGATGTATGCAACTATAACCTGACCTATACCCTCAACGGCCATGTTAACCACATGTCCCCGGACGACCATTACCAGGACCTGAAAAGAATTATTTCCGCCGCCACAGGCAAAGCACGCCGCATTAACGTTATTATGCCATTTATGTATGAAAGCCGTCAGCATAAGCGCACGAAAAGAGAGTCTTTGGATTGTGCAATCGCACTGAAAGAGCTGATTGACATGGGGGCATCCAATATCATTACCTTTGATGCACACGACCCAAGGGTGCAAAATGCAATCCCACTGAATGGATTCGACAGCTTTAACCCGCCTTACCAGTTTATGAAGGCTTTATTCCGCTCCGTACCAGACTTAAAGGTAGACAAGGAGCACCTGATGATTATCAGCCCCGATGAGGGTGCAATGCATCGTGCAGTCTACTTTTCTAATATTCTCGGTGTCGACATGGGGATGTTCTACAAGCGACGCGACTATTCTACTGTCGTAGGCGGAAAGAACCCGATTGTTGCCCATGAATTCCTCGGGGATGATGTCGAGGGCAAGGATGTTATCATTGTAGATGATATGATCTCATCCGGTGAGAGTATGCTGGATGTTGCTAAGCAGCTCAAGGACAGAAAGGCCGGACGTGTTTTTGTGTGTACAACATTCGGACTGTTTACCGAAGGGTTTGGCAAATTTGATGAGTATTATGAAAAAGGCTATCTGGACCGGGTTATCGCAACAAATCTTACGTATCTGCCTCCGGTTGTGAAGGAAAAGCCTTATTTCGTAACAGCGGATATGAGTAAATTCCTTGCACTGATTATTGATTCACTGAACCACGATACAACGATCGGAGCTGTTCTTAACCCAACTGATAAGATTCACGCTCTGCTTGAAAAAAAGAGAAATTCCGAAAGAGTTTAAAAAAGACCGGATCACTTCCTCATTTAGTGATCCGGTTCTTTGATTTTTATCTTAATCTGCCTGTCTCATATTTGATCTTCATCCGTAGATAACTCATGAGTTCTTCGTATCTGAGTTCTGTCGTCTTTTCCGTCAGAACACTGCCGAGACTCTCTGCTGCCGTTGTCAGGAAGGACTCTTTTACCTCAGTACGGTGCTGATAGAGGAACCTCAGTTTTTCTTCATTTGACCTGCAGTCTAAAAACTGCATAATCAATGACGGCTCTGCTTTCTTGCCCTCGCCTTCTGTTTCAGAAGCTGCTTTCTGTCCCTCATCTCTTCCGGCCAGTTCGAACCGGTATCTCTGACCGGCATCGGGATATTTTTCTCTGTCAACAGGGCTTAAAAACATGGCAAGCGGGCGGGCGTAAATTCCCCGGCTGCCGTACATTGCCTCGTATATGACCAGTTCTTCCCCCGTTTCCGTGTGTATAGCTACATTCAGCACCTTGTACTGCCTGCCTTTAAAGTGTGTATAGATTTCCCCTGACTGCGGCTTTTTACGTTCCATATCCAGCTCCTGATTAATATAACTTCGCACTGATTAGTTTCGGACGGAATCCTTTTGCTTCCAGTGCATCCAGTATTTTATGTTTGTGTTCTGTCCCGAAGGCTTCCATTGTAATCCTCAATTCCACAGCCGCGTTTCTGTTCGTGCTTACAAACTGATTATGCTCCAGTTTGATTACGTTACCCTGCTGGTCTGCAATCGTGGAAGCGACGCTCACCAGCTCACCCGGCTTATCCGGAAGCAGGACAGATACGGAGAATATCCTGTCTCTCTGGATCAGGCCGTGCTGCACGATTGAAGACATCGTAATCACATCCATGTTGCCGCCGCTTAAGATACAGACTACTTTCTTTCCTTTGCAGTCCAGCTGCTTAAGTGCCGCAACGGATAAAAGGCCTGAGTTTTCCACGATCATTTTATGATTCTCCACCATATCGAGGAAGGCGCCAATCAGCTCGTCATCGTCAACCAGAAGGATATCGTCAACGTTTTCCTGTACGTAAGGCAGGTTCTGGACACCGACCGCCTTCACGGCAGTACCGTCTGCAATCGTATTGGCACTCTCAAGCTCCACGACTTCCCCGGCCTTTAAAGCCGCCGTCATGCTGGCAGCCTCAGACGGCTCCACGCCGATCACTTTAATCTTCGGGTTCAGCATTTTGGCGAGTGTGGCCACGCCTGTAATAAGTCCGCCCCCTCCGACCGGGACAAGGATGTAATCTACTGTGGGAAGTTCCTGCACAATCTCCATTGCGATCGTTCCCTGCCCTGTTGCGACATCGAGATCGTCAAACGGGTGTACAAACGTATACCCTTCCTTCTCCGCCAGTTCATATGCATAAGCACAGGCATCATCATAAACGTCCCCGTAAAGAATAACTTCGGCGCCATAGCTCTTAGTACGGTTCACCTTAATCAGCGGAGTAACCGTGGGCATGACGATGGTTGCCTTACAGCCGTATTTCTTTGCCGCGTATGCCACGCCCTGGGCATGGTTGCCGGCTGATGCCGTGATCAGCCCCTTTTGCCGGTCCTCCTCGGACAGTGTGCTGATCTTGTAGTACGCGCCGCGCAGCTTATATGCACCTGTGTGCTGCATGTTTTCTGGCTTCAGATACACTTTCCCGCCGCTCAGTTCACTCAGATAATCACTAAAAACCAGCTTGGTCGGGTTGGTTACCTGTTTTACGAGTTCACTTGCTTCTTCAAACTTCTCTAACGTTAACATTTTACCCCTTCTTTCTTTTTGGCTATTCCTCTTCCGTTTGCCCGCTGTAGAATAATGCATTTACAAATTCATCTGCATCAAACTTCTGTAAATCCTCAATCGTCTCACCGACTCCGATATATTTTACCGGGATACCGAGCTCGGCCTGTATGGCAACGGCGATTCCGCCTTTTGCCGTGCCGTCCATCTTTGTCAGGATGACTCCCGTTATATCTGCTACTTCATTGAATTCCTTTGCCTGTGCGAGGGCATTCTGTCCGGTCGTGGCATCGAGTACGACAAGTGTCTCCTTATATGCCTCGGGATATTCTCTCTCGATCACACGGCTGATCTTTCTCAGCTCATCCATCAGATTCTTCTTATTGTGGAGCCTTCCTGCTGTGTCACACAGGAGTATGTCTGCTTCCCTCGCCTTCGCGGCGGCTACCGCATCATATACGACGGATGCCGGGTCTGCGCCCTCCTGCCCGCCGATCATCTCCACCTCTGCGCGGTTTGCCCATTCTTTCAGCTGCTCACCTGCTGCCGCCCGAAATGTATCCGCCGCTGCCAGAATCACCTTTTTATGCTGGTCATGGAATTTCCCTGCCAGCTTGCCAATCGTCGTCGTTTTACCGACCCCGTTGACGCCGATTACAAACACAACGGATGTCTTTTCTTCGAATTCATAGGCTGTCTCGCCTACATCCATCTGTTCCTTGATACTGTCAATCAAAAGCTGCCTGCATTCCACAGGTTCTTTGATATGCTGTTCCCGGACTCTCCCTTTCAGGTCTTCTATGATCTCCATCGTCGTATTCACGCCTAAGTCCCCCATGATAAGGGTCTCTTCCAGTTCCTCATAGAAGTCGTCATCTATTTTCGAAAAGCCGTGGAAAATACTGTCCATGCCGGATACAATATTGTCTCTCGTCTTTGTCAGGCCGGACACAAGCCGTTTAAAAAAGCCTTGTTTTTCTTCCATCTTACTCCTCCATTCTTATTTATCCAGTTCATTCTCCAACAGGTCTACGGATACAAGGGTGGAAACCCCTTTCTCCTGCATGGTAATACCGTAGAGTCTGTCTGCCGCGGTCATGGTGCCCCTTCTGTGCGTGATTACGATAAACTGTGTATTCTTTGTCAGCTTATGCAGATACTGGGCAAAGCGGGTTACATTGCTGTCATCCAGCGCCGCCTCAATCTCATCCAGAAGGCAGAATGGGGAAGGCTTCAGGTTCTGGATGGCAAACAGCAGTGAAATAGCCGTCAGTGCCTTCTCCCCGCCGGACAGCTGCATCATATTCTGTAGTTTTTTCCCCGGCGGCTGTGCGATGATCCGGATCCCCGCCTCCAGGATATCTTCATCCTCCATCAGCTCCAGTGTACCCTTTCCGCCTCCGAAGAGCTGCTTGAATACGCTGTCAAATTCTTTTGAGATCAGTGCAAACTGTTCTTCAAACTGCTTACGCATCGCCGCATCCAGCTCCTCGATGATCTTGATCAGTGTGGCCTCTGCCTCGATCAGATCGTCATGCTGTCCTTTCAGGAATTCAAAACGTTCTGAGACATTCTTGTAATCCTCGATAGCATTGACATTGACATCGCCCAGCTTTTTTATATCTCCTTTTAAGTTCTGGATCTGGCGTTTCATATAGGCGAGGTCCGTCAGGTTTTCGTTCCGCAGATCCAGTGCATGATTATAGGTGATCTCATATTCCTCCCACATGTAGTTAATCTGCTTTTCCGATGCCTCCTCATAAGACTCTTTCCGGCTGTTGAGGCGGAAACACTCCTTGTCCAGTTCTGACATATGTCTGGAGAGTTCCTCTCTTTTTCCAAGAAATGCTTTATGCTTCTGGTTCAGTTCGTCTCTCTTCGCCACCTGGCTCTTAATCTCCGTATCAATCTCTGCAAACAGTTCCTTTGACTGCTCTATCGTATCCTTAAGGTCCTGTATTTTATTTTCTTTTTCCTGAATCTCTTCTGACGCATTCCCTTTGTTGATATCCAGTTCTTTCAGCTCTGCTTCAAACTTCTCGATTTCCTCTTTGATACGGCTCGTGTTCTCATGGATAAACACATTCTGCTGCTCCAGGCTGGCAAGCGCCAGATGTACTTCCTCTGAACGCTTTAACTGTATAGACTCCTGCACCTTATCTGTTTCCAGATTTTTCTGCAGTTTTTCAATCTTTTCATTCAGTTCTTTTTCCAGTGCTTCCGAAGCTTCCAGTTCCATCTGGATGGAATCCTCATTGTCCAGAATCTCCTGAAGGCGCTGCTCCAGTGTCTCCTGTTCCCTCAGGTAGCTGTCATAGCGGTCCTTCGCCTCTTTCTGTCTTGTAATCACCTGCTCCAGATTCATCTTAGCGGTGTTCTCGACTACGGATGCCTTCCTCAGCTTCTGCTGGATCTCGTCAATGACGCTGTAGCACGCGGCACGCTTTGCCTTCACCTCGTTGACTGCCTTCTCGCAGTCGTCCATATCCTTCTTCAGCATTCTGACCGTCTGCTCGAACTCTTCGATCTCGCGCCGCCTGCTCAAAAGGTTGCTGGAATTCTTGAAAGCTCCTCCTGTCATGGAACCGCCCGGATTAATCAGTTCCCCTTCCAGTGTCACAAGGCGCAGGGACTGCCTGTACTTTCTGGCGAGCTGCACCCCATGATCAATGTTTTCCACGACGATTGTTCTTCCTAAAAGCTGGTCGGCCAGCCCCTGGAACTGCGCCTCCACATGTACCAGTGTATTGGCAAGCCCCACTACCCCTGGTTCTTTTAACACCTCCGGCTGGCGCAGTCCCCCGCCGCTGTGCATGCTTGTGAGCGGCAGAAAAGTGGCACGCCCGAACTTATTCTGTTTCAGGTAGGAGATCATACGTTTCGCAGTCTCCTCATTATCTGTCACGATGTTCTGGATATTTCCGCCTAACGCGGTCTCAATGGCAATCTCATATTCCTTATCAACCTTGATGATATCCGCAACAACACCAATCAGGCCCTTTTCCCGGTCCTTATTGCCCATCACTTTACGGATACTGTTGCCGTAACCATCGTACCGCTCCGTGATATTCTTTAGAGACTCCAGTCTCGATGATTCCCTGTGATATGCAGTCTGTCCGATGCGCAGCTGTTCCTGCTTCTCTGACAGGACTTTCTGGAGTGTCTCAATCTCCTGCTCATTTTCATTGACCTGTGCCGTATATCCGTTGATTTCCTCTGATATCTGCCTCAGCTCATTCTCATATGAGGCAAGCACTGCATTCTGCTTTTCCGCTTCAGAAGACACTTCTATGATCTTTCTCCCCAGCTCGGCCTTCCTCGTTGTAATCTGTTCCTGAGTGGTATCATAATGCTGGATCTTTGCCTTTGTAGATGCCCTGCTGTTCAAGAGCTCCATGATCTCGGCCTTGCTCTGTTCCGCCTCCGCCGTCCGAGACGCAATACGCGTCTGGATATCGATCAGGGCTTCTTTGGCCTCTGTGTCACTTCTGGTCACCTCCGCAAGCTTTGCCTTTACGGCGGCCTGTTCTTTTAGAAGCTCTTCCTGCTGTGCCTGTCTTGTATCGATCTCCACACGAATGGTATTCAGGCGGTTATCGTAATGCTCGTCATTCATGCGGACCGTGTTAATCTGTTCCTTCAGGACATTGATCTGGCCTTCCAGCTGCTGCTTTAAAAGGGTGGTCTCATTGAGCTGGCCCTTCGCCTTTTCGATCGAAAAATCAATCTCGTCCACTTCTTCCTCGATGGCCTCATATTCCGTCTTCATATTTTCATACTTGACGCTTGTCTCCTCTAGTTCATCGCCGGCAATCTTAAGCTTATCGTCCAGTTCTCTGATCTGGTCCCTGATACGTTCCGTTTCCAGCAGGAACATATTAATATCATAAGTCTTCAGTTCTTCCTTTTTCTTCAGATACTCTCTTGCCACCTCTGACTGCCTCTTTAAAGGCCCGATCTGTTTTTCCAGCTCTGAGAGGATGTCGTTGACACGGGTCAGATTCAGTCGTTCATCCTCCAGTTTCTTTAAAGAAAGATTCTTACGCCGTTTAAACTTCACGATTCCGGCCGCCTCATCAAATAATTCACGGCGTTCTTCCGGCTTTCCACTCAGAATTTTATCAATCTGTCCCTGACCGATGATAGAATACCCTTCTTTCCCGATCCCGGTGTCGTAAAACATCTCGTTGATATCTTTCAGCCTGCATCCTGCACCGTTAATAAGATATTCACTCTCCCCGGAGCGGTACAGCTTTCTGGTGACTGTCACTTCCCCGTACTCCACGGGCAGCTGGTGATCCGAATTGTCCAGTGTAATGGCAACGGATGCATAGCTGAGCGGTTTTCTGTTCTCTGTTCCGGAGAATATGACATCCTGCATCGTGCCGCCGCGAAGCTGCTTCACACGCTGTTCTCCGAGAACCCACCGCACTGCATCGGCAACATTGCTCTTCCCGCTGCCGTTCGGGCCCACGATACCGGTGATCCCGTTGTGGAATTCGAATTTAATTTTATTGGCAAAAGACTTAAAGCCCTGTACCTCTATGCTCTTTAAATACATATAACACCTGCTTTATTTTCTAATTTCCAGAATTGCCTTATATGCGGCCTCCTGTTCTGCGGCTTTTTTGGTTCTGCCTTCCCCGATTCCGAACCCTTTTTCACCGATCAGTACTTCTACGAAGAAGGACTTATTATGGTCCGGCCCTTCTTCCTTTACCAAATGGTATGAAATAGCGCCTTCCATCTTTGCCTGTACGATCTCCTGCAAAATAGTCTTGCTATCAAAAAAGAGCTTCTTATCCTCTAAATCCGTCAGTATAAAGCGATGGATAAACTCTTTTGCATTAGTAAAACCACCGTCCAGATAGATCGCCCCGATCAGGGCTTCCAATGCATCTGACGTGATGGAATCACGCTTTCTCCCGCCGGTCGCCTCTTCTCCTTTTCCGAGCAGCAGATAACTTCCCAGATCGATATCGCGTGCACAGAAAGCGAGCGCAGGTTCACATACCATGCTTGCCCGTGTCTTCGTAAGTTCCCCTTCTGACACCTTGGGTGACTCTAAAAATAAAAATTCACTGGAAACAAGTTCCAGCACTGCATCTCCGAGAAATTCCAGGCGTTCATTACAATGGTACTTTTCCAGATGCTTCTCATTTGTATAGGAGCTGTGCATCATTGCACGCCTAAGCAGAGAAAAATCCTGAAATTTATATCCTATTTTCTTCTCGAGTTCTTTTAAACGATCGCTCATAACCCCCACCTTCCGGAAAGCATGTCCGCACTTAAGCCGGCTTACTGCCCTCCTTCTTTTTATCAATCCAGTTAAAATGAAAAAGCCCATAGGGGGCTTTTTCATAAGTAACCTATTATTCTACAGCCTTTCTAATCTGATAAACCGCATCACCTACTGTCGCAATCTTCTCTGCCTCGTCATTGTCAATCTCAATGTCGAATTCTTCTTCAATCCCCATGATTATCTGGAAAATGTCTAATGAATCTGCTCCCAAATCATCCACAAATGTCGTCTCCAGATTGATATCATCCTTCTGTACGTTTAATACGTCTGCAATAATTTCCTGTAATTTTTCAAATTCCATTGTCCTCTTCCCTTTCTTTGTTACATTAGTCTTCTTTTTTTTCTTCCTGCGTTTTGGATACTACGTCTCTGATCTTTTCATTGATCCGTTGTTCCTTGAATGTCACGCATTGGATAATTGAATTGCATACTTCTTTCGAAGTAGAACTTCCATGTGTCTTGACAACCAGCCCGTTCAATCCCAGAAGCGGCGCTCCGCCGTACTCACTGGCATCGAAGTCCTTCAGTGTGCTTTTCAGCGCCGGTTTGACGAGAAGTGCCCCGATCTTGGTCCTAAGTGATGTCATCATGCCGGCCTTAATCTTGCTGATCAGTGTACCTCCCACGCCTTCATACAGCTTCAGGATTACATTACCCACAAAAGCCTCGCACACGACAACGTCTACGGCTCCTGCCGGAATATCCCTGGCCTCCACGCTTCCCACAAAGTTAATGTCGCTGCATTCCTTCAGCAGGGGGAATGTCTCCTTGACCAGTGCGTTTCCTTTTTCTTCTTCCGCACCGATATTCACGATTCCTACGGTCGGGTTCTTCTTCCCTATGACATTCTCCATATAGATGGAACCCATCTTTGCGAACTGCACAAGGTGTGAAGGCCTTGCATCTACATTCGCACCGCAGTCTACCAGTAAAGATACACCTCTGGCTGTGGGAATCAGCGGCGCCAGCGGCGGTCTCTCCACCCCCTTGATTCTTCCGACGATCACCTGGCCGCCGACCAGAATCGCCCCGGAGCTTCCTGCAGATACGAACGCATCAGCTTCTCCTTTTTTCACCAGATTCATAGCTACCACAATGGAAGAATCTTTCTTCCTGCGAATCGCCACAACAGGTGGTTCGGCAGTCTCGATTACTTCAGATGCATTTATAATCTCAATCTGGTCTGACGGATATGTGTACTCTGATAACGTCTTCTTCAGCAGTTCTTCCTGCCCTGTCAACAGGATCTTGATATCGCCCCTTTGCTTCACGGCTTCCACCGCACCCTTGATCATCTCTCCCGGTGCATTATCGCCGCCCATTGCATCCAGGGCAACTCTTGTAATATCAGACATTTCTATTCCTCCTAACGCTACTGCATTCATTCTACTAAACCTCAATCCAAAAATCAATAACAAATTGGGAATTATAGGACGAACTTGTAACAGGCTTGTGACAAGAAGGCCCCCGGCCAATCAGCAAGTGAAAGGCCGGGGGCCGCAGATTCCTCTTTGATATTTTATTTTGTAGACTCCCGGATGATCAGCTCCAGCTCGAAGGAAGTGCCTGTGCTTAGGTGGGGTTTGTCCTCCATCTGGGCCACAAGGAGCTCTACCGCTTTTATGCTCATTGCTTCTATGGGGACATTCACGGTCGTCAGTCTTGGACAGCAGTACCTGGCAAATTCAATATTGTCACAGGAGGCCAGCATCAGGTCATCCGGCACTTTGATATTATGATCCCTCAGGCAGTTCAGGGCACCTACCGCCATGATGTCTGTATCGCTTAAAATAGCGTCCGGCAAAGTATCGCACTTTAGAATCTGTCCGGCGGACTCATACCCGGTCTCCATTGTATATTCTTTCTCGAGTCTCGTGATGCTGTGGGGCTTCAGGCCATATTTTTCCATTGTCATAAGAAAGCCTTTCAGCTTCGGCTCGTGGGCCGTATCCTTCGTCTTGCAGCCTATGTAGGCTATGTTCTTATTGCCCCGGCTGATTAGATATTCACATATTTTTTCAATCCCGAGAGTAAAATCTGCATGGATGATCTTCGCAGAGTCATACTCATTAAAATACCGGTCTGAATTACTCATAATGACCATCGGTACTTTGTCATGCCTTTTTGCAAAGGCGATCGACTGTTCCATATCATGAAAGTAGCACAAAACCAGCCCGCTGAAATAGTGGAGGGGCAGTGATTCAAACAGGGTGTCAATGTTCCCGTTCACATCATTAATAGAGTACAGCACAACGGAATAATTGTACTTCATTGCCTCCTTCCTGATTGTATTGAACAGTGCCGCATGAAATGGATTCCGTATCTCCTGCGCAATAACCGCAATTGTCTTTGAATCCTGTACTCTTAAATTTCTGGCAAATAAATTGGGTCTGTAGTTCAGCTTTTGAATCGCATCCTCAACAGCTTCCCTTTTATCTTCTCTTAATAGCTCCGGTGTATTCAGGTATTTGGAAACTGTCCCAACTGAAACTCCGGCTAATTTTGCAACATCTTTTATAACCGCCACAAGTATTTCCTTTCCCATCGATATAAATTATGCCGCCCGGCTGTAGAAAATCGATGACCACGCCTTGTTTTACCCCGCATGGATAGCTTGTTATATTATACCAGAAATCTTTGATTTTTTCATCAGATGTGATTTTTTTCTTCCCCTCCTTCGTCCTTTTGGCTAAGGAACCAGCATAACCTTCATTGCTGCCGGCTCTTCCTCTGCCGTACGAAATGCCTTTTCCCAGTCTTTCAGTTCAAAGGAATGAGAGATTAGCCCGTCTGTTTTTATCAGGCCGCTCTCAATCCCTTCTATGACTGAATGAAAGGTAAGCGCAGACAGGTGGGAGCCCCTGATGCTCAGTTCCTTTCCATCCCCGATTACATTCCAGTCTGCTTTTACTTCCTCCGCAAATACGCCCATCTGCACATACCTGCCATGATTTTTCAGTGATTCCAGTCCCTGTGATACACTTCTGGGGCTTCCTGATGCTTCTATATATACATCACACCCATCCCCACCTGTGAGCCTGTGTATTTCTTCGGCCACATTGCATTCTGCCGGATTCAGTACATAATCTGCGCCATATTTTCTGCCCATATCCAGACGGAATTCTTTTATATCGATTCCGATCACCATCTTTGGCAGGCAGAGTCTGGCAAGGTTTACCATAGAGGTTCCGATAGCGCCGAGGCCTGCAATTACCACGACATCATCATGTCTGATATCCGCAAGTTCGACCGCATGCATCCCGCAGGCAATCGGTTCAATCAGGACTGCCTGCTCATTCGTAAATGTATCCGGGATTCTATGTATAATACTATTTTTATGCAGTTTGATATACTCGGCAAAACCTCCCTGGATATGCTGTTTGAACCCATATACCGCCGAACCGGTACACATCCAGTATTTTCCCTGTCTGCAGAAATCACATTCGCCGCACGGGGCAATCTGTTCCGCACATACCCTGTCTCCGGTCTTATATGCGTCCATGCCTTCCCCTGCCTCTGCGACCTCGCCAAAAAATTCATGCCCGCCTGTTACTGGAGCCTCGATGTAACGGTTTTCTTCACTCGTCCCCCAGATTCTGATCCCCCCGTGGTAAGATTTCACATCCCCTGCACAGATTCCGCAGCCAAGGACCTTCAAAACGAGCTCACCGGGTCCCGCCGACGGGATGCCGGTTTCTTCCAGCCTGTTATCATATGGCGCGTAGGATACTAATGCTTTCATATTTCCTTTCATTTGGCCTCCTCCATTCTCTTTGCATGTTCATATGCCAGATATGTATTCTGTACCTTAAACATCCCCCCGTCGATCCCGATGATCTCGCCTGTCACATATCCACCCTCCGGTGAAGTTAAAAAACCGACCAGCGCAGCCACATCTTCGCCTGTCCCGAAACGGTTAAGACACAGGTCCTTCACCTGTTCTTCCCCCCGTTCCTGTATCATGGCGTCTGTCATGTCTGTGTGGATAATCCCGGGAGCATATGCATTGACGCTGATATGGTACGGTCCAAGCTCTGCCGCGCTTATTTTTGTAAGCATGTCCACCCCTGCCTTGCTTGCCGCATATGCCGCAAGCCCGCAGTCTGCAAAATGTCCTGAGATTGAGGACGCATTGGCAACTCTCCCGTAGTTATTTTTCTTCATATATTCCGATACACTCTTAAGCATATAAAACTGGCTTTTAAAATTCGTATCCAGCACCCTGTCCAGATAAGCAGAATCCATTTCATCTATAAAGCAGAAATCAAAGATCCCCGCATTGTTCACCAGAATATCAATCCGTCCAAACTTCTCCCCGATCTTTTTTATCAGCTGTTTTACTTCTTCTTCCTTTGAAACATCCGCCTTGTAAATACCGCTTTCCGGTTCAAATGCTTTGAGGCTTTCCAGTGTCTTTTGCGCGCTCTCTTCATGGGACCTGTATACTGCACATACAATATTCCCCCGCCTTGCAAGCTCAATACTGATCGCCTGCCCCATTCCGCGGGTTCCCCCGGTTACAACTGCTACTCTTTTTTCTTCCATCGTCTCGCCCTCCTTTTCATGCCGCCGTTTCTCTTTATGTATTCCTGTTCACCCCCTGCCCTGCGGGCGTGCACAGGAATCTTAATCTTCAAAATACGGAATCACCGCAAATGACTGGGCAGCACCGTCAATCCAGTTAAATCTTGCATATTCCGCAACAATATTGTCACTGCTTGTCAGAACCGCACTGTAGCAGGTCGATACAGGCACTGTCAGATTCCACTCTTCCAACTGGTCCATACGGATATGACGCGCCGACATGGGTGCTACCAGAATCCCGTCCAGCCTTGCGGGCTCTCTTCCATTGTCAAATAATAAGTCTATACATACCTCACATGGCCCGTCTCCCGTGTTCAGCAGTGTAATGCTTTCATGTGAGGGGGTCGGCCTGTCCCCTTTTTCTTTCATATATAAGTCGGGGATGCACCATTTCTTATGCCCCATACCTCTGCCCATATTATCTCCTCCTGTATCAGGCCTTCTGGCTCCGCTTTCTTCTTATTACGTCTACAATAACGGCCAGCACAATAATGCCGCCTTTCACCATTCTCTGTGCTCCCTGCGGTACATTCAAAAGGTTCAGCCCGTTGGCAACCACGCCGATGATCATGGTGCCAATGATTGTGCCTACGAGTGTCCCTTCCCCGCCTGTCATGGATGTCCCGCCGATTACGACTGCCGCGATGGCATCCAGCTCCGCACCGTCTGCATTGGTCGGTACCGCCGAATCCAGCCTGGAGGTCAGTACGATTGCCGCAACACCACAGCAGAAGCCGCTGATTACATAGGCGATGCATTTGATTTTTTTCACATTTATGCCGGAAAGCTTTGCACAGTTTTCATTGCCGCCGATTGCATAAATGTAGCGGCCGTACTTTGTATATTTCAGCACATATGCCGCGACTGCGAACATAACCACCATAATCAGAATGGTAAAAACCGGTATCCCGCCGTACCGTCCTGTAATAGCCAGAAATCCCTTCGGGAAGGTATAAATCGGCTGTCCCTCTGTAATGGTGTATGCCGCCCCTCTGGCGATTGACATCATGCCCAGGGTTGCAATGAACGGAGGCAGCTCAAACCCGGTGATCAATAGTCCTGTCACGAGTCCGACTGCCGAGGCAAATGCGACGCCAAGCAGAAGGCTTAAGATCACAGGCATATTCCAGTTCTTCATCATCAGTCCCATCATAAGTCCTGTAACTGCTATGATGGAGCCTACCGAAAGGTCAATCCCGCCAAGCAGAATGATGAACGTCATCCCGATGGCAATCAGGAAGTTTGTGGATATCTGCTGGGAGACATTCAGAAGGTTGGACGCCGTAAGAAAGCTGTCGCTGGCAAACGTAAGTACTACGCATAGTGCCACCAGTGCAATCAAAATCCCCAGATAACTTGTCCCTTTTCTTTCTTTTCCTTTAAGCTTCATGCTGTTTTCCCCTTTCCTCTGCTCCGACCGCCAGTGTCATAACGGATTCCTGGTCTGCCTCTTCTCTGCTCAGGGAACCACTCACCTTTCCTCTTGCCATGACAACGACACGGTCACAGATACCAAGCAGTTCCGGAATCTCGGATGTAATAACAAGAATCGCCTTTCCTTCCTTTGCCAGCTCATTAATGAGACTGTAAACTTCTATTTTCGCACCTACGTCTATTCCGCGGGTCGGTTCATCCAGTATCAGCACCCGGCATTTGGAAAGGAGCCATTTTGCCAGAACGACTTTCTGCTGGTTCCCTCCCGAAAGGTTCTCCACTTTCTGATAAACAGACGGAGTTTTGATATTTAGTTTACTGACATACTCTTTTACGGTGTTCTTCTCTTTGCTTAAATTCAGATGTATCCCCGTTTTGAATGCATCCAGTGCGGCCAGCGTCACGTTCTCGCCTACCCCCAGTTTCAGGATCAGTCCTTCGCCTTTCCTGTCTTCTGTCACGTACCCGATCCCCGCGCTGATCGCATCCTTCGGATTCCGGATATTGCATTCCTTGCCGTCAATATATATACGCCCGTCTGTCCTGGCATCCAGGCCAAAAACCGCCCGGACTGTTTCTGTCCGTCCCGCGCCGACCAGTCCTCCCACACAGAGCACCTCTCCCGCCCTTACAGAGAAACTGACATTCTGCACTCTGGAACCTGCACACAGATTCTCCACCCGTATGACTTCATCTCCGATTTGTTTCTCAATCCTTGGAAATTTCTCTTTCAGTTCCCGGCCTACCATCAGACGGATAATCTCATCCATCGTGACGTTTGCAATATCCAGTTCTTTTATCGTACACCCGTCCCGCATAACTGTAGCCCGGTCGCAGATTTCCATTACTTCTTCCAGCCTGTGGGATATATAAATGATAGAGACCTGTTCTTCCTTCAGCTTTTTCACGATGCGGAACAAATTTTTCGTTTCCCGCTCTGTCAAAGGAGCCGTAGGTTCGTCCATGATGATGATTTTCGCATCTTTAGAAAGTGCTTTTGCAACTTCTACCATCTGCTGCTTTGCAATGCCCAGATCCCTTATGTAATCCGTGCTCTTTACATCTACCCCCAGATCTTCCAGTAATCTGTCCGCTTCCTGATAAACCGCTTTCCAGTTCACTTTCACCGGATTACTCATCTTATAGCATCCGAGAAATATATTTTCCGCTACGGTCAGCGTAGGGATTAGATTCAGTTCCTGATAAATAATACTGATTCCTAAATCTTCGGCCGCCTTCGGATTCCCCAGCTCCGACTTCTGTGAGAATACTTCTATCTCACCTTCATCCTTCACGTATGCACCTGAAAGGATCTTCATCAGTGTAGATTTCCCCGCTCCGTTTTCACCCAGCAGAGCGTGTACCTCCCCTTTCTTTACACGAAGGCTCACATGGTCCAGTGCCAGTACTCCGGGGAAACGTTTTGTAATGTCTGACATTTTCAAAATATATTGATCTGCCATTTGCTTCCTCCTGACTTGTCTTAGAGCATGTATGATAAATCATGTATACCGATGATTTATCATACACGCTCAGGGAAGGGGCGGCTGATACTGTATTCCTTCCGGATATACACCGCAGCGCAGATTGAACATATCTGATTGCGTACCGGCAGCCCCTTAAAACCTATTGTCCCTTTACTGTGGCTGATATTTAGTTACCGTTCAGACCGTGCTGTGCACTCTGCCGGCCGGCAGTTCTAATCAGCATCTGACGGGAACTGGTCTGCATTCTCCTTCCAGACAATCTCAGTGTCTACATTTACAATCTTATCCACCGTCTCTCCTTCAAAGATCTTATGCAGTGCTTCCACGCACTCCGTGCCTGTTCCGGGTCCTCCGATGGATACTGTTGATACAAGCTCACCCGCCTGAATACTTGCCACTGCATTCGGGTTACCGTCAAAACTTACTACTTTTGCGTCAGATCCGGCCTCTTTGACTGCCTGTACTGCTCCAAGGCCCATCTCGTCGCATAAAGCGAAGATTACATTAATATCCTTATTTGCCTGAAGCATATTTGCTGCGGCATTCATTCCTTTTTCACGTTCCCAGTCGCCGGCCTGGCTTGCAACGACTTCAATGTCAGGGTATTTCTCCTTTGCCTTATCTACAAACCCGCCCATTCTCTCTGTTGTATGGTCAGATGGAAGTCCTTCTACAATCGCAACCTTTAACTTGTCCCCAAACTGTTCTGCCACGAAATCACATACTTTTCCGCCCGCTTCATACTGGTCATATCTTACATAGCATGCAACTTCTCCGCCAGCCAGTTCATTCTGTGTATTAAACATAATCACCGGGATGTCAGCCTCGTTTGCCTTCTTTACTGCTGCCACAATCGCATCACTGTTAATCGCACAGAGAATGATACCGTCAACCTTCTGTGTAATCATATCTTCAACTATCTGAACCTGTGCCGCATAATCTGATTCAGATTCCGGGGCCAGTGTTTTCAATTCATATCCCAGATCGTCACAAGCCTCCTGAGCGCCTGAAATTACGGACTTATAATAAGGAGAAATCATTGCCGGAGGTACAAGTGCAATTGTCTTCTTATCAACAGTATCTTCCGTCTTACTGTCCCCACTGTCGGTTTTACTGTCACTGTCTTTACTTCCTCCGCAGGCAGCAAGTGAAAATACCATACATACCGTTAAAATTAACACCACAAATTTTTTCATTCCTTTTCCTCCTTCGTTTTGGAAATGATGGAATAAAATCAATTCACAAAAGTGTGATTTATTCCTTTAATTTACTGGGTTTCTCTAAATATGAATCGATTCATTTTATGTCTAAATACTACCATGCCTGATTTAAGAATGCAAGGGGTATTTGTATTTTCTACAATAAACACAAAGACTATGTTACATTTTTATACAATATAGACAAAACAGGCTATTCTTATCCGGCAGTACCTGATCCTCGGTAATTTGGTGTAAACCCACGAAAAAAGGCTTCCCGGTCTCCCGGAAAGCCTTGTCCTGTCTTCATTAGTCAACAGAAATGATTTCTTTTTTGTTGTAAGAGCCACAAGCTTTGCATACTCTGTGAGGCATCATAAGTTCTCCACACTTGCTGCATTTCACAAGGTTCGGAGCACTCATCTTCCAGTTAGCTCTTCTCTTATCTCTTCTAGCTTTAGAAGATTTATTCTTTGGACAGATAGACATAGGTTACACCTCCTTAAAATTCTTAAACAAATCACGGACAACTGACATTCTCGGGTCAAGTCCTGTGTCTTCACAGTTACAGGTCCCCAGATTTAGGTTCTGACCACAAACGTTGCAAATGCCTTTACAGTCTTCCCTGCATAGAACTTTCGTCGGCCATCCTATCAATATCTCATTAAAGAGCAATTTGTCCACGTCAAGATGATATCCGTCAATGAAATTTGATTCATCTAATCCTTCCGGCAGATCAGCGTCTGGAATGTTGAGATCCACATGCTTGGTAAAATCCAGTACAATCTCCTGCTTTACATCCTCCAGGCAGCGGTCACAGGGAATGATTACACACACCTTGCTCTCGGCCTTGATCTGTAATTCCTTGTCCTTCACATGTGAAACGACAACGTGTACAGGTTCCTTACTGACAATCGGATATGACCCGGACTTTAAATCCATCGACTCCAGATTGAGCGGCACTGTCTCTTCAACTGTCTTGTGCTGTTCTGACAGAACGTCTGATAGGTTAATTAACATCTTCATAACTCCTATTCATACCTAAATTATTATATCATGTAAAAATAGTTTGTCAACAAGAAAAATACAGATTCTGGCATAAATATCATCTTTCAAAGGGGTCTGACCCCTTTGCGGTCCATATTCAGAATATTCTGACAAAGCAAGTGAGCGGATTTATGACCCGCTCACTTTTATGGAACTCTTTGATTTCCCTGACAGACTTATTTTACGAGTGCTACTGTCTCTCTTGCGATTGCCAGTTCTTCGTTTGTAGGGATTACGAGTACATTTACTTTTGAATCCGGAGTGGAGATGATGACTTCCTCTCCTCTTGCTGCGTTTGCTTCTTTATTGATCTCTATTCCAAGGAACTGGAGATATTTACATACTTCTGCACGGATTGCGCCGTCGTTCTCACCGATTCCGGCTGTGAAGACGATGTTGTCTACACCGTTCATGGCTGCCACATAGCTTCCTACGTATTTTGCAACTCTGTAGGCAAATACTTCAAGAGCTACCTTTGCCTGCTGGTTGCCGTCTTCTTCTGCAGCGCAGAGGTCACGGAAATCACTGGAGAGTCCGTTTGAAAGTCCGTATACGCCGGACTCTTTATTCAGGACCTTCATCAGTCCTTCGATATCCAGATCCTCCTTCTTTGCGATAAATTCCAGAATGGCCGGGTCGATATCTCCGGAACGTGTTCCCATTACAAGACCTTCAAGTGGTGTTAATCCCATTGATGTATCGACAGATTTCCCGTTCAGGACTGCACATACGCTTGCACCGTTTCCAAGGTGGCAGACAATTGTCTTCGTAGCATCGTATGGCTTGCCAAGAATCTCTGCAGCTCTTTTGGAAACATAGCTGTGGCTTGTTCCGTGGAAGCCGTAACGTCTAACTTTATATTTCTCATAGTAAGCATACGGAAGTCCGTACATGTATGCTTTCTCCGGCATGGTCTGATGAAATGCGGTGTCAAATACTGCAACCATAGGTGTGTTCGGCATCAGCTTCTCACATGCGTTTACACCGATTAAGTTGGCAGGATTGTGCAGAGGTGCAAGGTCATTACACTCTTCTACTGCTTTCTTAACTTCTTCTGTGATGATAACGGAAGATGCAAACTTCTCTCCGCCGTGTACCAGACGGTGCCCGACAGCGCCGATCTCGTCCAGACTCTTTACCACGCCTGTCGCTTCATCTGTCAGCGCATCGATTACAAACTGGATTGCCTCTGTATGGGTAGGCATGTCCTTTGCAGTTTTTACTTTCTCTCCGCCGGCAGGCTGATAAGTAAGGCTGCCATCAATTCCGATTCTTTCGCAGAGACCTTTTGCAAGTACTTCTTCTGATTCAGAGTTGATTAACTGGAATTTTAAAGAAGAACTTCCACAGTTGATTACTAATACATTCATTTTCTTTACCCTCCTGAAATTGTATATATAAGGGGCATCGTTGATGCTGCCTGCACGCTTCGGGCGTCCGCAGCGGCATCTGCCTCTCTTAAACATAACCTGATGATTTACTGTGCCTGTGCCTGCACTGCTGTGATTGCGACAACGCCTTCGATGTCTTCAGCGCTGCAGCCACGTGATAAATCATTAACAGGAGCTGCGATTCCCTGTGTAAGAGGTCCGTACGCTTCTGCTTTTGCCAGTCTCTGAACCAGCTTGTACCCAATATTTCCGGCATCCAGATCCGGGAAGATCAATACGTTGGCATGTCCTGCAACCGGGCTTCCCGGAGCCTTGGATTCCCCAACAGAAGGTACGATCGCTGCATCCAGCTGCAGTTCTCCGTCAAGCTTTAATTCCGGTGCCAGTGCTTTTGCAATCTGGGTTGCCTCAACTACTTTATCCACATCCGCATGCTTTGCACTTCCTTTTGTAGAGTGTGAAAGCATTGCTACGATAGGTTCTTTTCCTGTCAGTGTTCTGAAAGACTCTGCGGAAGAAACTGCGATATTTGCAAGCTTCTCCGGATCCGGGTTCTGCTCCAGACCGGAATCTCCGAAGATAAATGTTCCGTCTGCCCCCATATCACAATCTGGCACTACCATTACGAAGAATGCGGAAACCAGTTTAGTTCCGGGTTTTGTCTTCAGGATCTGCAGGCATGGGCGGAGCGTATCTGCCGTGGAGTGGCACGCACCGGATACCATTCCGTCTGCATCCCCCATCTTCACCATCATAACACCATAGTACAGGTAATTTGTCAGAAGGATTTCTCTTGCCTGCTCCTCTGTCATTCCCTTTTTCTGTCTGAGTTCTACCAGTTTCGCGATATAAGCATCTGTCTTGTCGCTTGTGGCAGGGTCTACAACCGTTGCGCCGGAAATATCATATCCTGCGCCGTTCTTCTCGATCTCTTCCTTACTTCCCACGAGGATCAGGTCAGCGGTCCCCTCCTTCAAAACTGCTTCTGCAGCCTTGTAAGTTCTTGCGTCTTCTGTTTCCGGAAGTACAATCGTCTTCTTATCAGCCTTTGCTCTTGCCTTGATTTCATCAATAAATCCCATGATTTAAAGCCACCTTTCATTTTTTCTCACTTCTTTCATTATAACGCAAAGAAATTTTGTATACAAGTAGATTGCATGTGCATTTTTAAGTACAATCTCCAATTCGTTACTATTCACGGCCAGAGGCCATGCATAGTAACGGCATCTGGTTCATTTTAAGTCGCCTAAAGGCGAAGAACCAGATGCTCGAAGCCATCACTTTATTGGCTCGGATGCCGTGCAGCGCGGTGCACGGCCCCGTGAATATTAACTCCAATTTCTGCTATATCTCAGCGGGATTCTTCCCTTACAGGTGGAAAACCGCCGTTACAATGTTAAAATAAACAAGAATCGTACAGGTATCCAGTATCGTCGTGATAAGCGGGGCCGCCATGATGGCCGGGTCCAGCCCCAGTTTCTTTGCCAGGAGGGGCAGGGTGCAGCCGATGCATTTTGCCATAACAACAACTGCCATCATCGTCAGTCCCAGCGCAAACGCAAGCGTCAGGTTCTGATCATACATAATATAGATACGGATTCCGTTTACAACAGCCAGAAGGCAGCTTACAACAAAGGCCACACGTATCTCTTTAAAAATGACCCTGAATATATCTTTGAATTGAATCTCGCCGACCGCAAGCCCGCGTATGATCAGCGTCGAGCTCTGTGACCCACAGTTACCGCCGGTTCCCATGAGCATGGGGATAAATGTGATCAGCACGGGCATGACCGCCATCGCGGCCTCATAATGTCCGAGAATCTCCCCGGTTACCGTCGCGGAAAGCATCAGCAGCATCAGCCAGAGCGTCCTGTTCTTTGCATGTTTGAATACGGAAGTCCCGAAATAGGAGTCTTCATTCGGGCTGACACCGGCCATGATACTGATATCTTCCGTGGTCTCATCCTGCAGGACAAACATCGCGTCATCAACCGTTACCAGACCGACAAGGCAGTTCTCATGATCGATGATCGGAATCGCAACAAGGCCGTACTTTTTAATCGTAATCGCGACATCTTCCTTATCATCCAGCGTCTTTGCACAAAGCACATTTTCATCCATGATCTCTTCTATCAGTCTGGATTCACCTGCTGTCAGAAGATCTTTGACATCGACGGCACCGATGAGTTTTTTCTTTTCCGTGACATAACAGGTGTAGATAGTCTCTTTGTTGATCCCGACCTGCCTGATCTTAAGGATTGCATCGGCAACCGTCATTTCTTTCCTGAGGCTGATGTAATCCACATTCATAATACTTCCTGCACTGTCATCCGGATACTGCAGAAGTATATTGATCTTCTGCCGCGTCTCCTCGTCCGTCACCATCAGCAGACGGTCGACAACGTTCGCCGGCATTTCCTCGAGCACGTCAACGGTATCATCGACATACATCTCATCCATGACCTCTTCCAGCTCGGAATCAGTCAGGGCATTGATCAGGTCCTCACGCATATCACTGTTCATATCCGTGAATACTTCTGCCGCCTCTTCCTTGGCAAGCAGACGGAATACCAGCATCTGCTGCTTCTGGTCAAAGTCCTCCAGCATCTCCACGATATCGACCGGATGCATGGATTCCAATTCTTCTTTTAGTTCTTTAAATTTCCGCTGTTCCAGCAGTTCAAGTATCATTTCTTTTTCCATGCCATACACCCTCTTTTGTTTTTCTCTGCTCTTCTTTATCTTTCACATAAACCGTCTTTTATAAACAAAAAACTCACTCTATAACATCCCGTCTTTTTATAGTATAATGGTTAATAAATTGATATACAAGGAGATTCTTATGAAAATTGTCGGCTTAATTACTGAATATAATCCATTTCACAATGGTCATCAATATCATATCGAGAAGTCAAAAGAGGTCACAGGCGCCGACACGGTACTCGTGATTATGAGCGGAGATTATGTGCAGCGGGGGACTCCGGCCATCATGCCTAAATATATCCGGGCGGAAATGGCGCTGGAGTGTGGTGCTGGCGCGGTGTTCGAACTCCCAGTCTGCTATGCTACCGGGAGCGCCGAACTTTTCGCGATGGGCGCCGTATCCTTCTTAGACAGCCTCGGAATTGTAGATTCCATCTGCTTCGGCAGTGAATGCAACGATCTGGAAGGACTACAGACCGTCGCCGGTGTGCTCTGCGAGGAACCGGCCGAATACAAAAATTTTCTACAGACAAATCTGAAAGCCGGCCTTTCCTTTCCTGCCGCAAGACAGGAGGCATTTTCCGCCTATATGAGAAACACCGCATATTCGCACCTGCTGGACGATCCGAACAACATTCTCGGCATCGAATATTTAAAGGCGTTGAAAAAGCTGGGCAGTTCTATAAAGCCTTACACTATCAGACGTCAGGAGTCCGGTTACCATGATACGCAGCTCCAGTCCAATTACAGTTCTGCGTCCGCAATCCGTTCCCTGCTCGCCTATTCTGGTTCCGCGCTGAGCACGCGTTCGGGCGGGGGCACGTTTGAGAACACACACTTTTCAAATATCCTGAACGAACTGGAGGATCAGGTGCCGGCCTGCTGCCTGGAAATCCTGAAGGATTACCACCATGTCATGTATCCCGTGTATCAGAACGATTTTTCCCTGATCATGAAGTATAAACTTTTAAATAAAACTGCCCGGGACCTGGACCGTTATATGGATGTATCCGAAGAACTGGCAAACCGGATCAGCAACCAGCTGAACAACTTCTTCAATTACAAACAGTTCTGCGAGCTGCTTAAGACGAAAGAGGTTACACAGACGCGCATCAACCGCGCACTGCTGCACATTATGCTCGGGCTCAAGAAAAGTAACGTGGAGGAATATATAGACGGCGGTTACCACTATTATGCCCGGCTTTTGGGCGTACGGAAAGACCGGGAAAGGGTTCTGGGCAGCGTCGTTAAGAATGGGACCCTGCCCCTTCTCACCAATCTCTATGATACGGAGGAGCTTCCGGAAGCCGGCAGGAAAATGCTTCATCACGACATTCTTGCTTCAAACTTGTATAAATCCGTCATAACCGATAAATATAAGACTGCCTTCCAGAACGAATACAGTCAGCCGATCCTGAAAGTTTGACCCGGGAACAGACGTGGGTCTGCCTGTTCCTGCATCCGGCTCCTGTTTTACATCTGGCAGTCCGGCCGTGCAAAAAAAGGTGCCGGGGCAAGAATGATTCAGGCCCCGGCACCTTTTTCTTTTTGAATCAGTACTGTCTTTATAACCGCTTCATACAGGTCACCGCCATTGCCCCTGCCCCGATATGGCAGGCTACGCTTAAGGATAGCGGTCCCTCAATAATCTCATACTGTGGAAACCTCTCATGGATTTCCTGCTTCCATGCCTGTGCCTCTTCTTTGCCACAGGTATAAGCCATTCCCAGAACCATCTGGTCTTCCTTTCCTGCAAAACGTTCCTTCAAATCTGTTTCGATCGCTTTGAGCATGGTGCGCTTTGCCGCCTTCCATCCTCTCACCTTCGCGAAAGCGTCCAGTTTTTCTCCCTGGATCTGCAGGACCGGCTTCAGGTTCAGCACTGTACCGAGTGCCGCAGCGGCAGGTGTGATCCTTCCGCCCTTCTTCAGATATTTCAAAGTATCCACTGTAATATAGATGCTGGCTTCCAGTTTTTCCTTTTCCAAAATCTGTTTGATCTCAAGGGCAGATTTTCCTTCCTCCCTCAGTTTGAGTGCGTCAAGAACCGACTGTACCTGTGTGACAGAAATCCTCTGGTTGTCAACGACCTGTACCCGGCCTTCATAATCTGCTGAAAGTATAACTGCGTTTTCACAGCTTCCGCTTAAACCGCTGGACATCGGGATATGCACCACCTCATCATGTTCCTTGAGCAGTTTATCCCAAAGATCCAGAAGGTCCCCCGGAGCCGGCTGAGATGTGGAGATATCGGAATCGTCGCCAAGCTTTTGATAAAACTCTTCCTGAGAAAGAGTGATATCTTCTAAAAACAGTTCGCCGTCAATGAAAAATGGCATCGGCAGGACATAGATTCCCATCTCTTTTCCCTGTTTTTGTGTAATTCCACTATTACTGTCTGTTACAATGGCAATTTTCTTCATAAATAATTATTTCCCCTGTTTTAGTTTTTGAAACTGTGTATTGGTGCAGGGATTCTGCCTGCCCTGCCTATAAACTCCTCACAACTGAATTCGTTTACCGGCATGATCGGAGCATAACCGAGGAGGCCGCCGAACTCTGCTGTCTCTCCCACATCTTTTCCGATTACCGGGATCAGGCGTACTGCCGTCGTCTTCTGGTTCACCATACCGATCGCCATCTCATCCGCAATGATGCCGGAAATGGTACCTGCTGTTGTTTTCCCCGGAATTGCTATCATATCTAATCCGACAGAGCATACGCATGTCATGGCCTCCAGCTTTTCAAGCGTCAGGGCGCCTACATTAACCGCGTCAATCATGCCCTGGTCTTCACTGACCGGGATAAATGCACCGCTTAAGCCGCCCACGTAGGAAGACGCCATAACGCCGCCCTTTTTCACCTGGTCATTGAGCATGGCCAGCGCCGCTGTTGTTCCGGGTGCACCAACTCTCTCCAGACCGATCTCCTCAAGAATCTCTGCCACACTGTCTCCCACTGACGGAGTCGGGGCCAGGGACAAGTCTACGATTCCGAATGGGACACCCAGTCTCTTGGACGCTTCCCCTGCAACAAGCTGGCCGACGCGGGTTACCTTGAAGGCAGTCTTTTTGATCGTCTCACAGAGTTCTTTGAACCCCTTTCCACGTACTTTTTCCAGAGCCTTTTTGACAACTCCGGGACCGCTGACACCAACATTAATAACCGCATCCGCCTCTGTAACACCTAAGAACGCACCAGCCATGAACGGGTTATCATCCGGTGCATTACAGAAAATCACGAGCTTTGCGCAGCCTAAAGAATCATTTTCTTTCGTTGCCTCGGCCGTATCCTTCACAATCTGCCCGCACAGGCGCACTGCATCCATGTTGATTCCTGTTTTTGTGGAACCTACATTGACAGAACTGCAGATTCTCTCTGTCACTGCCAGGGCCTGAGGGATTGAACGGATCAGGTTCTCATCACTTTTTGTCATTCCTTTGGAAACAAGTGCGGAATATCCGCCGATAAAATTGACATCCACCTCTTTTGCCGCGCGGTCCAGTGTCTTTGCAATCGTCACAAAGTCTTCCGGGCTCTTGCATGCCGCGGCACCTATCAGCGAGATCGGGGTGATGGAGATTCTTTTATTTACAATCGGGATGCCAAACTCCCTTTCAATGTCATTTCCTGTAGATACCAGGTTCTTCGCCAGCCCGGTAACCTTTTCATATATCTTACGGTTCAGTTCGTTAAGATCAGAGTCGATACAGTCAAGCAGGCTGATCCCCAGAGTGATGGTACGGACATCCAGATTCTCCTGCTCAATCATTTTATTGGTTTCAGACACTTCATACATGTTAATCATAGTACTTTATCCTCGCATTCTACACTTCTTATCAGTTTCCTCTTACAGTCTGTGCATCTTCTCAAATATCTCTTCTCTCTGACAGCGGATATTTACACCGATCTCCTCACCGAGTGCTTCCATCTCATCGCAGACCAGTTTGAAATCTTTCTCGAGGCTGGTCACGTCCACGATCATCATCATATTAAAATATCCCTGGATGATCGTCTGGGAGATATCCAGAATGTTGATCTTATGTTCTGCCAGATATGTGCATACCTTTGCAGTAATTCCCACCGTATCTTTTCCTAAAACTGTTACAATACACTTCTTCATTTTCTCTTCCTCCTAAGCATTTAAACGGTAATAATCTCTGAAATCATATCTCTGTTGGCAACCGCCATATCGAGGTCTTCACCACGGTAATCATTGTCGCCGAGAGTTACTTCCAGTTTCACTGTCTCATAGGCAAGCTTCGCATAATTGTTCTCCTTGCTGAGATGTCCAAGCACGATGTGCTTCAAATTATCATGTAGTATATCACAAAGAAGCCGTCCTGACAATTCATTCGATAAATGCCCTTTATCTCCCATTACCCTCCGTTTCAGGTAATATGGGTAGGAACCGACTTCCAGCATATGTATGTCATGGTTTGCCTCCAGAAGCACTGCATCCAGATTCTGGAGCTTTTCTACCGTGTATTCATCATAAATTCCCAGGTCCGTCGCCACTGCAACCGATTTGCCCCCACAGTTCATCCTGTAGCCGGACGGCTCGTTTGCATCATGCGAAATACGGAACGGATCTATGGTAATATCCCCCAGTGTGAAACTTTCATCCGTATGGATCGGGTTGAGAAGTCCTTCCGGCATCTTCCCCAGCGGGCCGTAGGACCGGATTCCCGCGATTGTTCCCGGTGTTGCATAGATCGGAATCTCATATTTCCGGCTAAAAACGCCCAGTCCCTGTATATGGTCCGAATGCTCATGGGTAATGAGAATCCCTTTCAGTTCATCTCCTTTAATATCCAGTTCTTTCAGGCCGGCATCAATCTTTTTTTTACTGATCCCCGTGTCTACGAGCAGGTGTGTCTGGTCACTTCCCACGTAAATACAGTTCCCGCTGCTGCCGCTCGCAATGCTGCATAATCTCATATTCTTTCTCCTATTTGTTTCTTTGTATCTTCAAATGTCCCGCTGTTGTCAATCACCGTCCTGCAGGCTTGGCGGAACACATCCTCACTGGACTGGGCCGCCATCATATGGCTGATTTTTTCATCGGAATACCCCCTGGAATCTTTTAATCTTTTCCTCCTGACGTCTTCCCGTGCATAAATATACCATAACTCCGGACAGATGTCTTCATAACCTGCTTCCGGCAGAAGGGCCGCCTCAATCACGTAAAGCGGCACCTTCCTCTCTTCTTTTTCTATCATATCCCGTTCCACCCAGCGTTTTACCTCAGGATGGACGATCTCGTTTAAAATCTTCCGTTTTTCCTCATCCCGGAAAATAATGGAGGCCAGCTTCTGCCTGTCCAGTTCCCGGTCCTCACCCAGAATTCCGGTTCCAAACGCTTCTATAATCTTTTGATAACATATGCCGCCCTGCTTCTGGAGTTCTTTGGCTACCTCGTCCAGCTGGCAGACAACCGCCTTGTATTCTTTCTCTAAATAGTGCAGGACCTCACTCTTTCCCGAGCCTACACCTCCTGTGATTCCTAAGACTTTCATATGCGTTCTCCTGCACTGCCTGCGGCCGCAAAATGATGTTTATTTTGCTTCATACCAGTTCTCACCTGTGTGCATGTCCACGATCAGGGGCACATCCAGATCTGCGGCCTGTTCCATCTGCCGTTTCAGAATCTCCTGTACAGTCTCAAGCTCTTCCTTGTCAGCCTCGATTAAAAGCTCATCGTGTACCTGCAGGATCAGTTTTGACTTCAGGCCCTTTTCTTTCAGCTCCTTGTTTACCCCGATCATGGCAATTTTCATGATATCCGCCGCAGATCCCTGAATCGGGGCGTTCATGGCAACACGCTCTCCGAAGTTGCGCTGCATAAAATTACTTGATTTCAGCTCCGGCACGGGTCTTCTCCTGCCGAAAAGCGTTACTACATAGCCCTCTTCTTTGGCGTGGGCCACGGTATCATCCAGAAAACGTTTGATGCCCGGATAGGTTTCAAAGTAATTCTCGATATACTGGGCAGCCTCTTTCCTCGTGATACTCAAATCCTGGCTCAGTCCGAAGGAGCTGATCCCATATACGATCCCAAAATTTACTGCCTTCGCATTCCTGCGCTGCAGGTCGGTCACCTCATCAAATGGTGTGTGGAATACCTGTGATGCCGTCATCCGGTGAATATCCCTTGCCTCTTTGTATGCCTGGATCAACTGCTCGTCCCCGGAACAGTGGGCCAGTATACGCAGTTCGATCTGGGAATAATCGGCATCAATAAAGACACAGCCCTCCTTCGGTACGAATACCTTTCTGATCAGGCGCCCCAGTTCCATTCTCACCGGAATGTTCTGCAGATTGGGTTCCGTGCTGCTGATCCGTCCCGTAGCCGTGATTGTCTGGTTGAATTTTCCGTGGATTCTGCCATCGGAGGATATATATACCGCCAGTCCGTCCGCATAGGTTGACTTCAGTTTGGATAGCTGCCGGTACTCCAGCACCTTTTCCACAACAGGATAATCCGGTGCCAGTTTGTCAAGCACATCAGCGGCCGTGGAGTATCCTGTCTTTGTCTTCTTCCCGTTCGGAAGCTGCATATGGTCAAACAAAACGACACCAAGCTGCTTTGGCGAGTTAATGTTAAATGTTTCCCCCGCCATTTCATAAATCTCTTTTTCCAGTTCTACGATACGTGCGCCAAGCTGTTCCCCGTAAAACTTCAGCGCCTCTGCCTCAACCTGTATTCCCGCCTGTTCCATATCGAATAAGGTAAATACAAGCGGCATTTCAATATCTGTAAAGAGATGGTACATCCCCTCTGCCTGCATTTTCTCCGTCAGGGAGCCTGCAGCGGCATATGCCGTATAAGCCTCGTAGCAGGCTTTTGTCATCGGGTCAGCCTTCTCATCTATCATCAGGTTTAACTGTTCTCTGGCCACATCCTCATATGTGTAATCGTTCTTCAGAGGATTTAAAAGATAGGCGGCCACAGTCGCATCAAAACAGTTCTCCTGCTTTGTTATTTTAACAACCGGAAGATATTTTTTCAAATCAAACATAGAAAATGTCTGCACGTTTTCTGCAAGATGCGCCAGCCTTTCAAAGAGATAATCCATCTCCATATCAGGGCCGCAGACGATAGAATAGATCTTGTCCTTTCCATATGCAATAGTCAGCCTCCCATAGCCGGATGCGTGCGCAAACAGCGGAAGTACATTCCCGTTATCTTCTGTCAGTGCCGCTCCCACTGTACTGGCCTTTTCTGCCTCCTTAAAGACTTTCTCTGCCCTGTCTTTTTCGGTAATCTCTTTAAAATGGGACTCGATTTTATTGGAGGATGCCTCGACATCAAAACGGCTCAGGAGATTTTTAAACTGTAATTTCTGAAAATAATCGTGCGCCTCTTTTGTATACGGGTCGCCGTGTTTTGCGGCTTCCAGATGGAACTCGATGTCCGCATGGGTATTGATCGTAGCCAGTGTCTTGCTCATGCACGCCTGGTCCCAGTATTCCTGCAGGTTCTTGCTGGCTCTGGGCGGTTTTAGCTCCGAAGCATGGGCATACGCATTCTCGATGTTCCCGTACTCCATGATGATCTTTGTCGCTGTCTTTTCCCCGACTCCCGGAACACCCGGGATATTGTCGGATGCATCTCCCATCAGTGCTTTAACATCAATAAACTCAACCGGGGTCACCCCGTATTTGTCTTTTACATCCGAAGCATAGTAATCCTCAACCTCTGTCCTGCCCTGCTTTGTCTTCGGAATGCGGATCTTGACATGCTCTGTTGCCAGCTGCAGGGTATCCCTGTCACCTGATATAATCGCAACGTCCATCCCTTTTTCCTCGCAGATTCTGGAGATCGTTCCGAGAAGGTCGTCTGCTTCCAGACCTGCTTTCTCGATGATCTCGACATCCATTGCCCTGAGCACTTCCTTAATCACGGGAACCTGCTGTCTGAGTTCCTCCGCCATCGGCTTCCTCGTCCCCTTATATTCCGCATACATCTCATGGCGGAATGTGGGGGCATGTACGTCAAATGTCACCGTGAGATACTCCGGTTTCTCCTCGTCCAGAATCTTGAACAGGATATTTAAAAAACCATAAATAGCGTTCGTATGGAGTCCTTCCGAATTCGTCAGGTCCGGTACCCCATAGAACGCTCTGTTTAAAATGCTGTGGCCATCTATCAATACTATCTTTTCTCTCATCTTCTTTATTCTCCATTATCCGGTACCTGTACTTTACCGGAAATCTTCATTAATCATATGATGTTGGGGGCAAAATCCTTTTGACCCTGACATTATCATATTAGAGTATACACTAAAATCTTTCTTTTTAAAAGGCCATTTTTATGTTATGATGAAAAGTAGATTTTTTAATAGGTGCTGCAGAATGCTTTTCCCTGCACACAGTACCATTCAATTTTAGTGACAGAAAGGAATCGAATCTATATGGACGGAATTATTTTTGATGTAGACGGCACACTGTGGAATTCCACGGATACTGTAGCCGAATCATGGAATCAGGCTATTGCCGCGCACTCCAATCTGGATGTCAGGATTGACGGTGATATGCTGAAAAATTTGTTTGGAAAACCAATGGATGAAATATACGATGCCGTTTTCCCCGAGCTCTCCGAAGAAGAGCAGCAGAAACTCGGAGATCTCTGTTTTGAGTATGAAAATAAGCTTCTGGAGACAAAGCCCGGGATTCTGTACGAAGGCGTTGCTGAAACGCTGCGGGCTCTTTCTGAAAAAACGGATCTTTATATCGTCAGCAATTGTCAGTGCGGCTATATCGAAGTGTTTATGAAGACTTCCGGCCTTGAGGATGTAATTAAGGACCATCTCTGTTTCGGTGACACACTTACTTCCAAAGGCCAGACAATCCTGACACTGATGGGCCGCCACGGGCTGAAGGATGTTGTTTATGTGGGGGATACCCTGGGGGATTACCAGGCATGCCAAGAGGCCGGGATTCCTTTTATCTTCGCGGAATATGGCTTCGGTGAGGTTCCTCAGGCAGATGACAGAATAAGCAGGATTGCGGAACTGCTGTCACGTTTTTAAAACTTTTTTATTCTCTCTCTTATAGAGCAGCCAGGGATTGCTGAAATGTTTGTCATGACTTTCAGGCAATCCCTTTTTGTTTCATCCTAATCTGCCGGGAATGGATTCCGCATTTCATTACTCTGCGCTTTTTACGGCCGCTTTCATTGTTTTTACATATTCCCGCAGTGCTTCTTCGGCATGGTCTTTATGTTTCTCTATTAATTTCACGATCGCGCTGCCGACGATTGCCCCGTCGGAGGCAGCAGCCATTGTTTCTGCCTGATCGGGCGTGCTGATGCCGAACCCGACTGCTGCCGGAATATCGGTCACTTCTCTAATAGAAGAAACGATGGCCGGGATATCGGTCTCGATATTGTTTCTCACGCCGGTCACGCCCATCGATGATACGATATACAGAAAGCCCTTTGCTTCTTTTGCAATCATCTGTATCCGCTGTCTGGATGTCGGTGCAATCATGGAAATCACATCTACCCCGTGGGTTTTAGCGATTTCAGCAAGATCCCCCTTTTCCTCGTAGGGGAGGTCCGGGATGATGATGCCGTCCACTCCCAGTTCCTCACATTTTTCGAAAAACGCCTCGTACCCGTAATGGAAAACCGGGTTTAAGTAGGTCAAAAAGACAAGCGGGATCTGGCTTTTCCTGCGCACTTCCTCCACAATACCGAAGACGCCGTCCGTCGTCATTCCCTTTCTTAATGCGCGGATGTTCGCTTCCTGTATGACTGGCCCCTCTGCCGTAGGATCGGAAAACGGGATTCCGATTTCAATCAGATCTGCACCGGCTTCTTCCATTGCCAGAATGTAGTCTGCTGTTTTTTCGGCTGATGGGTCGCCCGCTGTCAGGAATGCTATGAATGCTTTTCCGCCGGCAAATGCATTTTTTATCTTACTCATGAATATCTACCCCCTTATATCTTGCGATTGCCGCAACATCTTTGTCTCCGCGTCCTGACAGACAGATGATCATAGACTCATCTTTCCCCATCAGCGGTGCGATTTTTCTTGCATATGCGATTGCATGTGCACTCTCAATCGCACAGATGATGCCCTCTGTTCTTGCCAGATACTCGAATGATTCGACTGCCTCGTCATCCGTCACCGGCACATACTCGGCACGGCCGGAATCTCTTAAGTAGGCATGTTCTGGTCCGATCCCCGGATAGTCCAGACCAGCGGAAATGGAGTATACCGGGGCAATCTGCCCGTACTCATCCTGACAGAAATAGGATTTCATCCCGTGGAATACACCCAGTGTCCCTTTTGCCATCGTAGCCGCATGCTGGTCTGTGTCGATTCCCTTTCCGGCCGCCTCACAGCCGATCAGCCTCACACTCTCATCCCTGATAAAGTTGTAGAACATTCCCATCGCATTGCTGCCGCCTCCAACACAGGCAAGCACTGCCGCCGGGAGTTTTCCTTCCGCAGATAAAATCTGGGCCCTTGCCTCCTGGCTGATGACGCTCTGGAAGTCTCTGACGATCATTGGGAAAGGGTGCGGCCCCATAACGGAACCTAACACATAATGCGTATCGGATACCCGGTTCGTCCACTCACGCATCGTCTCATTGACTGCATCTTTCAGTGTCTGGGTGCCGCTGGTCACTGCATGGACTTTTGCCCCTAAGAGTTCCATCCTGTATACATTCAGCGCCTGACGGTCTGTATCCTCTTTTCCCATGAACACTTCACATTCCATCCCAAGAAGCGCTGCAGCCGTCGCCGTGGCTACCCCGTGCTGTCCTGCACCGGTCTCAGCAATCACGCGGGTCTTACCCATCTTTTTCGCGAGAAGCACCTGACCGAGCACATTATTGATTTTATGGGAGCCTGTGTGGTTTAAATCCTCCCGTTTCAGGTAGATTTTCGCCCCGCCCAGATCCTTCGTCATCTTCTCCGCATAATACAAGAGAGACGGGCGTCCTGCATACTCATTCAGTAATTTTTTCAGTTCTTGTTTGAACTGTGGGTCCTTTTTGTAATACTCGTACTGTTCCTCCAGATGAATCAATTCATTCATTAATGTTTCGGAGATGTACTGCCCTCCGAATTCACCGTATCTTCCTTTCGACATTTCGAATCCTCCTGACTGCTTCTTCTATTTTTTTCCTATCCTTTTTCCCATCTGTCTCTACCCCGCTGCTCATATCCACACCATAAGGGTGCACCTTGAGAGCCGCTTCGGCCACGTTTTCCGGGGTCAGCCCTCCTGCAAGGAAGAAAGGCTTTTCAACCCGTGTAATCCTGCCGTAATCAAACTGCTGCCCAGTCCCTCCTGCCCCGCTGTCCAATAGCAGAAAATCAACCCGGCTTGCATCCCACATACGGAGTTCCTGCGAAAAGCGGTCCCCTGTCATAGAAACTGCCTTCACCACAGGGACATCACAGCGGTACTTTAACTTCTCCATGAACGCCACACTCTCTGAGCCGTGGAGCTGTACAAGATCGATCACCTGCTTCTGCACCAGATCCACAATATTCTCCAGTGTCTCATCCACAAACACGCCCGCCGCGCGAATCCCCTGATCCAGCCGATTTTTTAACTCAAGGGCCGTCTGGGGAGAGACATACCTCCGGCTTTTCGGGGCAAAAACAAATCCAATCATATCCGGGCGGTTTCCATTCACCGCATCAATATCTTCCGGGCGGCTCAAGCCGCAAATCTTAATCTTCATAAAGCCTCCCTGACTACTAAAATCAGAATATTCTGAATATGGACCGCAAAGGGGTCTGACCCTCCTGCAGAGGGGTCAGACCCCTTTGCGGTTCTTCCATTATCCACGAAATTCACCCAGCATTTTTTTCTTATTGTCTGACCGCATCAGTGTTTCTCCGATCAGCACGGCATCTGTTCCGTTTTCCTTCAGGCGTCTGACATCTTCCGGCGATTTGATTCCGCTTTCGGATACATACAGTACGTCTTTGGGCACCAGTCTTCTGAGCCGCTCACTCGTATGGATATCAACCTGGAATGTCTTCAGGTCCCGGTTGTTGACACCGATAATTCTGGCCCCGCATGCCAGTGCCCTTCTTACTTCTTCCTCTGTATGCGCCTCTACCAGAGCGGACAGTCCCAGTTCCTGTGCTATTTCCATATATGTCATAAGCTGCCTGTCATCTAATATGGCGCAGATCAGCAGGACTGCGGATGCCCCGATACACTTTGCCTCATACAGCATATACGCATCTACTGTAAAATCTTTTCTCAGGATTGGAATATTAACCACACGCTCTATCTCTTTCAGATAATCGTCGCTTCCCTGGAAATAAAACGGTTCTGTCAGCACGGAGAGTGCAGATGCGCCTGCCTGCTCGTATTCTCTTGCTATCTCCCTGTAAGGAAATTCTTCTGCAATCACACCTTTGGAGGGTGACGCTTTTTTTACTTCGCATATAAAAGAGATACCTTCCCGGGCCAGTGCCTTCTCGAACGGGAAGGGAAATATCCCCCCGTTTCTTTCCTTCTCTGTCCCGGCCAGCAGGTATGCCTTTTCCTTCAATTCTTCTTCGGAAACCTGCTGCCTCCTTTTTTGGATTCTTTCCCTCGTTTTTTCTGCTATTTCCTCCAGTATCATATCAGCCACCTCTAGTCTTCTTCATTGGAACAGCGAATGAACTCTTCCAGTTTCTGAAGTGCCTTCCCGCTGTCGATAGTTTCTCCGGCAAGTCTGACGCCATCTTTGAGCGTATCTGCCTTTCCGGCCACATACAGGGCCGCTCCGGCATTCAGCAACACGGCGCTTCGTTTTGCACCGGTTTCTTTTCCATTCAGAATCGCCCTTGTGATTTCTGCATTCATCTTTGGTGTTCCACCCAACAGTTCGTTTTTATCACTGCGACGGAAGCCAAACTCTTCCGGGGTGATGGTGTATGAATGGAACTCCCCGTCCTTGATCTCGCAAACGGTTGTGGGGGCACTCATGGAGATTTCATCCAGCTGGTCCTGACCGTATACAACCATCGCATTTTTTACCCCCAGTTTGGATAATACCCTTGCCAGCGGCTCTACAAGTGCCTCTTCATATACACCCATGACTTCCATATTAGCGCCTGCCGGATTGGCAAGTGGTCCGAGGATATTAAAAATGGTTCTGATTCCCAGTTCCTTTCTGACAGGGGCCACATATTTCATTGCTATATGATAATTCTGGGCAAACAAGAAGCAAATTCCGATTTTTTCCAGAAGCTTCGCACTCTTTTCCGGTGGAATGTTGATCTTTACCCCTAACTCTTCCAGAACATCTGCCGCACCACATTTACTGGATGCCGCCCTGTTTCCGTGTTTTGCTACAGGCACACCTGCCGCTGCAATGACAAGTGCGGATGTCGTGGAAATGTTAAAGGAATTGGCTCCGTCTCCCCCGGTGCCGACGATTTCCAGTGCATCCACGTTATGGAGCAGTTTCACACAGTGTTCACGCATATCAGCGGCGGATGCTGTGATTTCATCAATTGTCTCCCCCTTTAAGCTCATGGCTGTCAGGTAGGAACTCATCTGTACATCGCTCGCCTCCCCGCTCATGATCTCATCCATCACCTGATATGCCTCCCCATAGGTCAGGTTTTCTCTTTTTGCCAGCTTTAAAATTGCCTCTTTAATCATCATGTCTTACTTCCTTTCCGCTTTTCTTTTCTATATTTAAAAAGTTGTGTATGATTTCAGAACCGTCCGGCGTCAGAATGGACTCTGGGTGGAACTGGAGTCCGTATACCGGATATTCTTTATGTTCAACTGCCATAATTTCCCCGTCCGTTGTCCTTGCAGTCACTTTCAGCATGCATGGAAACCCTTCTTCACTGACTGCAAGGGAATGGTATCTGGCAACAGGAATCTGCTCCTTCATTCCTCTGAACAATCTGCTCTCTCTGTTTAAACATACCTTTGATGTCTTTCCGTGCATCAGTTCCTTCGCGTATGTCACTTCTGCCCCGAATGCCTGGCAGATGGACTGGTGTCCAAGACATACACCCAAAACAGGGATTTCCCTGTATAACTGCTTCACCACTTCCACACAGACTCCTGCGTCTTCCGGTCTTCCCGGCCCCGGGGAAAGCACGATATAATCCGGGTTCATCTCCCGTATTTCCCCTACCGTCTTTTCATCGTTACGGATCACCTGTATATCTTTGCATTCCGCCCCAAGAAGCTGGTACAGGTTAAAAGAAAAACTGTCATAGTTATCTATCAGTAATATCATTCTTCCATCCCCTCTCCCGCTCTTTCGATCGCGTTTGTCACCGCTTTTGCCTTATTGATGCACTCCTGATATTCCATCTCCGGCTCACTGTCTGCCACGATTCCGGCGCCGGAACACACATATACCTTGCTGCCCTTTGCATAGGCCATGCGGATCGCTATACAGGTATCCAGATTTCCGGTGAAGTCAATGTACCCGACTGCACCTCCGTAAATTCCACGTTTCAGATCCTCCAACTCATTAATAATCTCACATGCCCTGATTTTTGGAGCGCCCGACAAAGTCCCGGCCGGGAGAATTGCATCGACCGTATCCATGAAATCTTTATCATCCCTGATTTCTCCGCTGACCGTAGAGCCGATGTGCATCACATGGGAAAAGCGTTCAATGCTCTGGTATTTTTCAAGCTGCACCGTGCCAATCCTGCTGATCTTCCCGATGTCGTTTCTCCCTAAATCCACCAGCATATTGTGCTCCGCCAGTTCCTTTTCATCCGCCAGCAGTTCTTTTTCCAGCCTGATGTCCTCCAAAATCGTCTCTCCTCTCTTTCGTGTCCCAGCCAGAGGAAACGTATGGAGCGTTTTATCCTCCAATTTCACAAGCGTCTCCGGCGATGCACCTGCAATTTCAATATCATTACTGGAAAAATAGAACATATACGGGGACGGATTCGTGCTTCTTAACACTCTGTAGACATCCAGAATACTGCCTTCCATCTCCGCCTCCAGCCGGTTCGACAGAACAACCTGAAAAATATCCCCCTCATAGATATGCTGCTTCGCAGTTTCAACCATGCCGCAGTATTTTTCTTTCGTAAAATGCGGCTGAAAACCACTTTTCAGATGCAGCGGAACATGCTCTTTCATTTCCCCAGCCTGCACGATTTCTTTCAGTCTCTCCAGTCTTTCGCATGCTTTCTCATACTCGTTTTCAAGATTTCCATTCAAAGGCATATTCACAACAAAAACAATTTTCTGCCTAAGGTGGTCAAACGCAATTACCTGATCAAACAGCATCAGATCCACATCCCTGAAATGCGCCTCATCCTTCGCATCCAGCTTCAGTGTTGGTTCCACATACTTGATATAATCATAAGAAAAATATCCTACAAGACCTCCCGTAAAAGAAGGAAGCCCTTCCACCTTCGGCGCCCCGTGGTCCCGGATCACCTTTCGGATATATTCTCCCGGTCTGGCGGTCTCAACCTCTGTAACATCGCCATTCTTAATACAGAGCCTCCCGTTCCGGCAGCTGATTTCCATCGTTGGTTCAAAGCCCAGAAAACTATAACGCCCCCATCGCTTCGCATCCTCCGCGCTCTCCAGCATATAACAGTGTTCACTGACATTCTTCAACTTCCTCAAAACACTGATGGGAGTATACATATCAGAAAACATCTCCATACTGACCGGCATCGTGCGAAAATCCCCTGCTGCCGCTAACTCAATTGCCTGTTTCAAATCTGGATAAGTCATATAGTTCTCCTTTCTGGGGACGTAATATTTCTTAGGTTTACTACGTCCCTAATTAAGTTTTGCCCTGTACCTAAGTGAAGATTGCCCTGTACCTAAACGTATCTTACACTTGTCAGAGATTCCTTTTTATTTAATAAGCAATCTTATCGTATCGTCATTCAGTGTTTAAGGCCCTCTGTTTTTTGAACATAGTAGAATTTTAAGAGTATTTTTTTAATAACAAAAAATCCGCCCATGACATTACGCAATTCATGTAATGTCAAGGACGGATTGAATCATCAATTCGCGGTGCCACCTTGATTCACAGACTAATTCTGTGCACTTAGCAAGATACTATCATATCTCCGGCGACTTACGTACGCCCATACGTCATGCTATACTCGGCAGTTATGCCTTTCCCCCATGCCCTCAGCGGTCCATTTAACAAACTGCGTTTACCTGAATCCCACCACCTCAGGCTCTCTGTGAATGCACGATATGTTTTTATCTCCGCTTCAACGGTTTAGCTTATTAAATTATGCTTTATTATATACAGGTTATTTGAAAATGTCAACCAAATTTTTTAATTTTTTCTATATTCCTTTTTTATAAAGTGTATAGGAATAAATGGCAGGAATCAGCACCAGAAGTATAAGCAGGGGGAAAATTAGTTTTCCTATCTGTAAGAAGGCATTCAGCAGGAAACAGATGCCACCTGCTATCCAGAGCTTACCAGTGAATCTGGATGTACGGTTCCAGTTTTCAGCACTGTTAAGTGTCCAGGGAAGTTTCATCCCCACCGTGTAGCTCTGTTTTCCTTTTGGCATATAATTTCCGAGTGCAGCAAAAAAGATTCCGATGAGCAGATTCGCCCACAATCCTACATTCACTTTTATACCGACAGCGGTCATGTAAATTGTTCCGCAGCATACCCAGGATATAATCGGTATAAACCAAAAGATCAATTTCAGTAATTTAGGGCCGACATTCTGTTTCTTTGGATCGTTTAATGTCGCAAAAACGCAGATCAGCTGTACTGCCAGCAGGAACACCGGCATTCCAAATACCGCCGTTGCCTTGCCTGCCCATCCATTCGCCACATTATCCATCCCCCAGTGGACAGCAACCTTATCAGGCATCCTGCCCCAGAGCAGTATCCCGGCCAGCATCGGGAGAATCGTAATCACGCTTGTTATTATGATTTGTTTTTTGTATTCCTTCATGTCAATTCTCTCCTTTCAGTTCCGACAGCCAAAGCATAATTTCCTCCACAACAGACGTATTTAATTCATAATAAATATAGTTCTTTATCTTTGTCTCACTTACAAGATCCGCCTTTTTCAGCACACTGAGGTGGTAAGAAATTGTTGCTCCCGTCATCTCAAAATGACTTGCGATCTCTCCTGCCGGCATGGTTCCGTCCTTAAGCAGTACCAGAATCTCCCGCCGGACAGGATCAGAGAGTGCCTTAAATGTTTCCGCAAAGCTCATCTGCATCCCTCCTTTTTCTCAGAAAATCTATTTAGAAATCTTTCTAATTACTTTATATCATAACAGGCACAAAAAATCAACAAGTATTTAGATGTTTTTCTAAATACTTGTTATCCGTTCACATATCGTTACATGTACCATATCTCCCGGCTGTTTCCCTATTTTTTGTCTAATATCTTTCCTTACACCTATGATGTGGTTCGGCGTCTTCATTCTGACTAAACTTCCATCATATGGCACTCCGTCAAAAGTAGCCCGGACCTTAACCCTGCCCCTGCCGAATTCTTCTTTGACATCATAAGGAAAATCAATATATGCGCCGTCGATATCAGGCACTTTCTTTAATATTGCATCGAATTCATATACTTTTTCATTCATCATCCGTCTCTCCTATTCTGCTGCCATGATATCTTATCTTCCCCATCCGCTTCAAAATATAAACTGTATAAAATCACAAAAAGCGTGAAACCTGATTCACTCAGTTTCACGCTCTTATGCGGCTGGTGGGACTTGAACCCACACGAGGTCACCCCCGCAAGATTTTGAGTCTTGTGCGTCTGCCATTCCGCCACAGCCGCTTACCCGGTCTGTAAGAAGCAGAAATCCTTCTGCTCTTCAAACCGAATTTTATCTTATCATATCCGACAATTTTTTGCAATACCTTTTTTATTACTCTTTCCTATTCCTAAAATGAAATTTTAAATTCCACTCCCCTATTCCCCGG
>NZ_QUGN01000019.1:16184-110291 GCF_003479085.1 Clostridium sp. AF19-22AC | reverse complement strand
CGTCATCGGTTCCGGTTTTTACCAGTCCCTCAAGCGACAGCCTGATTATGATACCATATCATACCAGTTTTTGTCAACATTTTTCGACACTTTTTTGTCAGCTTTTTTTGACAGTTTTTACAACCATCCGTCTACCGTACCGTCTTATCAGGCGATTGCTTCCGCATCCCTGATTCAGTCAGTCGCAGGTATTTATCAGCGACGAATGTTATAATACCATCCCCCGTCTTAATTGTCAATAATTTTTATATTTTTTATTTAATTCATGCAATTTAGACAATTTATATCTTTAAACAACGACTAAAAGCGACACATTTGTTTTTTCTAATTGAGAAGTATGACGAGATACAGTATAATCAAACGGACAGCAGGTTTATAATACAAAATATGAGGTGACTAATATGCTGCATATAGCCATATGCGATGATGAACAAAAATTTACCGAGCAGTTGCACGAACTTCTGAAGCATTATGAACAAGAGGCCGGGGAACTGTTCAGGATAACAACATTCTGTGACGGCAGTGAACTGATTGACCACTATGACACTACAATTGACCTGATTTTTCTCGATATCAAAATGAATAAAATGAATGGTTTTAAGACAGCAGAACTGATCCGGCAGAAAGATTCCCAAGTCAGCATCATCTTTCTGACCACATTGACCCAGTACGGTCTTGAAGGTTATAAGTATCAGGCAACCAATTACATTATTAAACCTATGAAATACGCCCGTCTGAAGTCTGAGATGGACCGCTGGATCGAAACCCACCGGAAAAATGATGTTTCTTCTATAATAGTAACGAATGATACCGGAAAATATAAAATCCCGCTGAAGTCTCTTCGATATGTAGAAACATTTAACCGTAATCTGCTCCTGCACACGGAAGATGAAAATATTGTCTGCTATAAAAGTATGAAGGAAATGGAGCAGGAACTGTGTGATTACAGCTTTGCCCGCTGCCATACAAGTTATATTGTTAATTTATTCTATATAAAAGGCGTAAAAAAGCTGGAAGTGGAGCTGATTACAGGACAGAAGCTTCCGATCAGCCAGCCGAAGCGAAAAAGTTTTATGGATCAGCTGACGCAATACTGGGGGGATATGTTATGATACTTGCTTTAGATATCCTGGCCGAAATATTTACATGGCTTTATGGATTTGTCTTCTATTGGATCATTAGAACTTTTTTACCGACACGCAGGTATACAGTAATAAAAATTGCTGCCTTTTTTGCATGCTCCTACATTGCTAAAACAGTTATATACGCCAATGACCTTATAAACCTTTTCGGTGCCTTAATTGCCTTATTTCTTTATCTCCTGGTCTTCCATACAGGCAGTTTTGTGGAAAAATTCTCTGCCCTGCTTGTATTTTATCCTGCGATGATCGCGGTCAACTACTTAACGCTTAATATAGGTACGCGGCTGTTTTTCGGAATCACAAATGCAAAATCCGATACTGCATTTTCTCCGGAAGTGCTTTTAATCAGTACTCTCATCCATGTAGTGGAGGTACTTTTGCGGCTGTTCTTTTGGACAGGGGCCTGGCTGGTCACGAAGAAGTTACTAAGAGGTATTACCCTGGACCTGGGAACACGTATGTGGCTGTTTGTAGACCTACTGCTTTCTGCCCCTTTTGTCGCTGTTTTTACAACTATACTTTTTATGCCGGAACAGGTCATCAGCATTTATCCCATCTGCGGTGCCTCGATTTTCACCAGCTTCGGCTGTATTTACCTCACATCGTATATCTGCCGGACTATGAAGCTGGAATTCCATGCACACGAACTGGAACTAAAACACTCTTATTATGAAGATAAGCTCAAGGAAGAAGAACGTATCCGCCGGATTTACCACGACCTAAAAAACCATCTGCTGGTTCTGCAGTCAGCCTCGTCCTGTACTCCGGAAACACAGCAATCTATTCAGGAACTCCGCTCCCAGATAGAGGGCTACGAAAATTACTATCACACCGGTAATCCTTTTCTGGATATCCTGCTCCGTGACAAAGCAAGGTCAGCCCAGGAAAACCAGATTGATTTCAGTGCACTCGTACATTTCAAAGACGGAACCTTTATCGAACCGCTGGACATCAGCGCCATTTTCGGAAACGCTCTGGACAACGCAATCGAGGCCAGTATCCTGCTTCCGCCTGAAAAACGTCTCATAACACTGAAAGCCGACCGCATCCGTGATATGCTTTCCATCCATGTGGAAAACAACATTACCGCGGATATGAAGATGCCCGAAAGGACAAGTAAAACTGACAGCCTCGTGCATGGCTTTGGTCTTACAAACATCAAAGCCGCCGTGGAAAAGTACGAGGGACAGTGCATCACCCAGATCATGAACGAGACCTTCCACCTGAAAATTGTAATTCCGGTTTCATAAAATCAATCAAATACCGGCATCTAAGAGAGGATTCCAAAAGTCTAAAACCGACTTGCGGGGCCCTCTTTTCTTTCCATCATCTTAGTTTTTTCCTCCTGAATATTAGTTTTTTCATTCTCCATTGCCTTTTTCCCCTGCAGAAATATAATAAGCTCAAGTACAGAAAACATTCGCAGAAATGAGGGAGAAAAGTTATGAGTATTTTAAAAACAAAAAATCTGAAAAAGTATTATGGAACAGAACCAAATATCGTAAAGGCACTGGACGACGTCAGCATCTCTATTGAACAGGGAGAATTTACGGCCATTATCGGAACATCCGGAAGTGGGAAATCCACGTTGTTAAATATGTTGGGAGGGCTGGACCACCCGACCTCCGGCAGTGTTAAAGTAGACAATTTTGAGCTGGGCAAGTTAAACGATGAGGACCTGACTGTATTCCGCCGCCAGCGCATCGGCTTCATCTTCCAGAACTATAATCTAGTTCCCGTTTTAAATGTATATGAAAACATTATAATGCCAATCCAGCTGGACCAGAAGAAACCGGACAGAAAATTTATCCGGGAAATCGTCGAATTACTTGGCCTCGAAAAGAAACTCGATAACATGCCGAATAATCTTTCCGGCGGCCAGCAGCAGCGCGTGGCAATCGCAAGGGCCCTTGCAAGCAAACCAGCCATCATCCTTGCAGATGAACCTACCGGTAATCTGGACAGCAAGACGAGTGACGAGGTAATTGATCTCCTAAAGAGAACAAGCCGCACATTCGGACAGACCATTGTAATGATTACCCACAATCCTGAAATTGCAGCTTTGGCTGACCGGACCATCCGCATCGAAGATGGCAGAATCCACGAATAGGGCGGTGACAATATGAAAAATAGAAATTCTATCCTAAGCACGATTACGGCGCGCAGCTTTAAGGCAAACCGTACCAGAAACAGGGTTGCGATTCTTGCAATCGCACTGACAACGCTGATGTTTACCTCACTTTTTGTATTATCACAGAGCATGACTAAAAATCTGATTGAAATGACATTCCGGCAATCCGGGTATGATGCACAGGTTTCATTTAAATCTATTACAGAAGAACAGGCAGAAAAAATCAGTTCCCACCCCGATGTGGAAGAATTGGGAAATAGTATCGTTATGGGGCTCGCCGAAAACCAAAAACTTTCAGGCCGCCAGCTGGAAATACGCTGGGGCGATGACAGCTATGCTTCACACTCCTTTGCATTTCCGACGACCGGCACCATGCCCGGGGCCGCGGATGAAGTGGCTCTGGATACGCTTGTACTGGACCGGCTGGGCATCCCGCATACGCTGGGGGAAGCAGTGACTCTGGAATGGCGCAAAGATCCGGCTTCTGATGAAATAACCTCCTCCACCTTTACACTCTGTGGTTACTGGGATGGCAACCAGTCAGCCTATGCAAGCATGGCATGGGTCAGCCGCACCTTTGCCGATGAGATGACGGCCGGTCTGGATTCCTCCGGCGAGAGCCAGATTCTGGGACTTCATATGGCACAGGTTTCTCTGAAAAGCGACAGCCATATCGAAGAAACAATGGATGATATCCTTAAGGATTTAGACCTGTCCGGCCTTCGCTATTCAATGAATCTTGCATACTCTCCGGAAATGAATGCTTCAGCGACTCAGGAAACCATACCAATGTACCTTGGAATGGTACTTGTTTTCATAGCAGGCTATCTAATTATTTATAACATTTTCCAGATTTCCGTGACCGCTGATATCCAGTTTTACGGACAGTTGAAAACACTTGGTACGACGACAAAACAGATTAAGAAGATCATATACGGACAGGCTGACAGACTGTGTCTGATCGGTATTCCGGCCGGGCTTGTGCTCGGATACCTGTTGGGCATGGTGCTTGTCCCCGTCATGCTCGGTATGATGGACGGACAGATTTCCGTCTCTGCCAATCCTTTGATTTTTATCGGCTCCACGCTCTTTGCATGGCTTACCGTGCTTATTTCCTGCCTGCGTCCGGCACGCCTTGCGGGGAAGGTGTCCCCGATTGAAGCTCTTCGTTACAATGACAGTGGTACCTCTTCCAAAAAGAAAACAAAAAAAAGCAGGAAGGGGGCCTCACTTCCCGGCATGGCCTTTGCCAATCTTGGAAGAAACAAAAAGCGCACCGTACTGGTCATAAGCTCTCTTTCTCTTGGCCTTGTACTGCTGAGCTGTTTTTATGCCAAAAATGCTTCCTTTGACATGGAAAAATATCTGTCCGGCCTGACGATTTCGGATTTTGAGCTGTCAGATTCCACACACGAAGACCGGACTGCCGGCTATAATCCCAACGGCACCACCCTGAATCAGGAGCTGTCGGCACGCGTAGAAGCACTGAATGGATTAGAAGGTATAGGGCACATGTATTCCAGCCAGCTGTCCTTAGAGATAGATCATCAGACCCTGCAAAATTTAAAAACCTATTATACAGAGGATGTCCTAAAAGAATGGGCCAGCTATGACAAACAGGGGGCCCAGGCCGCAGCACAGGCAATGGAGGATAAGAAGGCCGCGGCAGTGGTATATGGACTCGATGGGATTCCATTGGATACCATTGTACAGGAGCAGTATCTCCTGAAGGGTGATTTTGATGCCGAAAAATTCAGTACCGGGAAATATGTACTGGCACTTACACCTGCTATAGAAAAAGATTCCATTGATCAGAATACTGTACTTCCGACCGCTTCTATCGGAAGTGAAGTCATAATCGGTGATAATACTTACACCGTTATGGCAAATGTTTTTCCTGTAAATTCCATTGCTAACGGTGCAGTGGAAGACACACAAAAGCGTCAGTTCCATATGAGTTTTATCATTCCGTCCGAACACTTCAAAGAACTCTGGCCCGATCACACACTTCGTAAACTATTCTTCAATGTGGATGATCAGGAAATTGCTGCCGCACAAAAAATGCTGGATGACTACACCCGGAATGTAGATACAACCCTTCCTGTCACATCCAGAAAAACAATGGAGGAACAGTATAAAGAAGAGACCCGTGCCTCCACCGTCATCGGCAATGCCATCAGTATCGTCATTGCACTGGTTGGAATCCTGAATTTTGTAAACAGTATGGTGACCGCGATCGTATCCAGAAAAAAAGAATTCGCAATGATCCAGAGTATCGGAATGACCAAAAGGCAGCTTTGCAGAATGCTCGTTTTTGAAGGGCTTTTCTATGCCGGATTTACCCTTCTTGTTTCCTACACCCTCAGTTCCCTGACCGTGGGAACCATAATCAGGGCTATGGCCGCAGACGGATACGCAACCTTCCGCTTCACACTGTTCCCACTCTTCGTCTGCACACCGGTTATCCTTGCCCTTGCAGTACTTATACCGTACGCCTGCTTTAAGAACCTTGAGAAGCAAAGCATTGTCGAACGGTTAAGAATGGAATAGCCTTTCCTTTACATTCTGCGTATTCTATGCTAAGGTATTATTCATAAAGGTGGCAGGGCAATGGACATACATTTTATCAGAATACAGTTGGAATCAATCAGGAAAATTAAAGAATCAAAAAGCAGATGGCGAAAGTCATCTGCTTTTTTCACTTTATTCAGGTAAATTGCTACTCTGCTGCCGGATTATAGGATAAAGGGGGAAAATTATGAATACTTCTCATTTGAAAAACTTATTTTTAGTTCTGCTTGGCAATACAATCTACGCACTTGGCATTACTATGTTCATTCTGCCCGGCAAAATGATCACCGGAGGTACAACCGGACTCGCGCTTACCTTCAACCACTACTTTCAGGTTCCGATTTCTGTATTTGTATTCGGCTTTAACTTCATCATGTTTATTCTGGGTGCCGCCGTTCTCGGAAAACATTTTGCGCTGACCACATTAGTCAGTACATTTTACTATCCGGTTATCCTGGGTGTCTTCCAGAAGATTCCTGCCCTTGGGCAGGTCACTGACGACAGAATGCTCTCCACAATCTGCGGGGGGATCATGATCGGCTTTTCCATCGGACTTGTCATCCGTGCCGGGGCATCCACGGGAGGCATGGATATTCCTCCCCTTGTGCTGAATAAGAAACTGGGCCTTTCGGTTTCTGCAATGCTGTATGTATTCGACTGTTCCATCCTGATTCTGCAGATGACATTTTCTAATGCAGAACAGACTATTTATGGAATTGTACTCGTTATGATCTATTCTGTCATACTTGATAAATTCCTGATTATGGGTACTTCACAGACAGAGGTAAAGATTATCAGCACGCAGTATGATGCAATCAACCACATGATCCAGAAACAGCTTGACCGGGGAACAACCTTTCTTCAGGCGGAAACAGGTTATTTAAATATAAACCAGCCGATTGTGCTCACTGTTATCTCTAACCGCGAGCTGGTCAAGCTGAATAAGCTGGTCATGGATCTTGACCCGAAAGCATTTATTATTATCAGTCATGTGAATGAGGTAAAAGGGCGTGGTTTCTCCAGCCAGAAAATATATAAATAATAGCATGCTATATGTTTTAGGAAGAGCCGCACGGCAGATATTATTGTTATTAATACCTGTCGTGCGGCTCTTGTGCATTGTTACTGCTTCACCCCTTCTGGCATGCACAGCAACAGCATCTTCTTTACAATAGATTCATAGCATCGTTGATCGTCCTGACCCCGACTACTTTAATTCCTTTTATTTCTTTCACCATTTCCCTGCATACCTCCGGGATGATACAGGTCTCAAATCCCAGCTTCTTCGCCTCCCCGACTCTCTGTTCCGGCATGTTGACCGCCCGCACTTCACCGCTTAATCCAACTTCACCGAACACGATCATCTTCTCATCAATCGGGCGGTTTTTATAGCTGGATACAAGCGCCATGACGATTCCAAGGTCAATCGCAGGTTCATTCATCTTAATCCCGCCTGCAATATTTACATATGCATCATAATTGGAAAGGGGCAGCCCGATACGTTTTTCCAGAACCGCCATGAGCAGATTCACCCTGTTATAATCTGTACCAGCCGCAGTCCGCCTCGGCAGTCCGAAGTTGCTCTGGCAGACCAACGCCTGTATTTCTATCAGGATCGGCCTGGTTCCTTCCATCGAACACGCCACTACTGAACCGGAGGCATTTTCAGGTTTGCCGCTCAGCATATACTCGGACGGGTTTTCCACCTCCACAAGGCCGTTCTGCCTCATCTCGAACACCCCGATTTCATTCGTAGAACCAAATCTGTTCTTCACGCCCCGCAGGATACGGTAGGAGGCATGTCTGTCCCCCTCGAAATAAAGCACCGTGTCTACCATGTGCTCCAGTACTCTCGGTCCTGCAACGGTCCCCTCCTTTGTAACGTGCCCGACGATGAAGATTGATATTCCGAGCCCTTTCGCAAGCTGCATAAAAACATTTGTAGACTCCCTGACCTGCGACACACTCCCCGGTGCGGATGCAACTTCCTCACTGTACATTGTCTGGATGGAATCAATGATGACCATCTCCGGACGCTGGTTCTCAATCACAGTCCGGATCGTCTCCAGATTCGTTTCACAGAGGAGCTTCAGATTCTCCTTAAATTCCCCCATCCGGTTTGCACGCAGTTTGATCTGCGCAAGAGATTCCTCACCGGAGATATACAGTGTATGTTTCGTCTGCGACAGGTTCTGGCATACCTGCAGCAGAAGCGTCGACTTACCGATACCCGGATCACCGCCGACCAGTACAAGCGATCCCGGCACAATGCCTCCCCCCAGCACCCGGTCCAGTTCCCGGATTCCTGTCAAAACCCTTGTATGATCGTCCGCACTGACTTCTGAAAGAGAGACTACCTGGGTCTCTCTCGCTGTCTTCACCGTACTGCTCTTTGTAACACTAACCTTTTCTTCCACAAAAGAATTCCATTCTTTACATGCCGGACACTGCCCCAGCCATTTCGTTTCCTCATGACCACAGTTCTGGCAGAAAAATACGCTCTTCTTAGCCTTTGCCATGCTGCTCCTCTCCGTGAAAAAAGGGACAGATCTCCTGCCCCCTTTTATTCCTTATCCTTTTATCATCCTGTCATAAAGTCCCACCACGCCTTAAAACCGGTGCTTCTTAGCACTTTACAACTTCTACAACAACACCGTCATCGGATGTAAATTCCACACTTACGCTTAACTTTCCGCTTAAGTTCGTCATCATCTTACCTGCGGACACTTCATCAATGAACACTTCATATTCACTCTCCGGCTCGAGCTCCAGTGTAAACTGTACATCTTCCGGTGCAGATACTTTAAATGCTACGGATGTATCTGCCGCGCTGAAATTCTCTACTGTGCTTCCCGGTACGGATTCGTATACGAACATGCCATTCTTCTCCAGCTTCGTGATCTCCTTGAATGTCTTTACTTTATAAATATCGCCTTCAAATTCGAAATTATCCAGTTTTGTCTTCTTATCGAGTGTATAATCTCCAAAGCTGAGTGTTCCGTCCTCTTCTGCGCGTAATAATTCTTTTACTGTTGCCATCTTTCCTTGTCCTCCTAGGTATTTCAGATTGTTGGTTATCCTATTTGTATCCTGTCTGGTATCTATTATATAATAATTCGATTTTATTTTCTACTCATTTGTGGACTTTGGGTAAAATTTAATTTCTTTTTTAGATAATCCAACTTCGACATGGTCGCCTTCTTTCACTTCACCGTTTAGAATCGCCTCTGCCAGCTTATCCTCCAGTTCTGTCTGCATGGCCCTTTTGAGCGGCCGCGCGCCATATTTCGCATCGGTCCCTTTCTCGACAATATGCTTCTTGGCAGAATCACGCATAGTCAGGGTAATATTCATCTGACTCTTGACACGCTTCGTAAATGCTCTGCACAGCAGTGTTACAATCTGCTTCATATGTGTGCTGTTCAGGGCGTGGAATACGATGATTTCATCAATCCTGTTCAGGAATTCCGGCCGGAAGATTGTCTTAACTTCATCCATGACATTCTGCTTCATACGCTTGTAATCATCCGCCGGATTCTCTTTTGTGGCAAAGCCGAGTTTCTTTGGCTCCACAATTGCCTTTGCACCCGCATTGGATGTCATAATAATGACCGTGTTGCAGAAATCTACCTTCCGTCCCTGTGAATCAGTAATGTGCCCGTCATCCAGTACCTGAAGGAGGATATTGAACACATCCGGATGTGCCTTCTCCACCTCGTCAAAAAGAATTACCGAGTATGGATGCGTGCGCACCTGGTCACTCAGCTGTCCGCCTTCCTCATGTCCGACATATCCCGGAGGTGAACCGATCATCTTGGACACGGAATGCTTCTCCATATACTCGGACATGTCAACCCGTATCATGGACTCTTCATTGCCGAACAGTGCCTCGGCCAATGCCTTTGACAGCTCTGTCTTTCCGACACCTGTCGGTCCCAGGAATAAGAAGGAACCAATCGGGCGCTTTGGATCTTTCAGGCCCACGCGTCCCCTCTTGACAGCTCTGGCAACCGCGCTGACAGCTTCATCCTGCCCAATCACTCTTTTATGCAGGACCTGTTCCAGCTTCTTCAGACGGTCTGTATCACTCTCCGCCAGCTTCTGTACCGGCACCTTGGTCCATGCAGATACAACTTCTGCGATATCATCCTCTTTCACCTCCGGATGGTGTGCAGCCGTCTTCTTCTGGAAGCGCTTTCTTAAACCTTCCAGCTTATCCTCCACGTCCTTCTGTTCTTTATGAAGTCTGGAGGCCTCGTCAAAATTACCTGCTTTTATACTATCTTCCTTCTGCTTAATCAGGCTTTTAAGCGTCTCTTCCAGAGTCTTCAAATTCTCCGGAACCTTATATCCGCGCATACTCACCTTGGAACACGCCTCATCCAGCACGTCGATTGCTTTATCCGGGAGATTCCTGTCTGTAATATAGCGCTCAGATAAATGAACAGACGCCTCCAGCGCTTCCTTTGTAATAACTACCTTATGATGTGTCTCGTACTTATCCGCCAGTCCTTTCAGAATCTCCAGACACTGTTCTTTAGACGGTTCCTCTACGGTAATGGGCTGGAAACGGCGCTCCAGCGCTGCATCTTTTTCGATATACTTGCGGTATTCTGCGATCGTAGTTGCGCCGATTAACTGCATCTCCCCGCGGGCAAGCGCCGGCTTCAGAATACTGGATGCATCTATCGCGCCTTCCGCCCCGCCTGCGCCGATAATGGTATGCAGCTCATCAAGGAACAGGATAATATTGCCGCTTGATTTCACTTCTGAAATCAGGCCTTTCATTCTCTCTTCAAATTCACCGCGGTATTTTGATCCCGCGATCAGTCCGGGAAGGTCCAGAGTATAGATTCTCTTCCCTTTCATATTCTCTGGCACAACGCCTGTCGCAATCCTTGCCGCAAGCCCCTCAATGATAGCAGTCTTGCCGACACCCGGCTCCCCTACCAGACACGGGTTATTCTTTGTCCGCCTGCTTAACACCTGCATGAGGCGGTAAATCTCATCCTCTCTTCCAATCACCGGGTCCAGACGGCCTTCCTCCGCCTCCCCAGTCAGGTCCGTACAGAACTGCTCGACTGAACTGCTTTTCCCTCTGGAATCGTCCTGCATCTCTTCCTGGTACTCCTTCGGGTCCATTCCGACGGCATTCAGCACATCCTGCAGAATCTTCTGGAGACTGATATTTAATGTAATCAGGACCCTTGTTGCCACGCAGTCCACATCATGGATCATAGCCAGCAGAAGGTGCTCCGTCCCCACACTCCTTGTGTGCAGGTGCTGTGCCTCCTTCGCACTGTTATCCAGCAGATATAGAAGCCTCGGGCTTTCCTTTGGATTCTCCTTTTCCAGTTCCTCCGAAGCCGGCACAATCAGTTCATCCATCAGACGGAGTATCTTCTCCTCATCCACATCATTCATTGCCAGTATCTGTCCGGCAACCCCTGTAAACTCTTTCCTTAACCCGAGAAGCAAATGTTCCGTCCCAATATACGGATGCTTCAGCTTCTTTGCCATCGTCCCCGCATACTTGATCGCGCGCTCGGCCTGTTTTGTATAATTATTCAGCATGTCTTCCTCCTGTCACTTTTCCTAATTCAGCGGTCTGCTTTCTTAATTTGTAACTGTTCAGGACCATGAACAGTTACCTTAATTTTCATATTCATCAAATATCTCATCCACCAGATTATGCACTTCTTCCCTGGAAATATTCTTGCAGCATCCTTTTGCAAGTAAAATGATAAGCTGCGTCTTCATCTCTTCCATCGCCTTTATCTTGTCGATATCGAGGGCAATCACCGCCCCGCGCCTCCTGTCCAGCTGGATAAATCCTTCCTGTTTTAAGACACTGTATGCCTTATTCACAGTATGCATGTTCACGCCTACCGTATCGGCCAGCTGCCTTACGGACGGCAGAGGGTCCCCCTCGTGAATAGTGGACGTCGCAATCCCTATAATGATCTGGTTGCGCAATTGAATATATATCGCTTCATCACTGTTAAAATCTATCTCAATCAGCATAACATCACCTGCCTTTTTGTTATACATATGTTAGCACACATGGACTTGTTTTAGCAAGCCCGGATTCAGACAATACGATATCCGATTACAGATCCTGCTTTAAAGAAAGCCATTTCCAATGTAGAAAAAGTATTTTCTTTATATAAAGAAGGAAAATCAATCCCAGATATTGCATCTGAACTTGATTTTCCCCAGTCTTATATACATGATATTTTATTGTGTGCACAGTCGCTGGCAGAAGAAGATTATGTCGCCATCGCCATGCTTATGCTTGAAAATTAATCCCGGATATCCGGCCTGATCCTACAGGGCCCTCAGTTTTTCCACAAATTCATTACTCAGGCAGATCTTAGCCACATAGAATACTTCCCCAGTCATATACACATCCCAGTTTTCATCGATCTCCACCTGTAGTTCACCACCCGGCATGTGCACGATTACCTTGTTCCCGGTCAGCCCCAGTTTGTAAGCAACTCCGGCTGCGGCGCATGCCCCTGTTCCTGTAGCCATCGTGTAGCCGGCTCCGCGCTCAAAAGTTTCTATCGCAATGTTATTATTATCAATCACTTTCATGATCTCTGTGTTGATGCGCTCTGGGAAATATCTTGCTACTTCTGAATAATTACCGATCTTGCATACAAGCGGTTTGGAAATCTCACGCATCGGAATAACGCAGTGCGGGTTTCCTACTGACACACATGTTACAGGATACAGGGTCCTTCCGAATACCATATCCTCATTGATTACTTCTCTGCGCTCTCCCGTCACCGGAACCTCATCGCTCCAGAAAGACATCTTTCCCATTGATATACGAAGCCGGCTTCCGTCCTCATTGAGATATGTGATCTCAACCAGTCCGCCGTCCGTGACCAGCTTATAGTTTTTCTTCTGCACATATCCGGCATCCTTTAAATATTTTGCAAAAATGCGGACGCCGTTCCCACTCTTCTCAGCGATACTTCCATCCGGGTTCCAGATTTTTAAAGACATATGCTTCTCACCGATAAAAGGGCCTTCCAGAATACCGTCAGATCCAAGTCCCATATTTCTGTTGCAAAGCATCTCAACATTCTCTTTATTCAATTTCAGTTCATTCTTATTCGGGTCAAATACCAGATAATCATTTCCAAGTCCATGATAACGTTCCAATGTAATTTTCATACTCACGCACCTCCTGTTTCTAACATTATATCAGGCATTTTCTTCATATAATACGGAGTAAATGCTTTTCATATTGCAAATAATGCTCTATAATAAAAAAGGAATTTAGGACAGAAAGGAGCAATTATGCAGCAATATAATAAACGCGGGTACTTAAACAGCGATTTCCGTATCTTCCATATAAAAGATACTGTTTCCAGAGAGTTCGAATTTCATTACCACGATTTTCACAAAATCACGATTTTTATAAAAGGGAAGGTGCAGTATATTATAGAAGGAAAGTCCTATGCACTGGAGCCTTACGATATCGTCCTTGTAAACCGCAATGATATACACCGGGTACAGGCAGACAGTTCCCAGCCTTATGAACGGATCATCGTCTATATATCACCGGGGTTCATGGAGGACTACAAGACATCCGAGTATGATCTGAACTACTGCTTCGAAAAAGCAAGAAAAGAACACTCTAACGTGCTTCGCATCCATTCCCTCGAGAAAAGTTCTCTGTTCCGGGTGACGAACCGCCTTGAGCGTTCCTTTCTTGATGAAGAGTATGCCAGCAGTTTATACCGGCAGATCCTGTTCCTTGAGTTTATGATCCAGCTGAACCGTGCAGCAATCAAGAATCATGTGGAGTTCCTTGACACAGAACTGTATAACACGAAAATCGTTGACATTATGCAGTATATCAATACCCATCTCACGGAAAACCTCGATATCGACACTCTTGCAAAGACATTTTACATCAGCAGGTATTATATGATGCGCCTGTTTAAAGCAGAAACAGGTTACACAATCGGCAATTATATCACTTACCGGCGTCTCCTGCATGCAAGAGACCTGATTTTTGACGGTATGCCTATCACACAGGCATGCTTCGCCAGTGGGTTCCATGACTACTCCACATTTTCCCGCGCCTATAAATCGGAATTTTCCGAGGCTCCCCGGAACCTGCTCCGCCAATAATTTACCTGAAACCACTGCTTCGGTATGGATACAACAAACACAATGCCAAGAACAATCGCAAATGCCACCTTTATAGCGCCGATCCCGCGGCCGGCGGCCTCGGCCAGATTTCCCTGTACGACGTTGTATACGGTATAGTAGACCCCGGCTCCTGGTATCAGCGGGAATATCCCGGATACAAGGAATACGGTAATGGGGCACTTTTTCCACACGGCCAGTATCCGGGACATTAAAACGACCAGTACGGTCCCGAAAAATGTGGAAGTGGATACCGAAGCGCCGTTGATACAGATCAGATAACACAGCCAGCCTGCCATTCCGGTAAACCCACAGCAGATGTAGAATCTTTTCGGCACGTTAAATAGGACAGAGAATGCGATTGTCCCGAGAAAGGAACAAAACATATTAATAATAATATCCCCGATCAAATCCATCCACCTCCTGTAATCTTGTTATAGCACCCGAGCACAAATCCAACCCCGATGGCAATGTAAACAAATACCAGAAGCGCATCTACGATCCTTACAATCCCGGAAATAAAGTCACTGTTGGCAATATCACGAATCGAGTTTACAAATGCAACCCCGGGTACAAGCGGCAGAATGGACCCGATGATCAGCTTATCCATCCTGACAGGAAACGGCCACGGTATCGAAAGCGCCAGTAAAGCCATAACCGTTATGAATCCGCCTCCCACAATATTCGTAATAATCTTCGTCAGTCTGTGGTTCTCCGCAAAGATCACAAAGACATAGAGGAGGCACCCGATCAGCACTGCAATCATACTCTCCCAGAAATTCGCCTGCAAAAGGTAACAGAAACACCCGCTCCCGATTCCTGCGGCTAAAATACGGAACCGCCCCCGCTTCGGAGGCATCTTCTCTATCTCTTCCAGCCGCATGCGTGCTTCCTTCAATCCAATCTTCCCCGCCGAAATCTCTCTCGATAGGTCATTCACCTCAGTCACGATCCCCAGATGGAAGCCGGAAATCGGAATGTGCTTCACCTTCGCATAGATATCCTCTGTCTCATCCCGGGCCGTAATAAAGATCCCGTTGCTCATAACGAACGACTCCACGTCTCCGATCTTATACCGTCCGCATACATGGTCGATCGTCTCCTCCACCCGGAATATCTCGGCTCCGTTTTTCAGGAGCACCCTCCCCATATTCATGGCCAGATCCAAAACATCCCTCATGTCGACACTTTCATCCTGCGCCTTCTTATCCGTCGTGCAATCTATTCTGTCATCCATACAAAATCCCCCAAAACACCTGCATTTACACAGTTTTATTCACATTCTGCTTTCAAGTAATCTATTGTAGCACGCTTTTGTTAGAAAGTCATCGGCCATATGTTAAGTTATTTATTTAACAACAGTTCACAGACATTGTTTTCTCTCTACGGGTATCCGCGGTCATAAAAAGCGGCTGTAATCCGATGTACATATCAGATTACAGCCGCTTTTTCTTTATGCCTTAGCCTTTTTGTTCTGTCCTGTCAGTGTCCTGACTCCGTCTACTGCCAGCACTGCCGCCAGTACAATAAGCAGTACGCTGATAATCAGGCGGATATAGCACCATACGACTCCGTCTGCCCCTGCCATAATTCCGGCAAAGTTTGTTTTAATTGTCAGGCAGAGTGATGTCAGTGTCACAATCAGCATGAATGCCATCGGAAGCAGGAACATCTTGTTGTTCTTTCCGACTTTTCCGAGCCATGTTGCAACAGCCAGCAGGCCGAGTGCAGCAAGAAGCTGGTTCGCAGCACCGAACAGCGGCCATACATTTGCATAGCCTGTCATACCGAGTGCTATACCGAGCACAACTGTTATGATAGTCGCTACATATGGATTTGTCAGGACTTTCTTATACCCGGTTGCTGTCTTCACATCCTCGCCCGGCTCCAGCCAGAATTCCTGAAACATATAGCGTGCAAGACGTGTCGCTGTATCCAGTGATGTCAGGCAGAATGCAGAAACTGCAAGCACCAGCATGGAGAAGATTACACTCTCGGCACCTTTCAGGAAAGGAATGGTAGATGTCATCTTTGAAATACCGGTTGCAAATACGTTTGTCGGAACAACAAGCTCTCCTGCAGAGTAGTTTTTCCATACGTATCCAACTGCACAAAGAGAAATAATTGCCAGAGCACATTCAATCAGCATACCGCCGTATGCGATTGGGCGTGCATCTTTTTCACTGTTCAGCTGTTTTGCCGTCGTTCCGGAACCAACCAGTGAATGGAAACCAGAGATCGCCCCGCAGGCAATTGTAATAAACAATGCAGGGAACATATATCCCAGAGAGGTCCCTGTCGGCATCAGAGTATCCTTAAATCCTGTAAATGCAGGAATATCAAGGCCCGCATTTCCTGTGAGTCCGGCTCCGATTACACCAACGATAGCCACAGCCATCATAAAGTAAAGCAAAAAGGAACTCAGGTAATCACGCGGCTGGAGCAGAATCCATACAGGTGTTACAGATGCTATCAGGATGTAGATTCCAACAATAATCATCCATGTCTTATTGCTCAGGTACAGCGGATGCCAGTTCAGCCCGATTACCATGCAGGCAATAATTGCAATAACACCAACGATTGTAGATACACCAAGGGATGCATTCTTTCTATAAACCAGAAAACCAAAAACGATGGAAATCACAATAAATAAAATAGAAATCATGGCTGTTGACGCATTTGCGGAGGATGCTGCATAGTCTACTGCACCTGTCTCTGTAAATGTAGCCATAAATGTATTTGCAACAATAGATGCAAATGCTGCAACAACTAGGAGCAATGTCAGATATGAGAATATAATGAAAATCTTCTTGGACTTTGTTCCCATTGTGTCAGCGATAACCTCACCGATAGACTGTCCTTTATGGCGGATGGATGCAAATAATGCACCAAAGTCATGAACAGCACCGAAGAAAATACCTCCGATCAAGATCCATAATAATACCGGAACCCAGCCAAATACTGCTGCCTGGATCGGTCCGTTGATCGGGCCCGCACCTGCAATGGATGAGAAATGATGTCCCATCAGTACCGGTGCCTTTGCCGGGCAATAATCCATCCCGTCTTCGAGTTCGTGTGCCGGAGTTTTTCTGGACGGGTCTACTCCCCACTGTCCTGCCAGCCATTTACCGTATGTAACGTAGGCAATGACAAGAATCAGGATTCCTACTAATAAAATTACTACTGCATTCATAGTTCACACTCCTTTTTTGTTGTTTAGTAGTAGCTTTTCTATATAAAAAGGTTCATAACCTTTTCATACCCTTACTTTTTCATATCCTTTGACCAGGTCCTTCGCTGCCCGGTTGCCTAAAACTTTATGGTTCTCCCTGTCAAAGACAAGAAGCCTTGCCTCTGCATAGCCCCGGAATCCAAGCCGGTAGTTCTTGAAATATTTAAACTGCTTTACCTGCTTTTTGACTTCCCCCGGGATGCCATTCTCACAGATGAATATTCCCGTTATATATGTATACATATGATGCTCAGCCGTACAGGCTTCTCCGCCCCTTACAATCTGAGGCTCTATGAAGGTAACGATATCCTCACGGAACCTTGCCAGATCCTCCGTAGTCAGCGCAGGCCTGCACGCAAAAAACGTATGCTCAAAGCAATTTGCCCGCCATAGTTCTGCCTTCTTTACGAGGACATACTTGGCACTGGTTACATTGAAAGCCGCATACGCATCAAATTTGTCCCCATTGACATCATACGGACGGGTTATATCAAAAGCTGACTGATAAGACTGCAGAAGCTTCTCTAAAAATTCCTGTCCTGTCATATTCCTATTCTCCTTTAAGGCTCTATCACTTTACTACATGAATGTAATAAAACCGCTTTTTATAGTTTACACTATAAAAAACGGTTTTACAATGATAAATTTTATACTTTTTTAATAGTTGACATAGAAATTTTATTATTTAAAACTTAATCTCAATTCTGGTCCCTTTTCCCGGTTCACTGTCCACTGTCACTCTGGCGCCGTGAAGCAGGGCACCATGTTTCACAATGGAAAGCCCCAGGCCTGTTCCTCCGCGTTCTTTGGAATGGCTCTTATCCACCCTGTAAAAGCGCTCAAATATACGCTCCTGATGTTCTTTCGGGATACCGATCCCGGTATCGGAAACGCTCACCTTCGGCCCCTCCAGTGTATTTCCTGCCCATACGCTCACCTGCCCGCCTGAAACATTATATTTGACTGCATTTTCACAGACATTATAGATCATCTCATCAAGAATCTGGCGGATCCCGTGATAGGTTACGGATTCCCCCTCGATCATGATCTGTACATTTTTAGCCCCCGCCTGCGGAGACAGCCTGCTGACCACCTCCCTGCTCAGGGCATAGAGATCTACATCTTCTTTTTCTAACTCCACAGATTCTTCATCCAGTCTGGACAGCTTGATAATATCTTCCACCAGTGTGATCAGCCTTCTGGCCTCTTTATAGATACGTTCTGAAAAATTAGGGATATCCTGGGGTCTGACCATTCCGTTTTTCATGATTTCGGCATATCCGGATATAGAAGTCAGCGGGGTCTTCAGTTCATGGGACACATTCGCTGAAAACTCCTTTCGCATATTCGCTACTGCATCCTTTGCCTTGTTCTGCTCATCCATCGCCTGAAGGAGTGGGGACAGCTCCGGATAAATCTCATTATCCAGAGGATGTTCAAGGTCCAGTTCATTGATCGGCTTGATCAGTCTGGCCGTTTGCCATTTTGCCATCAGCCATGCAAGAAACAGCACACCTGCAGCAAGGATGCACATGACCGGAAGGACATTTAAGGCAGTGCTCACGAGATTATCCATCGTCTTCGATACACGCAGCACCGTCCCATCCTCCAGAAGAATCGCATAGTAATACATCTCTTTTCCGACAGTTCCGGACATTCTGATATCCTCACCTGCCCCCTGTTTCAGGGCTTGTAATACCTCGCTCCTTGACCCGTGATTATCGAGTGCCGCCTCATCACGGCGGGAATCATACAGCACGGTACCCGCCGTATCGATCCGGGTCACCCGTGTCCCGGTATCCACATCGTCCATCTGTTCCAAGTAGGCTGGACCTGATATATTGATAGCCGTCCTGATATAACGTGCCTCCTGCCTGACTTCGCTTTTCAGCAGTCCAAGGTTCTGGCTGTACACCACGATTGTCATGACGGCATAAGATATCAGCAGTGTAATCGTAAGTACAAGCACCATGCTTTTCTGGATTCTAGCTCTCATCTGCATCCCCCACCCGGTAGCCGACGCCTCTCACAGTCTCAATGATCTCTCCTTTATCCCCCAGTTTCTGCCGCAGTGTACGGACATGCACATCAACGGTCCTTGTTTCTCCGTCAAAATCATATCCCCATATATCCTCCAGAAGCTGGTCTCTGGTGAGGACAATATTCCGGTTCCTTACCAGTCTCTCAAGCAGTTCAAATTCTTTCAGTGTGAGTGTCACCGGTCTGCCGTCAACCGTCACTTCATGCTTTCTTACATTCACACTGACGCCCGATGCACTTAGTTCGTCCTTGTCCGGAACCCGGCCCGAACGCCGTAAAACAGCTTTCACTCTGGATACCAGCTCCATCATGCCAAACGGCTTTGTCACATAGTCGTCCGCACCGGAATCCAGTCCGATCACCTTATCATACTCTGCCCCTTTGGCCGTTACCATAATGACAGGAATATCTTTTGTTCTGGCAGAGTTTTTTAATTTTTTCAACAGCGCAAGCCCGTCTTCACCGGGGAGCATGATATCAAGCAAAATAAGCTCTGGCGTATCAAACGCCAGAGCCTCCATAAAAGCGCCTCCTTCGGCAAACCCCTGCGCTTTCAGCCCTGTAGTTTCCAGTGTATATATCACAAGCTCCCGGATGTTATCATCGTCTTCCACACAATATATCATCTTGTCACTCCTTCGCAACTGTCCGGTACAGAACTGTACATTTGATGCACGCACGGCCCGTACAAAATGTGGAACAGTCATACTTCTTTTTTATCTCCCGGCCAGTGAGATGCCGTTTTTATGAACGCCCGTGATAGAGAATTCTACCCATTCTGCAATATTCGTTGCATGGTCGCCGATGCGTTCCAGATATTTTGTTACCATGATCAGATCGAATATCCGCTTTCCATTCTCACCCTTTGCTGAGCGGATGTACTCCACAAGTTCATCACGGATCGTATTGAACAGATGATCCACATAATCATCCGCCTCCATGACATTCTTCGCCAGCTCCAGATCCTTTGTTACATAAGCAGTCACGCTTTCGCGTACCATCTTGCTGGCCGCGGCCGCCATCGTGCCGATTTCCTTAATGTCCGTGGCTGTATTATGTTTGGATGACAGCACAATCTCTGCTATATCGGCCGTCTGGTCGCCAATGCGCTCCATGTCCGTGATCATCTTCAGTGCGGCCGAAATCCTTCTCAGGTCTTTTGCCACCGGCTGCTGCTGGAGAAGCAGCTTCAGACACAGCCTCTCGATGTCTTTCTCCATCTGGTCGATCTCTTCATCTGCATCCATAATCGCTTTTGCCTGCTCGAGATTGCCTTCCTGCAGCGCCTTTGTAGCATTTGAAATTGCAATCTCACACAGCTCCCCCATATGGGTAAGCTGCTCATCCAATAACTGTAACTGTTTGTCAAATCTATTCCGCATTTTAGCCAAACCTCCCTGTGATATAATCCTCTGTCCGTTTATCTGCCGGTATGGAGAATAATTTTTCTGTATCGTTGTATTCCACTACCTCACCGAGAAGGAAAAATGCCGTATTGTCTGAGACACGAACTGCCTGCTGCATGTTATGTGTCACCATGACAATAGTATAATCTTTTTTCAGCTCCATCGCAAGGTCTTCTATCTTCGACGTTGAGATCGGGTCCAGGGCGGACGTCGGCTCATCCATCAGCAGTACTTCCGGCTCTACCGCAAGCGCCCTTGCAATGCACAGGCGCTGCTGCTGTCCTCCTGACATTCCAAGAGCACTTTTTTTCAGCCTGTCTTTACATTCCTCCCAAATAGCCGCACTGCGCAGTGACCTCTCCACAATATCATCCAGTTTTGATTTCGAATGAATGCCGTGTGTCCGTGGTCCGAAGGCAATGTTGTCATAGATGCTCATCGGAAACGGATTTGGTTTCTGAAATACCATTCCCACACGTTTTCTGAGCAGGTTCACGTCCATTCCTCCGAAAATACTCTGGCCGTCCAGCATGATTTCTCCTTCAATGCGGCATCCCTGCACCAGATCATTCATGCGGTTGATGGACTTAAGCAGGGTAGACTTTCCACACCCGCTGGGACCGATAAATGCCGTGATCTTATTTGCTTCTATCTCCAGATTTACTTTTTTCAGGGCTTTAAAATCTTCGTAATATAAATCCAGATTTTTGATGCTTATTTTTCCCATCTTTCGATTCCTTTCTACGCTTTCGTTAATTTTCTTGCGATCACGCCGGACAATGCGTTGATTCCCACTACCAGCACGAGCAGGATGACTGCTGTCGCATAGGCCTGATCCATATACAGGCCTTCATTTGACAAATTGTACATATGCAGGGCCAGGGTTCTTCCCGATCCCATCACACTGGTGGGAACTTTTGCTACTGTCCCGGCCGTATACATCAGGGCAGCCGTCTCACCGACAATCCTTCCGACAGAAAGAATAATCCCCGCCAGAATCCCCGGAACCGCTGAAGGGAGAACAATTCGAAAAACCGTCCTGAGTTTTCCCGCACCCAGACCGAAGCTGCCTTCCCGAAAAGTATCAGGTACGGCTTTCAGAGCTTCCTCAGTCGTTCTCATAATCAGCGGCAGAATCATGATCGAAAGCGTAAATGCGCCTGCCAGAAGGGAAAATCCCCACCCCAGAGTGTTTACAAAGAACAGCATTCCAAAAAGGCCATAAACGATGGAGGGAATTCCGGAAAGTGTTTCAGTCGTCAGACGGATCACGCCCATGAATTTATTTCCTCTTTTTGCATACTCTACAAGAAAAATAGCTGCAAAAATTCCAAATGGAACTGCGATCAAAAGTGACAGCAGAGTCATAGTCACCGTGTTGATCAGCGCAGGCATCAATGATGCATTCTCTGATGTATAAGTTAATGAAAACAGAGAAGGTTTGATATATGGTACTCCATGAACAAGTATATAAACGATTAAGAAAATCAAAACCGTAAACGTAAGGACTGCCCCCAGCATGACAAACAGCATCGTGATGAAAGAGCCGGGATGTTTCAAGTAATTTTTTAATTTCTGGCTGAATGTTGTTTGATTATTCACGTTCCGTCCTCCTGTTTAATAAGGCTACACTGAAGTTGATGATCAGAATAAATACAAACAGGACAACACCGGTCGCAATCAGCGCTTCTCTGTGCAGATCTGTCGCATATCCCATCTCCATAACGATGTTGGCAGTCAGTGTACGGATTCCTTTGAGAATTCCTGCCGGCATTCTTGCCTGATTTCCTGCTACCATGATAACTGCCATAGTCTCGCCGATCGCGCGCCCGATCCCAAGAACAATACCTGCAATGACGCCAGACTTTGCGGCCGGTATGATGACCCGGAAAATACTTCTCTCATGTGTTGCGCCAAGTGCCAGGGCCCCCTCATAATATTGTGGCGGAACTGAGCGGATAGCCGACTCCGTTACACCGATTATAGTAGGCAGAATCATCATTCCCAGAAGGATCGATGCGGTCAGCATACTGTTTCCGTCTCCGCTTGTCCTTGTGATTCCCAGCTGCTTTAATGTAATCCCCAGTTCTCTGACCCAGGGCACGAGCACTACTAACCCGAAGAATCCATATACAACAGAAGGGATACCTGCCAGAAGCTCCGTAGCTGCTTTCAATGGCTTGTATATCCTTTTTGGACAATACATTGCCATGAACACAGAGGTCAGGATTCCGATTGGCACACCGATGATGATTGCTCCCGCGGTCACATATATGCTGCCCACAATCATCGGGAGTACGCCGTATATGTCGTTATTCGGTCTCCACTTCTCACCTGAAATAAATTTCAAAAAACCTATCTCCTTCATCGCAGGGATACCATTTGCAAATAAAAATATGCAAATAAGAGCTACCGCCAGTACCGAAGCACAGGCGGCAATGAAGAACACTCCCTGCATGAATTTCTCACTCCATGCTTTTGATTTCATTTATTCGATTACCTCATCCCATGTAAGAGCTTCACCTGTATAGATGGATTTCACCTGCTCGCTGCTCAGATTATCTACAGAACTGTTCTTGTTCATGATTACGGCAATACCGTCTGTTGCAATAACAGTTGCCTGTAATCCTTCTGAAAGTTCTGTGTCTTTCAATTCTCTGGACGCCATACCGATGTCGTAGCTTCCGTCAACTGCAGATGTCATTCCTGTTGTAGAATCTGTTGTCTGGAGCTCAAGCTCAGCACCTGGATTCAGCTTGTTGTATGCCTCGATCAGTTTTTCCATTACCGGTGATACAGAGGATGAGCCGCCGATTACAGCTTTACCGGAAGGAGATGTTCCCTCAAACGGCTTCACATCATCAATTGCAATATAGTGGTTCTCTTCCACAACGGACTGCCCTTCTTCACTCATGATGAAGTTAATAAAATCTTTAGCTACCTCATTATCAAGACCTTCCTTTACCGCGATATTAAACGGTCTGGATACTTTGTATGTACCTGATTTAACATTTTCAGCCGTTGCCTCGGCACCGTCAATCTTAACAGCTTTTACACTGTCATCGAGTGAACCCAGTGATACATAGCCGATTGCATACTCGTTATCTGCAACGGTTGTCAGCATAACAGAAGTGCTATTTGTAATCTGTGCTTCCTCTGTTGTCATATCAACCTTTTCGTCACCGTTCTTTTCCTCAATCCCGAAAAGCTCAATGAAAGCACCTCTCGTACCTGATCCGTCCTCACGGGATACGATTGTGATATCATTGGAGCTGTCCCATTCGGAACCGCTTTGCTCTGTCTTTGTATCTGCATTTGCATCTGAAGAAGCATCTGCCGATGTATCTTTGCTGCTGCCGCATCCAGTCACTGCGACTGCAAGCATGCTGACCATAGATAACGCTGCTATTAACTTTTTCATTTTCATAATTTACATTTCTCCTTTACCCTACATTGATACGCAGGTCAAATACCTGCCTGTTTTCTTTGAATATCTTCTTCACAGTTGTAATCATAAAGGGGGAATGTAAAATATAGAATTGGCGGAATGTTAAATCTGTGTTAAATCAATACTGGGAGGAATGCCGTAAATAAAGGCTTTCTTGTATTAATTTGTTACTAACTGGTTTCTAACAATCCAATTTTATTAAATATCATTTAGCACTTATGAGGTCTAAAATACGGGATCCAATAAGCACAAATATGGACATATATTTGTTTTACGCATAAGTTTCTTCTATAATAAATGGGGCAAATTGCGCTTGGCTTCTTTATTACCAATATTTACCTGTGGTTTTCACCTGACTTTTAGCAGTATCATTTAATCAGGGGTGACTATATTGAAGAAGAAAGTAATACTTGCTCTGTGCTTAATTATCATCATAGGTATATGGCTTTTACCAGATCACGGGGCTGTTGTGGAAATGATAAATACGACAGACAATGGTAAATCTGCAAACGAGGATGTGATTGTATATAAACCGTGGAAAGAGAAAGAAATAATTCAGGAAATTCAGGACCAAAAGAAATTACTGAATGAAGTGCCTGACACAATGACTGTTCACTTGTACTACATAAACAAGGATCACGAATACAAAACTATAATCATTACATATCAAAGCCCGGAATCCTATATGGACCCGGGCTATATTTTTTCAATCATTTAGCTTTCCCATAAACATATTTAGGTGTACGGCCAACAATCATTTTACCACTCTTATCTTTATGATACGGATATACCCAATAGAAGTTGTACTCTTTCTTTGATGCTTTCTTATCCACATATGAGGTTCCCTTGGTTGTCATTCCAATATATCCATATTTTCCAGATGCTGTTTTTCCATATACAAGATACCCTTCCGATCCCACTGATGCTGTCCAAGTTAATTTGACACTACCTATTTGGCTTGCTGGCTTCAGATTAGTTACAGATGGACATATTCCCTTTGCAAAAACGTATTTCGTACATGGACCGCATATTTTCTTTCCGCTCCATGTTTCTGAATAAGGAAATACCCAATAAAAATTATACTCTTTATCTAATGCCTTTGTATCTGTAAACGTTGAACTTTTTGTGGTCATTCCGCAATAACCATATTTTCCATTTTTCTTTGCATATATTAGATATCCATCGGCATTTTTTGATGGATTCCATATTAAGCGAGTTGTATTTTTACCTGCAGGTATTGCTTTTAAATTCGTAACCGGGCTTGTTTTTTCTCCACCTGATTGGACTGTACAAGTAAATACCTCTCCGAGGTTTTGAAATATATTGTTATAGTCATAATTCCCAATAAATTCGTTATTTGGATCATTGTAGATTGTATAATGATCATCGCTTGACCATAATGATATAGTAGATAACTCAAAATCAATATCACCAATAAACCACTCATACCATCCAAAAGTTCCCCTTCCTGTATATGTTTGATTGACTGGATTATATGTAATTGGGATATACGCAGTACCACTATTCCCATTCATTTTAACTCCAAACCATGCTAACGATTCTTTATCGAAAATATATTTATTTTCCTCTAATTTGAATGAAAATACAACTTCTTGATCAGGCTTAACTATTTTTTCAGGAAAATATACCGTGTCTGTATCGACAAGAATATATCTCATTTTTAAAGCTTTTATTGGCAATGAGTCTGCTTGTCTCTGTGCTCTTTCTAGTCTTGTGTCTTCATTTTTTTTTAAATTTGGTGAATTAGGATCTTCTTCTGACACATCAATATCTTCAACAGTAAGCTCATTTTCATCTTCTAAGTTTTGATCAACATTCTCAGACTTATTTATATTAGTGGTATCTTCAATATTTGATTCTGCATTAGCTACCAAAACATTTCCAAATAAAATACCACAAGTCAATAGTATTACAATCTTTTTTTTCACTTTCATCCCCATATTCTCCTTCAATCCATAGCGTTTTACACTTAACTATATCAAAATTATACTATGATTTTAAAAAATAAAAAAGCCCCACATCTAAAGACGCGAAACTAACTCACAGTCTATCCGATCTTGATGACCTGACCCGGATGGATCACATTAGGGTTGCTGATGTTATTAATGGCTGCGAGCGACTGGTAGGTGGTCCCGTACTTAGCCGCGATCCCAGAAAGAGTATCACCGCTCTGAACAGTGTAGGTCTTCGATGCCGCCGCTGACCCTGACAGCTTAATGACTTGCCCTGCGTAGATCAGGTTAGGATTACTGATGCCGTTAATGGCTGCGAGTGACTGATAGGTTGTCCCGTACTTAGCCGCAATTCCTAACAATGTCTCACCGGACTGGACTGTGTGCGTCTTTGCCACAGCAGTAGGAGTTGGTTTGACTACAGGTTTAGAAGCGTTTACTGATCCGCCGCTGATCTCCGCCGGAAAATCCCGATAGCACTCATTCATATCCACGTTTCCGCTGATTCCTGCTACCCGGCCCGTACTGCTGTACTGCCAGATGTCTTTATTTGCCCCAGTGTAATCGCATTTGCTGTTGTACTGTGCAATCCATTTGGTAAACCGGTCCAATCCCGGCAGGTAATTGTTCCACCAGTTCAGGTTTGCGTAGATGCCGCACCAGTATCCTGCGGCCTCGATGATATCCCCAAACCTTTTAGCCCGTTCCACAGCTCCAGACTCAGTACCGGCCTGCTCTAAATCAAGATAGATCGGGTAAGACAGCTTATACCCCTTGACCAACCGCAGGACGTGCTGTGCCTCACTCTCGGCCTGCGCCATACTGGTCGCGTAACTGTAAATGTACACGCCAAATGGGATACCTAATCGTGTACACTCATCAGCATTGCGCTTCCAGTACTTATCGTCCTGAGATATGATATTATCCCCGAATCCACAGCGCAGGATTGCTCCATCCACGCCTGTTGTTTTAACCTGATCCCAATTAATCTGACCCTGATGTTCGCTTACGTCAATCAATAATTTGCTCATATCTTACTCCTTTCCTGATTGTTTAATAATTTGATTTATATATGTACTTAATCCTGCTACCAGTATGCCCTGCACAACCGCAGTAAATATCGCCATTGCAATTTCCTGCATCCCGGTAAGAGGACTGGTTGCAATTACCCAGATACCACACAGTAAGATTCCCAGACCGCCGAGGCTTACGGGGATGTACTTATCTGCAATTGTTTCTGTCTTTTTAAGTGCCATACCAACAAAATACAATACGATTGCCAGTACCAATAATTCCGGTTTTACATAATTCATAATTTCTTCCATGCTTATCTCTCCTTATTTGTCGATGATGCTTTCTAAAAGTTCATCCCTAATTCTCTTCATGTTTTCGATGCCGTTTCCTGTGATCTGATGGTTAAGCATTGCCGCAAGGCATTTTGACTGCTGTTTCTGCATTTCTTCCACAGATTTCAGTCTCTTGTAATCCAATTCATTGTACTCTTCTAACTTTTCAACCCTTCTGGATATTTTAAATGCGGGGCGTATGAGCTTAATAACCACTGCCCCCGCCCCGCCTACAATGCTGACTGCACCGCAAATACTTAATACTGTCTGTATAAACTCCAATGGATTACCTCTCCCTCCTACATTTCTGCATAAAAATAAGACCTTCCGGTCTTGCCCTGATCTCCATATTATTCCCCTACGCCAAAAACACTGTAAGCGTAACCGGGATGCTCCCTGAGTATGCTGTACCTGACAAGTATGAGCATTTTAATGTTGCAGTATTATTATCCACCATTGCTGACGTTATTACCGCCGAGCTTGCTGACTTCAGCTGTGCTGCCACATTTTCTATGTTCTTTCCATATGCATCCGCTATGCTTTTCAGGCTAACAGCTGCTGTCCCGCTGATAAAGTTCGGATTTGCGTCAGTCACAACGATCATTGCATTTTTTCGGCTCCCTATTACAACTTTATTTTGATTGTCTTCCACTAGCGTATCTATATTAAGATTCAGCGATTTAATTTTAGCATCAATCTTGCTTACAACTTTATCCCATAGCCGGCGGATTCCTTCTTCATCTAAGTAGCTATCCATTATACCTCCTTAAACACATATAGCATCGATCTGGGCATTTGTCAGTGAGGTTATCGTAAATATCTCACCCAAACTGTCCCATTTACTTCCATCCCATGCCACGTTTGCCCCCGCTGCCCCATATGCCGATGCATTTACGATGTTGTATACATCTCCCTTTACCTGTCCGGTAGCAGGCAGGTCTGATGAGTTTGTGACAGATCCTTTATATTTATAAACTCCTGCTATGTCAGCCTTTTTTGCATAAGTAGATGATAAAACATCATTGCTCGGCAAGGCATCCAGTTTCAATTTATCGCTGCTCGGCATCAGTCCACAGGCTGAAGATGATGCAGTCGGTATGTAGGCGGCAGCATTTGTAAGTATGTTGCCTTCCTGATCGGTTAGTTTAAAAGTGATTCCTAACGACACATCAGGAAAAGATTCATCATCTATTGACACACTACCAATTATATGTTGCCAGTTGCCACTCCCTGTTAAAAAGGCTTTGTCATAAGACTTATCTGGTGCAGGCACAAGTCCTGTTTTCCCGGCAGTGGATTCAGATGCACCCGTAAATTCGCTGTATTTCGTATCTGTTGGAACAGCCCATGTGCCGTCCCCCCGTAAATACGATGCCTGTTTTCCTTTCGCTGGTGCGGGTACAAGCCCCGCCTTTCCATCAGCGGATGCTGTAGCGGCCGTCATGTTACCGTACGTGGTATTGTTGTCCGCACCCCACACTGCCGTCCCGTCTGCACCCCATTTTAGAAACTGGCCGGATGCACCGCCTGACGGGATATGCTTGCTTCCTGAAGCTGTAGGATGCACGTAATTGTTTGCCCCTGAAGCAATACCAGAAAGCTTATTCTTTTCAGCTGTGGTATAATCGTTTGTTGACAGCCCTTTCCCGCTCACCTGTTTCACAAATGTACTTTTTATTTTACTCCATAGATATGCAAGTCCATTGTCTTCCAAATAATATTTATCCATTATTACCTCCACTATTTACAGATATCATCGATCATTATATTAGTTATTGAATTTATTTCATTTACACCGTCAACATACATCATACCGTCTTTCCTGATCCCTACATTGTCTCCGCCCTTTACAACGCCAACTTTATCCTCTGTTGCAATGGGGATTCCTGCGGCATTGTTCAGGTCTTCCGCAGAGACAAATGTATTTTTTATTTTCTCCCACAGCCGCTCAGCAAACACGTTAAGCGCTTCTATTATTTTCCTGTCCATACTGCGGCCTCCAATCTATTATAAATTGTCGACGATAGAAAGAATCTCTCCGAACGTGTCAGTATCATATGAGACGGTAAGCCGGATTTGGAAATCTTTTGTGATATCCTTCGCCCTCAGATAGTTTCCGCCGTTGAACAGTGATATGTAGCTGCTCCCGGAAGGCACGGCTGCTGATACATTCACTCCTGCTGCGGCCCCAGTCACAAAACTAACTGTTGCACTGTACACAAGGCCATTGGCCATCGCCGCTGGCAGATCGTTTGATGCAGTCCCCTTTATCCTCAATGCAAGGTCCCCGGTGCCGAGAGTCCCTATGTTGTTAAGCTGGAGCCAGACATCCAGGTAACACCTCTTGGCGATTATCCGGCTTGTTGCTTTCCGTACAACATATCCGCCCGCATACTTATCGTTAACCCCATCGTACGCATACAGTACAGGGGTAAATTCTTTTACAAGATTCCACGCGGATACTTTCCCCAATGCGGAGGCGGCTGTGTCGTTTGCCGCGGCCGCCACTTTTTTGGCATCATTAGCAGTTAATGCTATGGCGTCAACCTGCCTGATTGCATTTTTTATCTGATCCATAAGTTCCGCGTAACCAATACGCTGAGATGCAGACATTGTACAGTCCTCAATCGTAAGTCCATTCAATTTTACAAGTCCCAGAAGGTATTCTGCCTCAATGTCTCCTTTCCTGATGTTCCCATTTATAAGGGCCGGCTGAACAGGGGTACCGGAGCTACTGACCTCTGTCCCTTTTTTCACAATAATTGCGGCCGACTCTACCCGTGTATCCGGGTTGAACTCATACCGCACTACAATCGTATCAATCCTTTTATAATCCTGACGCCCGTTTTCAATTTCCAGATCTTCATAATCACCTTCTTCGATTACAAACCGTCTTCCGTCTATAATACCCAGACCGTCATGGACCCGGATCAGGTTGTTGTTTACGATCTCATGTTTAAAACAGCTCCCGATGTCAAAATATCCCACCTGTTTTGTTTCTCCCTCCACCGCCTCCGAGATTCCATACATAGCGTCATTGCAGATGCCGATCTGATTGGCTGTAATGTGCGCAGCTCCCCTGTGTCCGTCAATCAATTCTATTCCCATCACGCTTCCCCTTTCAGTTTGTATTCTATACTTTCAGTACCGTCTTGGATTTTCAGTATTTTCCTCACGACAGGCACCTTAACGGCAGTATTGGTTATCCGCTCCCTGCCTCCGATGATATCGCCTATTTCCATCTGGATATCCGTTGTTACGGAAGCGCTGCACTCCTTGGAATCCATGAGCTCCCGCAGACGTTTCTTTCCATCAGCTATGAGTGTTAAATCATCCTCGGCATTGGGATAGTCATAGACTGCCACACGCTCATTTTCACCTTTGTAATACTGGGTTGCCCCAACCTGCCCGCCGGGTGATGCATATAGGTGTACAACCTGTCTGTATTTCAGTTCGCCGCTTCCAAGGCAGATCAGATGGTTGATTCCTCCACGGTTTTCGGTTACATTAAACTGCATACCATCATCACCGTTGATTTCAATCCGGCTCGAGTAATCAATGATAGGGACCGCAGACAGCTGCACATATCCAACACCGTTAGGCGGTCCCTGCTGGTAGGATATCTGCATCTTGGCCCCTACGCTTTTGAGCATGCCGGTAATCCCATCCAGAAATGTTATGTACCGGGAAAACCGATAGCTCCTTATTCTATATCTGCTGATTTCATCAGATACGCTAAACATTGATCCGAATTGATCTCCCATCAGGTTTCTTATAACCTCATGGGCTTCTCCGTCGGCATATAGGTAATCAGCACCGTCGGGGGGCGAAAGAACTTTCTGCGCAAGCATCCCTCGCCATGTAGGCCCTTTTAATGTCAGCGTCTTTCCATGAGGATTCCTGAGCGTTACCTTACCGCCCCATTCCATCCCCGGGCAGATAGCAAGACAGCCTACCGAATGGATGGATGGGTTGTATGTGTCAATACCAACCTGAATCTCAAAATCATTGGTATCCCCGATTTCCATGTCAACGCTGTCGGCATCAAGGTATCCATACTCCTCACCTTTGGTGTTAGTCATGATTATGTCCATGCCGGCTCACTCCTCTCTTCATATAATGTGATATCAAAACCAAATTTCCTGTTCCAGTTTACAAGATTCCTGCCCGCCGGGATCTTCTCGAACACGTAGCTTTCCTTATTCTGTGAATTATAGATATTCTTTACTCCGCCAAGTCGGTTAACCTGATAGATGGTTCGATTTCTTGAATCCAAGACTACATATTCATAGTCGGTAAGCGTAGTAACAATCTCGTACAGATGTCCTTTTATCTCTATACGTGGAGACTCTACCGGGCCGTATATAACCATCTTGAAGCTGCATGCTGCATAATGCTCATTCAGCAGATACTCTGCCGCACTTCTTGGTGTTAGATCGTAATTGTAGTCATAATTATAGTCGAGGTACTCATACTGTTCTGGAGTGCCGTCGTATTTCCGATATGAATATTTCTTTTCTTTCATCCAGAATGGATAGTCCGTTACAATGGTAAGGTGCTGTATCTGCAATGGAATGTTGTTATATATATCAATCTTCTTAACCCCTGATATGTAGCACTGCATATACCCCCCGCCCACGTAAAGCCTCCCCATCTGCTTCGATAGAATATCTGATTCGGTTATCTGATACAATTCCTCCAGAATCTCAAAATACCGTTCCTGTGTTTCAGGGACAACCGCAACGGTTATAGGAATTGTTGCGGTATTCCGTGTGAAATCCAGAATCTTATTATTCTTTATGCATGAATCCCACGAGTAATCAAAGAATTCATGATACTGAAGAATGACTTCGTCTGTATTTAGGTCAATCCCTTTATCCTCATGGTTAACAAACCTGACTTCCATTATCTCACGCCCCTTTCCTGTAGCAGGTCTTCTATAACACGTCCCACCTCTCTCCCGGCAAAACTGAGGGTAAGTTCTTTAACGGCTGATTTCATGCACTGCTCTAATTTTGTATAATCAATGTTCATGCCCTGCGAATAGGCCTTGTTCTCTTCTGCCGTAAGTACACGTTCTCCCTGATGGAGCGTGGCCTGAAATCCATCGTAAGGTACATTATCAATACCGTTATAAAAACTACTCCTTATGCCTGCATGCTGCATCCACTTTTGTGCGCTTGTAGATTCTGTATAGTTTGGAATGAAGGTTATGGTCCTGTCCCTTGCCGCATCGTCAGCAGCGGCACTGATTTCATTTAATGCGCCTATTGTGCCATCTTTATATACTTCAATTTCATATGGTGTACCATTGATATCAATAATACCGCTTCGAGTCCCATCTGTATGTTCTTTCAGACTATCCAATGAGGCAATAGCTACGTTATTCGCATCAACAATCTGATTGCTGGCATAATCCACATAAAGACTAGCGGCTGTTACAATTCTTTGATATGACGTATCTTGTGTATCGGCCATCTTTATTGCTTCATCTGCCATGCTTTTACTGTAACCAGCAGTCATATTACTCATATTTTCATGAAACCCGATAACTTCATTTGTTTTTTTATCAACAATTACAGCTACTTGCTTATATGTTTTGTCGTTGGTATCAAACAGCTCATAACATCCACTTTCTGTAATATCATTTAAGCCCTGATAACGCGTTTTACAGCTTTCAAGTAAATCTTGGTTTTGCTTATCCTCAATGTCCAAAACTTCACCATTGTATTTATTGATGGCATCCTTCAGGTTCTTATTGCTATCCAGTGCCATATCATAAAACTTATTGTACTTATCCTGCTCTTTCTCAATCTGCTGGTTCTTTGCGTCCTCCAAATTGGCTATCTGTTTCTGATATCCTTCCTTCTCGGCCCCATCGGCATTATCCATATAGATCTTAAGCTGATTTATGCCCTCATCGTATTTCTCCTCCGTGAGCTTAATCTGCTCATCCCTCTCCTTTGCCTTCTGCGTAAGAAGTTCGCTCGCATGATCCGCGTCCATTGTCATTATCTGCGACTGGAAATCCTTCTCCGCAACAAGAAGTTCTTCCTTTGTCTGTGCTGTTGCCTGAAGCTCCAGTTGAGACACATCCTCGTAATGCTGGCTGAGTTGCTGTATCTGTTCTTGGTTCAGCTGGCCGCCCTGCTCATTCGCCTGCTGCTTTATCTGGTTTACCGCATCCACATGCTCCTGAACTTTCTTTTGCTGGTCATCATATGACTTACCCAACGTATCAAGCACCTTCTGTTCGGATTCATCAATCACGCCATCTTCTGCTATGAATAATTCTTTTAAATTCTTTTGGGCTTCTTCTTTTTTAGACTGGATTGTTTGAATTGCACTGTTACACATCTCATCAACACGGGAAATAAGCTGGCTCGATTCATCAGCAGTCACAACTCCGTCAAGGGATATTTCCGTGAGGTATGTATTAAAATCCATCATTTTATCCTTGGCATTCGCCATCGCCTCACTGAACTCTCCAGAAAGGGTGTCGCCGTAATCCTTTGTAACAATTCCTAACTTTTCCAGTTCATCACGGGACTGGAGCTCTGTACCATTAAGTGTGGCAATGACACGTTCCATAAGGGACATTTCTTCTTTGGCCTCGTTAACGCCCCTCTTTGCCAGTTTACTGCTTTCGTGTATTGCATACATCCCGACGCCAATCGCCGCGGCCCCTGCCGCAACAGGCGCGCATATACCGAGCAAACCTGTCATACTGCCGCTAAGTCCCGGAAGGCCTACAGCAGTGGACGCAGCCTCGGCCGCCTTTGCTGCCGCCTCTTGTGAAGAACCGAACACTTTAAGCCCTTCTGACGCGCCTCCTATTGCACTGGACAGTTTCGTAAATGTACTTAGACCGCCGCCCACAACTTTCAGCACCGGCCCAACGGCCGCCAGAACCAGTCCCCATTTAATGACATTATCCTGCTGTTCCTTTGATAAACTGGAAAAAGAATCTGCCACTTTTCCGAGTACTCCGGCCACTTTTTCAATTACCGGGGTAAAGGCAGATCCGAACTTGATTCCCTCATTTTTAAGTTCATTCAGGGCCCCCTTGAGCTGTTCAGCGGGGGTGGCATCTATTTTTTCAAATGCCTCCTGAGTTGCCCCTGCACTGTCCGCCATGCCCTGAAGCATCTCGTTATACTCTGCACCGTCACCTTTCGCAAGCACGAGGGCCGCAGAACCGGCCTCCACGGAACCGAACATGTCTTTCAGTGTCTTACCGTTCTGCTCAGCATAATCGCTCAACTGCTTCAGGATGTCAGCCGTTGGGACACCTTCCGCTTTCAACTGCGCGAACCCTTTACCTGTCAGCTCCCTTAATGCCTGATCTGTAATGCTCCCACTCTTCCCGAGTTCGGATAACATGGATTTCAGGTATGTCCCTGACTCAGCCGTTGCGATACCATTTTTTGTAAGCTGTGCATAAGATGCGGATAACTCATCAATCCCAAAGTTTACAGAATCGGCCACCGGTATAACAGTACCCATACTGGATGCCAGCTCATCAACCGTAGTCTTGCCTAAATTCTGTGTTGTGATTAGCATATCAGATATCTTAGTGACATCCTCTGCCTTCATTCCATATCCGTTTATGGCTGTGGTCAGCACGTCAACGGCTTTCGCACCATCCGTAAAACCGCCTTTCGCAAGTTTCATGGCCTCCGTTGTAAACCCGATTGCTTTTGTCTGGTCTACACCGGCAGAAATGGAGCTGTAAACAGCTTCCGAGAACTCCCCGACTGCAACCTTTGACTCGCTGCTCGCATCAAGCAATTGATTCTTATACTGCCCGAAGTCGACCACATTTGAATCCAACAAGGTGCTTACTTTGGCAAAGTTGCTTTCAAAATCCACCGCCATCTTCCCGACTGCTGTACCCACTCCAACGATAGGGAGGGTCAGCCCTTTTGTAAGCGCGGAACCGGTCTTCGATAATGTCTCGCCCACTTTAGCCGTTGTTGACAGCTGCTTGCTGATACGGCTGGCCTCGTTCACCCCAACGGATGCCGCCTTTTCCATATCGTTCTTAAAATTATCAATGTCCACTTTTATTTCTGTCATAAGCGGAGCTAATTTTATACCGCCACCAGCCATCTAACCACCTGCCCTTTTATTAAATTCCCTTATTGCACTCACGTCCGCCTCCGTCTGCTGCAATCTCCACAAGTTTTTCAAAATCTTCATTCCTTCTTCGCTCGTTTGGTAACTGCTGATCCAGCTTTCCCGGTTTAAAAGCAAAAAATAAGAATAAGGCAGATCCATGATTTCCTTGAAATTAAAACCAGAATACTGACTTATCCTTTTTAAAATAGACGTTTTTAAATTGTAACTCCGTTCCCAATCCTCTACCGGGAAATACTTTTGGCATATAGCCGCTCCTATTTCTCCGTCTGGGATTGGGATTTTAAGTTTGGGTCTTCATCCGCCTTCAGGCGGAATAAAGCAATTTCAGCTAACAGGCGTGTCAATCCCTCGAATGGGATCTGCTTCAATTCATCCTCTGTAAAACGTTTCCCCTGCCTGTTATGGTCCATGAGGATCTTCGCAACATCGATCCGCTTCTGGTGCATATTGCTTTCATTCAGGTCCTTTTCGATCTTGTCTATTTGCATATTCATGGCAATGGTTGGTTCTAAAATGTCGTACACCTTGCCGAGCACCTTTATTTTCATGGAATTGTCGATATATTTATCTAAATCAAGCATCCTTTTTCTCCTCTTCAAAGGGGGCCTACTGCCCCCTAAATACTACGCTGCTAAAATAGCTTCTGCTTCTTCGTCTGTGAGTTCTTCTTCAAAACTGGCAAGGAATCCGGAAACTTTCTTAATCGCAGATAATTCCGCATCAACTACCACCTCTTTGTTTTCGAAGGCAATTGCGAATCCAGATCCGCCCTGACCGATCATTGTGAATCTTAATTTTTTACCATTTTCTTTGACATGCACCGCGCGGATCAGGACGGTCTTAAGGGCCTTCCCTTCACCCGTAAAGAGTAACTTTTTCAGCTTTTTCTCTTTGTCTATTGTGTACTCTGCTGTAGACAAGAGGGAAAGCTTCTCCAGATCCCAGCTCATGAGCCCCGTCTTTGCGGAGATTTCCTCTTTTGTAATACATGACTTTACAATGTGCTCATACTGGTTTACAATGTCATATTTTGTAGGTTTGTAGTCCACGGTAAATCCGCCTGAACAATGCCCTACACTGTGCTCTGCTGTCTCGATCACCGCATTCTCAGGGATTTCCTCTCCTTCGAACATGTACATAAATACATCACATGCACCTAACAGAATGTCTTTTGCTTTATCTTCATACTGCATTCATTTTCCTCCAATCAATTACGAAATAAATGGTGTCTTCCCATCTCTGGCACCCATCGTTAAATATAATCCCCCCGCCGGCAAGGGAAGAATGGAACCTAACCCCTTCGTAAACGGCAAACGGTTCGTCCTCCTCCATGTCCAGCAGTTCAGTTAACTTTCCTTCCATTTCTTTGCACAGGTCATAATCTGCATCAATCACCTTCAATTCGAGTTGGCTCTGGCACAGGTGGCCCCCTGATACCGGGATGAACTTATAAGCCACACTGATTCTTCTGATACTCGTTGTGAACACTGGGAACAGCCGGTTCTTCAGATCTGGGATGTTTTTTTCTATATAATTCTTAATTGCGATCTCCATATCAGTCCCCCAATGCCTTTATTATCTTGTCCCGGTTAAACAACTGTGCGTAAAGGAGGAACTGCTTCGGCCGCTGGCCTACTGTGATGTGCCACCCTTTATATTTACCGGCCCTTACTTTATACTTCCAAGGGGTCTTCCTGCCGTTTCCCTCAACAGCATAGATCCCCGTACCGTTGTGGACATAAGGCGCATATTCCAGATTGCTCCCAATCCGTCCTATTACCGCATCCGTGGTCACCTCTGTTTCGCTTGTTATGGATGCCCGTAACAGGCCCATATCGTCTGGACAGTCAAGCTTCGCCTGTGTCTCTACGATCAGGCAGGCTTTATCCATTTTCTTCGACATGTCGGCAACCATCTGTACCGTGGCATCCTGCAAACTCTTTACAAAATCGTTGTTATCAGCCATCCGGGTCCACCACCTTCAGCAACAGGTTTGTCATCCGGCTTTCTGTGTTACAATCCGTAATTTCATATATAACGTCATTACGGACCAGCCTGAATGAATCAGGCTTAATTTCCTTGCAGTATGTCAACCCAGTATGCGTTGACTCGATATACTTCTCGGATGCTACAACCCTCATATCGTTCTTTTTATAAACAGCAACATCAATTTCCCTGATGTCTGTCCAATAAGCCTTATTTGCCCCGGATGGGCTCCTGACAGTCACATTTTTCTGAAGCATATACTTCTTCATATCTCTGTTTATTGACATTCCATCACCCCGGCAATCTCCGATATCTTCGGATAATACGTTTCACATTGTCTGGAAGTATATTGGTATATGTTATACTGCCCCCAGAGCTTTGTGATTCGCTCTGTAAACCTTCCGCGCCATCCTGATTAAACCGGATGAGTGCCAGCTCCTTTACTGCTGGCATACACCCCTCCGGTAACATTTCGCCGTCATCGTAGTTTAGATATCCCCTCATCTCTATGATGCTGTCATGTATCATATCCTCGAGGTCCTTCTCACGCCCCTCCATACCGGGGCGCAGGAGCAGACTTTTTAAAATACTATCTTCCATATCGCTCAACCTCTTATGCTGACGGTGTCGAAGTTACTTCCTTTGTATGTACCGGGCTGTCCTCAGTGTTGGATACTAACACGCTGATCGGTTCATCGTCCACAGAGTTTCCGATATCATAATTAAGCAAGGCAATAGCTTCTGGAATCAACACTTTAGACCCGTATCTGCACAGTCCCCTGATGCCGTCTGAAAATGAGCTCTGAAGCCTCATAGCCTCTGTCTCGCTTAACTGCTTAGCCGCACCAATCGCACCGCGGTAATGGGCCACAATCTTATTAACGGGCTTCTCTTCGGAACACATTACCTGCATTCCATTAATTTTCTGTCCTTCTACGAATCCGTTTGCAAGGACATTTGGATTAGCCGTAAACCTACGGTCTTTTGACAGCAGCCCGAGGATCTCAGCATCCACGGTCACATATCTGTCCGTCTTCGGAACTTTTTTCTTTGAAAGTAATGTTCCAAGGTCTACGATGTAATCATAAATACTCTTCTTCGTTACAACGATTTTCTTCGATGCACTTCCGATGGTGTTGCCTGTTGCCACGCCTCCTGCCAGCTCCGCGAAGAAATCCGTATCATAGACCTCTGCGAGCAATGCCGCATGTTCCTGTGTTGTAGCCGACATCACATCTGCTTTCAGCTGTACCCTGTCACAGTCGTCCAGAGCGAATGCGAAGTATTTCTTTTTAGGAAATTCCATTTCAATTGGTGTGGTCTGGATAGCATCCCAGTCAACGCTTCCCTCATAATCTTTAATGGTCCCGGCTCCGATCCGGTTAAACACAACCTTAGTTCCCTGAATACTTGCCGGTTTCGTACACATAGCATCCGCGATTGATACAGAATGGAAATTGTGGATCAAGGCCCCTTCCCATAATGTTGGTTTGAAGTTATCTACTGACATAATTAATCATCCTTTCTTATTTTGCTTCCATAGCTGCGAACTGTGCTGCCACCTCTTCGGCAGTCATCGTGTCCGCACTGTTTACAAGTGACTCGAATGCGGTGTTCCCCGTAGACTTTGTATCCGGATTCGCCGGTTCCCGGCCTGCCACAGTCTGGGTAAACATATCTTTGTATGTTTCTTTCAGCCCCTTCAGCTGCTCGTCAAGTCCCGTTACCTTCCCATCGTCTGATACCAGTAATTTCTCCCGGTCAAACTTACCGGCCAGAAGATCAGGATGTTTGGCCTTGCTGTCGGCCAGAAGCTTTGTAATAGCTGAGTCAATCCTCATCCCTTTCAGCTCCGCGTCATGCTCAACCTTAAGTTGCTTGATCGTATCTTCATGTGCCTTAATGGTCTTCTGAAGCTCCTCATTATCACCATTGTTCTTCTTCAGTTCCTTAATGGTGTCATTCGCTGTATCCAACTCTTTTACTTTTGTGTTGTACTGTTCCTTTGGGACAATGTACTTAGCCGCCTCCTCATTGATTTTCTTCATTGTGGCTGCAACATTCAATTTTCCATCATCACCATACACCGCATTATCTAAAATTTTTTGTAACCATTCCATCTTCCTTACCTCCATAGATTTTTATACCGGCTCTCCCGGTACTGGGCTGTACCGTTGTTCTTTATACCCTGCAACCCATAAAAAAGGGTAGAAAAAAAAGCACCCCGGAGGATACTTTGCACTGTTTAACCCACAGCTGGGAGATATTTGGATCACCTTATCCTTTCTTCTCAGGAATCTCTTTTTCAGTGTTGTCCTTTTTGGCTTTAACCAAAACCTGTTTGGCATCGTTGTTGGCGGATGATAACTGCTTAAACCTTCCCTGATCCAGCTCTATCTCTTCCCCGACTGTTACGGTCCTGTGTAAAACCTTGTCATAATAACTTTCAATACATACTGCTTTCATGGCCTCCCCTCCTTTCTAAATTCTGGGAATAGAAAAGCCACCGGATAACCGATGGCCTAAGTCCTGTTGTTTAATTTATCCATAGCAGTTTTTAGTTTATCCCTGTACTCCGCTACTTTCTCTCCGTCTTTCGCATTCTCAGCCTTATGTATCAGCTTCTGTAAATTCTTAGTCTCTGAATTATGCCAACAGACATGGTGTTTCTTTTTACAGATCGGGCAATTAAAATAGACCTCTATTAAATCACCCTGCATCCGGTGTTCTATCAGCATTTTATTTGTAGGATCAAACGCCTTGTTGCATCCATCACATGTTACCTTCATAATTTTCCTCCTTTTCCATCCGTTTCCCTCCGATGCAGAGGAACGTATTCCATCTTTCCACTGCGTATCTCATCATAATGGGACAGATAGTATTGCCGCTCTCTGTCATATTCTTCTGGTGTCATTCCAGACACCCAAAAGGGAGCCTCTTTTAATGTATCACTGGCCCAGTCCCTATTTCTGTCCATTTATTTCCACCAACTTTCCCGCCTTTGTGTATTTTTGAATCAGCCCGTCAACAATAATTTCCTCTCGTTTTATGTTCCTGTCAGCTTCTGAAATCTCTTTTTCCCTGATTTTCTCGGTCAGATCATCCAATTCATCTCTGAAGAGATCATCGAAATATCCTGATTTCGGAACATCCTCGCCCTTCTCTGCAACATATATGACTGCATCGTTCCGTACTGCTATCATAGCACTTATTTGTTTTTCCCTCAACAATGTACGCATGTCTGTTTCAGAAAAATACCCGTCAGTATTATGGTTATGAACGAATATAAATTTATCCTCCTTATGGCTGTCCAGAAATTTCCAGAATGCCTCTCCACCAACCTCTCCGGGAAGTCCTTTTTCATAAAAACTGCTTTCCCCTGATTCTGCATGGATAAGGTACATATGCTCGTTTCCGTCTGCCGTCCCCTTCTTTGCTACTTCTCTGGCACAACGCGATACAGCACTGTTTAAATCTTCGCTCCACGTATTAACTTTTACAGTATAATCGTAATCTTCCCTGAACTCTACGTGCTTATTTGTATTTCTTTCTGCTTCGTTTGCGGCTTTAATTAATTTTTCATCAAAACATGGAATGATCGTACATCGGCAGTTCGGATGGAACGGTAATACCGGACACTTATCAATGGGGTATACTTTCCCGTGATACCCATTGACACCGCATATCTCGCATGTCCTTTCATCCAGTGCGGCCCAGATCTGCACATAGCCTACGCCAGCGTCTTTATACCGCTGCATGGCAGCACTGTTAAGGTAATGCATAGATTCAGACCTTACAAGGCGGTGGCACTCATTGAATCCCTGTCCCATGTAATTATGGAGATTAACCGCCATCTCTGTAACAGTCTTTTCCTGTTGCAGCCCGGTTCGCAGGATGTCGTTTAGACCAGCTACCAGCTTCTTTTGATTCTTCCAGAGACGGTTCGAAAAATTCCCTCCGCGCCACGGTTCTTCCAGAAGCTTTTCCATAAGCTTTTTGTTCGGCATGGCATAATCTATATCACCCATGCCTACAGCCGTGTCTTTATACACTTCCCTGAAACCGTCCTGTAGGCTTTTTAAAGAGGTTTTTTCAGTGGACCGTCCAAGTGATAGGATAATGTCCTCAAAACGTTCCTGAAGCTTCTCGTAGTGTCTCTGGTTATACATATCCGTACGGCTAAGTACACCGTCTTTACTGTACTTTTCCGCAAGGTCATACAGCTCATTTCGTATATCCCGGCTAGCATCCTGATAGAATTCAAGAAGCTTACGGTTCCTTTCCTCCATAGAGTTGTATGTCTTCCATGTATTGGCAGCGACCCTTTCCTCCCAATATTCCGGGGATTTACTCTTCACCATTTCCTTCACCGCCTTTTACCGGAGGCACTTTATCCCATTCAGGCCCTTCTTCCTCACGCTGCCTTTTCAGCCGTTCCAGCTCGTCCTCCACATCAGACACAAATGGATGATGGGACAGGACAGTCTCGTCAGAAACCGTTCCTTTTGACTTGCTGCAGTTGTCAATCAATTCCGCTTCATTTATTGCCATGTCGCGGTTGAAGACAAGCTCTACTTCTATTTTTTCGTAATCCCCCTGCCCGGTAAGTCCGAGGTATAGGTCAACAAAATACAGCAGTGATTCAAACCCCATTTTAAATTCAGTTTCCATGAGGTTGCATTTCAAGTCTAAACCGGCATACATGAATTTAAGCGCAACACCTGACGGGGCATTCCCGAACTTATCCAGATCTTTGGTTACGGACTGCCCGTCTTCCACCAAATCCCTTTTGAGCTGTTCATAATGCTCGCGCAGTGCTGTGATATCCATTTGCGGTGTCAGGGTATCAACTCCGCCATCTTCCGGATCATCAATGGGGATCGCCCTGTCTTCGTTCAACTGCCTCATGAATTTGGAAATATCCTCTCCGCCATACCCTTTCAATACAAAGATTAAGTTCTTGACCTCATCTACATAGTTTGCCGCCTCACTGCGGCTCAGATCATACCCATCCACGAGGCTTTTAACAAACTGGATATCCGGCATCTCTATACGGTTGTTCTTAAACGGGATGAAAGGGACCTTCCCCCATGAATACCATGATCCATCTGCCTTATAATGCGCGACCGGGCCTCCATTATCGTTATTCCGTTCAAAGTCTGCTATCAGCATTTCACCCTCTAACCGGTAATACGATACCCCGTCTTCCGTCCACACCTCCACATTTGTAACCGTCTTTTTCGTGTCATATTCCCATACAATAGTCGGATATACCCTAATCAACGTGTCAAGTTCCATATGGGTCCTATCTTTCCACAAGGGGATACACTGCTCCGAGGGAATGACCATTGTCTTCAAATCGCCTTTACTGTCGATATACACCTGTAGCCACGCTATGCCCTTGTTGGATGCTTCATACCCCAGACCGGATAGCTGGTACTGGAAGTACTTTCCCAGAATGTCCTGAAGCTTGCTGACGTAGGAATTATTCTTATCCTCCGTGTCTGCCTTATATGTAACAGGCTTAGTCAGCAGATAAGCGATCTTCTCGTCCACCTGATTCTTATACTTTGCATGGGCAAGCTTGTTGTTTGCCTTGTATGTTTCCTCTACTGTACTGCCATTGCTGAGCTTCTTCGTAATCCTGCGGTTTTTGATGTCATTGTCTACACGGTAATACTGATCCCCCGTAAACATCAGCTTACGTTCCGGGGAATTTTGGAAGTCCTGTATCAGCTTCACGACCTTGTTATCTGTCAGGCTGTTGCTCTCTTTAACGGCTGCCATCCCTGCTTTCACCCCTTTCCGTAGCTTTGTTATTACGTCTTTTATCCACACTACACTTCCTCCTTTTGTGCATAAAATTAAGAGCCAAAAGTCCTAAGACCCCCGCCCTTCAAGTCTGATACCTCATAATCATCCAGCCCGTACCATATGGCTGACAATGTATGGGGATCAATATTAAATTCATCTTCTATGATTTCCTCATCCTTATCGACTGCAAACGTCAGATCCTGCAATTCATCAATTGTGTTCTGGCAATGATCGGAGCACACAATCCGTTTAAACCTCTTGACTTTCTTTGTGTACACTGTTCGGCTGCCTTTGAACTTTTTACATTTTCGCATCCTGAAGCCACGCTGCTTATAGTACTTTATGGCCTTAGGCTCTGCATTGTCAGATTTGATAAGTTCCTGAGTATCAATAAATTCCTTAATGTCTTCTGCAATCTCTGGATCAGTCTTCCCTCGCGAGTAATACTCCCATATGATGTACAGGATTTTTTCGTCATGGTCTACTACCAGTCTGAGCAATGCGTTGTAAGATACCTCAAACCCGAAATCCATTCCATTTATTTTGATTGGATTCTTAATACGTTCAACAGCCACCATAACTTTATCATGCGGCTGCACTTCAAATTGTGGGAATACCAGCCGCCCATTGACACCGAAGCGTCCCTGCCTTGCTACTCGGTGCAGATCTGGGTCATGCGTCTTTAAGTCATCCAGCTGCTCTATATAATCCTGCGGCACGAAATAGTTATCATCCACAGTACTATGATGGTAATAGGTTTTTCCAACAACCATGACGCGCTTCTGGTACAACCTTTCATCGTCCAGAACAAACACTTTATTTTTCTTGTCCTGAAAGAAATACTTATAACACCAATTACCTTTGCTGACCGGATTCGTTGACAGGATAATGTGGTTACTCATTGTCGGATGTCTTAAACGTCCGAGGATTTCCTTGAACCCGGCATACTTCACTTCCGAGCATTCTTCGATCCATACGATAGATACGCCGTTTAATGATTTCAGCTTAGCCGGCTTATCCATGCCTTTGAAGATAATCTTGCTGCCATTCTTAAACCTTATCTGCATTGGACTGGCGGTGAACTTCATGTAATCCTCAACGCCCATTGCATTTGCAACTTCCTCAAGCAGATCGTAGCAACTGTCCCGGATGGTATCAAACACCTCACGGACTACTAAAGCCTTCCGTTTCTCTGACAATAGCTTCTTGATTAACTTAACCGCTACATGGTAACTCTTCGATGATCCATACCCTCCAACAAGGAAGTAGAACTTGTGATCCCAGTCATCTACAAAATCATAGAAGTGGTCATTCAGTTCGAACTCCACATCCCTAACCTCTTCCATGCTTTTCACTCGCTTTCGTAAACGTAATGTTGATTGGTTTATCCTTGTCTGAATCTATCTTTCCTTTCAGCACATTAACCCGTGCTTTCTGCTCTTCTGTAGCAAGCTCCCAATTCTTGTGGATCTGCTCATCGTACTGCTTAATCAGGGATCGGAGTTCCGACTGTGCCCTCGCCTGTGCCTGAAGGAAGTTCCCCTGCTTATCCCATGCATACTGGATTTCCCATTTCCCCCCGGATATCTTCCCCCGCTTCTTTTCAACTTTTGACTTGGTTTTATCGTCTTTATCCTTGACGTACATAATCTGCTGTGCCCGGATGATGGCCGCATAGGCAATCAGAATCTGGTCCCAAAGGATGTCCAACGGGTCCTTCGGCATCGCCTCAATAATGGATACCGTCTCTTCTGGGAGATACTTCGAGAAGAATCCGAATTTCTCTGCGTTCTTATTTCCCGGCGGCCCTGTACCCCCGTGCCCCTGTGCATTCTTGTTTCCCGGCTGGCCTCCCACTTTCCTTTCCGAACGTTCGCTTTGTTTATCCGAGCGTTCGGAATCCCATTTATGCGTACTCTTCCAACGCCTGACTGTGCCCTCTGGCAGATTTAGTTGACTTGCAATCTCAACCAATTTCATACCGCCCAGATACAGATCCTTGGCCTGTTCAATCCTTCCGTCTGGCTTTCTTGGCACTACCACCACCTCTCAATCGTTTCGTTTTGCATGTATAGAAAAAGAGATGGCACTATCACCATCTCTCATTCGTTTTTTTTACTGAATAGAAAAGCACCCAGATATGGGTGCTTTTCTACAGTTCTTCTCTAACTACTTATTTTCACTACTCTCTTCTGAATTTGTATTATTCTCATCTTCTAATCCTACATCAAAAATTGTTTTAATATCTATTCCCATTACAAAACCTCCTTCACACACTTCTTACATTCTCAGTATATTACACTAAAACACCCTTGTCAATTCAGTTTATTCACCACTGTACCCTTAGTTACAGATTGTCTGTCTTTGATTGTGCTATTTGTTCTTTTATTTTTATACCTTTCAAACCATTTATTATATAACCCAATTACATTGGTATAATATTTCTTGTGACCTTTGCTATTTTTACATGAAATTTCAAAATATAACAATTGAATCAAATTTATGTATGTTTGGTGTAGCGATTGATACACAACTGTTTCATCAGCCGTATTATGCTCAAAATGCATTGCAAAATACTCTAAACGATTTAAAACTTCTGACACAATACAATTCCCATACCGTCTTAAAACTGCTGATGTGTTAATCTGTATTTCTTCGTCTTCTCCATTTTTTTTCATTCTCATATGACTTTTGATACCTAAATCCACTCCGAAGACCATTTCCATTTTCATTAATGCGTTAATTAAATCTGTGGAGCGATTAATGTTTCGTATCTCCTCTATCTGCTGTGGTGCTAAATTATTAAAAAGTTCTGCTTCATCAAATTCTTTCATTTTATCTGGATTTATACTTTTTATAATTTTATTCATACCAGTTTCTTGGTATACATAATTTAGTGCCTCATACAAATCTAAAATATTCGCCCGGTAATATTCAGCCAAGTCAATTGATTTTTGCACAGCCTCTGTTTTTTGTTTTATAATTTCACTTTTAGTCGACAAATAATATTGCCAAACTCCTATAACTGCACCTAGTATTAATCCAACACCTGTTATAATTTGTACTACAAAATAGAGTTTCTCTAAAACCGCTGTATCTTTAAGCAATGATTGAACAGTATACACATTATTAACATTCATTGTTTCTACTATGGCCAAAATATAAAATAGTAATACAAATATTATTACTACTACCTTTTTATTTCTCTTCATTTCGCACTCACTTTCTGCCATAAGAATATTACTTAAATATTATATTCCATATTCTACCATAATTCAACAAAAAACGCCCCACATTTTCATGCAGGACGTTCTTCTGTGAGGGAAATCATGATTCCGAGAAAACACCGAGCCGTTCAGTTTGTTACCTTTCGGCTTTATATCATATTAACACTTTGGAAGCGAACAGTGGCGAACATTTATGCAACTTTTTCAAGAAATCTATCATGTGCCATTCTACAGCTATCTTTTGTGAATGGAATGCGTTTCTTCGGAAACATATAGTTCATTTTCATGGCTACCATTTCCCACGTCAGATTATCTATGTAGTACAAGCGAAACATAGTCCGTATCCGGCTCTTATTAATCTGTTCAATGAACTCCTCCACCTTCTTGAACTACGGAACCGTTGTTCTTCTGTCTCCTCTTGCATTCTCTTCGGTTTCTTAGGGCACGTCTCCCCAACCTTATGTATCCTGCCGCAGTATTTGCATGATTTTAGCATGTTGTCACCTTCCTGTCGTGCTTTATTACATAGAAAAAAACACCTGACCGCTGCCAGATGCTTTTTCTTATTATTCCAATCTCACATTAACTAAAAATAACCATCCAAACGGCCACGCCCCCTCATTACTACTTTCTATCTTCAATGTCTTTGCACCACTTACATTTATTGGTTCTATAGGTTTAAGATTCGTTAGCTTAGTAATATTGCTCACGGTACCTGATGGAGTATCATCTAAATAGATACTAATCGTCATATCTGTATCGCTACCAGTTTCTGGAGCAGCAACAATATCTGCTGAAAAGGATGAGTATTTTCCATCTAATTTAAAAATCGCATATGCATTTTGGGATGCATCAAATTTATATGCCTTATTATATTTATTTCCATAAGAATCTTGAAAATTATTTTCGGGTTCGAATAAATCAGAATCAATTAAGTACACGCCTTCGAAATCAACTACTGATTCATCCGTATCATCTATTTTACCTTCATTCTCGTTCAGTTCTTGACCCTCGCCTGCCTTTGAGTTTAAAGATGCGTTTGCTTTTTCTTTTTCGAGCTGTGTTTGAATTGTCTCTTTTAACTCAGTATTTTCAACTTTAAGTTTTGTATTTTCATCAATAATGTATTCTATCGCTTTTTCATATCCCACATTATCAATATCTACACTTTGGCTTATCTGATTGTCAACCTTTTGCTCTACTACATTCTCCCCTTTTATGTATCCTGTTAACAAGCCTACTATTGCTGTAGCTAATCCAAATACCCCCGTAATAATTGTTTTCTTAATACCTTTTTTCATAGTCCCTCATTCTCTGTTCCTCTACACCACATCCATATTATATGACTATTTCAGGCACGATTCAACATAAAAAACGCCCTGCCACCTAAATGGCAAAACGCTTTTAATTTAAAGAGAATTCAATTCCGAGAAAAACACCTTTGAACTATCTTCCCAATAATTCTATTATAACTATATCATACCGCTGTCTGTATTACAACGGGAATCACGGGCATCATGGGAAAGTTTTATATATCTTTGAAACTTCCTAGATGCGCTCCTCCTATCCATACCTAATTCATTTCCAATCTCATCCCAACTCAGTTCATTTATCACACGAAACCTTATAATGTCTTGTTCAGGATAAGGTGCCGCCTCTATAAACGCTTTCACCTTTTTTCTGTCCTCACGTATCTTCATCTTGCATAATTCGATTTCGCCTTCTATCCTTTCCTTTTCCTCTATGTATAACTCCGCCAAATCCTTTCCCCCGCTGCCTTTCGGCATGTCCGATATGATATTATTTCTGTATGGGTTAAACTCCTCCAGATTCGCCAGCTCCATACTCAGGCTTTTTAGTTTATTCAGATCAGCCTGTACGCTGAATAACTCCTCTACTGTCAAATATATCCACCTCCCTGCTCACTTGACGAAAAACTGGTCAACCAGATTGTATAATTGCAACAATTTCGTCAAGTATCATCTACTATGTTTCCTTTTCCATATATCTCCCAGTTCATTAACCACTGCTGCTATAACAGCGTTGGCAAAACTATGACTTTCATACTTCTTCTCAAGCCCAACCGCCTCGTCATGAATTTGTTGCAAAACTTCATCGGTTAGATTCACTGAGAAATATTTTTTATATAGTTTCCAGCAGTCAGTCACCATTTCATATACTTTCCGTATATCCATCTCATTACTGCTCACTCTCCCCTTCTCCTTCCTCTTCAATATCAAATGGGATTTCATCATCAAAGTCCGTTACAAAACCATCTGTCGTTTCGGACCATCCATAAATCTTATACTCTGCTACATCGTTTCTCAGCCTCTTAGAGCCTATTTCAAAGTATAGTGGTATAAATTCATCCTGTATGCCACCATCTCTGTCCTTGCATATCTCAATTACATTCGTACAATAATACAGCGGATTCTCAGCCTTCCATTTGAACATTTCTCTTGAAAGCCTTCGGAAATCCTCATTCACCCGATGAAGAATTAGAGCGTTATCCACTCTGTTTACAATATCGTTACTGCCGGAGATGTCATCAAGCCGCAGGAAACCATGAGATTTTCTAGGGTGTGCGACAAACAGGATATGGACATTATTATTTTTTGCGAAGTTTTCAAGATATTCCACAAATTTGCTTTGCTGCTGGTATTTTTCAAGTTCCAGCATCGATATATTTAACGCCATCATGTTATCCAGAATGATCAGATCAACCTTGTGCTCTACCACACATTTCTGAAGCTTTTCCATAATGTTTTTAAAATCATTCCCATAATAGTTATTGTATACAAACACCTTTTCATCCAACCATTTAGAAATAGTTTCATCATATCCCTGTGAAACCCTGTAATAATTCTCATATTGCGTTTGCACAACATGATTCTTTCCCGCTGCCTGAAGAAGCAGCCATTTTAATAGGTTAGTGGCCGTCAGCTCCCCGCTGAACAATGCAGTACGGTATCCCTGATTCGCTGCTTCAACAGTAATTTGCGATATCAGGCTGGATTTTCCGCAGGCCCGCAGTCCGCTTAAACAGGTTACGAAGCCCTTTTTCAATCCTCTGAGCTTATTATCCAATTTATCAATACCGGTCTTGATAAATTCTTCCGGAGGCGTTTTCAACAACCTGATCTGCTCCGTTGTATAAAAGACTGGTTGCCCGTCCTCTTCCTTTATTTTCTCCACCTTTTCAACTACATAATTTTGATTTTTATAATTAGGCCTGTGAACCTCAGGCGTATAATCCCTGTCATAAGCATCCGGTTCGTAAAAAAGTCTGACATCCCTCCAGCTTTTATCTGAACAGGAATTATGAAAGCAGTGGAACCCGATTGCACCACTGGACATCTGGAATATACAGGCATCTTTGCCTTTATGATTGCTGTCAAACGGACACTGATCCAATATATATTTTGTCCCGCCGGCATAGCTTTGTGCCCTATACGCAATCCCATGCTGTGACATCCAGTCCTCCAGATCAAATTGCCGTGGATTGTAATTGTTATACCTCTGCGGCTGTTCAGGTTCAGGCAGATTTCCGGCTAATTTCACCAGTATCGCTTTACTATTCTGAACAAATTTAGCGGGGATCTTTATAATTCTGCTTAGTCTGTGCGGCCGTTCCGGCGTATCAGCACCCTTCCTCGCCATTGTTCCATATAATTTGCATATTCTGGATGGGTTAAAATTCGCCGTATCAACACTTATCCGGTCATCTGAAAAGAAAAGGCTCAATACCGCCAGACAATTCTTTATGATGGTCTGATTCTCTTTGTCCGTCTTTAACCCAATGCAATACAGGAGATGCACGCCGTTGCCACTCATGGCAACGACAGGCTCCTCGAATCCCATGTTTTTAAGATAAAGGTAAACATCATTTGCCTTTGTCTTGGCTAGTCCAATTTCTTCATCACTGGAGGAAGTGCCGGATGCCCTGACCGGATCAATGTCAACCATTAACCAGTCATAGCATTTAATATCCGTGTCTGAAGTTGTATTCTTAACATTTTTTACAAAAGAATTTCTTTGTTCTCTCGAATAACATTCTTCCCTTATGGCATTCAGTGTAATATATATCCCACTCATTTCACCACTTAATTTCCTCAGGCATGTAATCAGTGTATCCGCATCTTTAAAGTATCCACTATAGTTCGTCTTCCCTGAAAGAATCCTGATCTCAAAAAGCTGTCCATCTGGTTTTAGTGCAGAAATAGTACGCCGTATCTCTTCTTCTTCAAATATCATTCTATAACCCTCCCGTAAGCTCCTGTTTCAATATCCTGTTCATCCTCATCCAATTCTCCCAGATAGTCCTCGAACGGCTTGTTTGAACTCAGGAATGTGGACGGGAGCTGTATAAACTTTTCCTCACGGGCTGTCTCCTCACATTCTTTAGCATATTGCTGCGCGGCCTTCAATAGCTGTTCATCCGTATACCCTTCTTTCAGTCTGGCACAATAGCATTTATAAGCCCTTGGCTTTACCTTTTTTCTCGGGTACACTTTCCAGAAAGAATCAAATGCATCACTATATATATTTTCTTTCTTTACATTCTTATCTTCTTTATCATTCTTGTTAGTTGTTAGGTCTTTGTTAGGCCTTTGTGAGGTCTTTGTTAGGTCTTTGTTAGCACCTTTGTTAGCCTCATCGTCATAACCTTGGTAAGCCTCCCAGTTTACAATGGTTATCAGCCTTCCCGTCTTTGTTGACTCGTTTGTTAAAAAATTAAGTTTTTCAAATCTCTTCAAGGCTGTTCTAACATTTTGAGAACTAATATCATTTCCTGACTTCTCTGCAATTTTCGCTATACTGGTGATAAACTGCCCCTGAGCACATTCAAATTGTTCTCCATTCCACTCCCATTTTTTAGGCTTATGATTTGCCATTAAAAGGAGAGTGATAAGAATAACCTTCTGCTCTTTTGTTGACAGTTGCCAGATAGGCTTATCAAGCAGCTCTCTATATATTTTTATCCATCCTTTATTATCCGGCAATCTGTCCTCACCTCACGTTCTAATCTATATCAGGCCCGATACAAAACACCGTAGGCAGCCAGTGGTCCGTCTTATACGGATAAAATTTCTTTACAAGAGGCAGGGGCAAGGTTACCCCGTCCACAATGTATGTCAGGATGTGCGTAGGCTCCCTGTGTATCTTCCCTTCCGTAATCAGCTCGTTAAACACTTTTATGATGTCTTCGCTCCATCCGCTCCAGAACACAACATGGTCACACTTATTAGACAGGATATCGAAATGTCCCCTGAACGGGATCTTATTTTGCTGAAACAGCCACTCCAGTTCAGCATGACTTACATCGTTTTTCTTGGTGATGTAGTCCAGTATTATTTTCTTCACTTTATTTTTATTAAATTGCTCTCCCATACTTTTATCCCTCCGATTTATTTATAATTCCTTTTCCCATAAGATACCCGAGATAAAATACATACTCTTTGTCAATTCCTACAAGGTTCCTAAACGTTTTCCTCCCAGTTTTGTTTGCTGCCTGTGCTATTTCTGAAACGACGTACTCCAAATCACCGAATATAGCATCTGCCTCGTCATCATACCGATATTTGTCAATCTTTTTAAAATACTCGTCTGCAACCACCTTCGCCTTGGCTTTTCCCTGTTGTTCTTTACGCTTGGAATATATGTCTACAAGGGTACTCCATGCAGGACATCCATACTTTCCGTATACATAGTCGTTTACATCCGCTATGGGACAGGAATCGTCATTGATATAATCCCCATCATAACTGCAAATCTGGAGAAATTTTTGGACATCCTCTTCCGGCACATCCTCATTCACATACAATCTATCTTGCGCCATACTCCCTATTGCAATAAAATCCCCCAGTTCCGTCTTATATGTACAGTTCAGCCTGATAACCTGCCCTCTTGTCAGATCACACGGCTTCACCCTTACTACCTCAATCTTATCTGTCATTCTAATACCGCCTTTCTGTCATTTATCATTATTTCTGTAACAAAAATCCGCATTCCTGCTGCAACAATCTCTGTTGCGACGTCGCAAATACTCTGCCGCCGGGTTTAGGTGTTGGCGCACCGTCCCCCGGAAGACAGCCACTTTCTATATATCCAGAACATCTAAATCTTCTGCTATACGATCCAATTGCCTTGATACCCCGTATAAAGCTGTTTTTAGTGCCGCTGGCAGTAATTGGGTACAATCTTCATCGAGCGGATTCGCCAGAGCAGTAATAATCATTGATGTACTTTGGATTTCAGCACAGATATCATTTAAATCTATTTTATTCTCTTCTCTAAATTGGTTCATAGTAAACTCCCTCTCCTCCGCTCTATTTCTTCTCTGAAGATTCTCTTTGCTCCCAACGACCAGCAATCCTCTGTCAGCATAACCTCTAATTCTTCTATGGTATTCACTTCAATGCATAGGCGAATAATCTCTTCAAATTTACTCATGCTGTAACACCTTCTTTCATCTTGGCACGCTCGGCCTTGCTCCCTTGGAGATACCCCAGTCGAAACGCTGCGGCTGTAAGTTCGATTTCCCCCTGATAATGGTCTGCCAGATCAACGAGGTCCTTCACGGATACATCATAATATGTATTAATCTTGTCCCTCATATCTTCCGATGTTTTAACTACATCTTTAAATCTACTCATAAAACCTTCCCTTCCTGACTGCCCATATGGCAATATGTATGTGATCTTTCCGCATAGCTACAATTTATTTTGTTGTCGCTCTTTCTCTCGGCTTCCTCTTCTCATTCGATATAAAGAGTAAGCAGTCTTCAAGTTCTTGCTTCACTCCCAGATAACGACAATAAGATACCTCGCCCTTATTCTGAAAGTCCAACATGAGATTTACCAAATGAGTCCGTCGATACCTCATGTAAGTAGATGCCTCGTGGCTGCCTTCTTTCTCAGCATCCCATATTTTATATAGATTTTTATGCAATGTTAAAATCATGGTTCTGTGGCGATATCTCTCTTTGCTCAACATGATTCTCTGTGGACATATCATGACCTGACACGGAACCCCCGTGCATTTTGCCATACACCAGACTTCATACAAGGTAAGTTCATCTTCTCCTGCAAGGGCGGCTTCTAATAATTCCTGTGTAACATTTGCAAAATCAGCGAATGTACTGATATGGTATGGATGGTATTTTATAAGGTCGTTTAGATTCACTAAACTTAATTTCTGTTCTTCCATATCAGCACACCTCCTGATAAATCACCTTACAAGTATTGATATTCCCATTGGCTAACAGAAGCGTAATCTCCGGTGGATAGTTATGGTCTTCCAACCATTTCTTCACCTTCTGAAAGACACTGTCTGTATACTGCACTGTTACACCATCATGTCCATTCCGGCTGTATGCTGTCCTCACGATTTCGTCTTCCGATATATCAAGTTTCTGAATAATGGCACTGATTGCCTTATCATGTGGCCGGCCCCCTTTAGACATTACTCCTAATTGCTTAGCCATTCCCGTGCAGTCCCATAAGATTGGAGCTGCTACTGGAAGATGTGCATTTACTGGAAAGCCTAAATCTGTATAAATTCTAGATACCTCCGCGGCTATGTATATCGGTTCAACGCCCGCTGCCATCAATGTATCTTTAATGTTCTTCGCCATCATGTTTGCCGAGGACAGTTTTTCTCTTTTAGGTGAATCCATCTTTGGCATTTCATAAAATCCTGTCTTCCTTATAGATGGGATTACATCGAATGCAAGCCAATTCTGATATGCATCAGCGGTTGCATTGCTGGCCTTCATGCCGAGCCGATAAAACAGTGGTTCTGGTATGTAATCACCTTTCCCCAGTTTGTTGGGGAAACCTAAATCACTACAATAACCATTCAAAGTTTCCCATCTGACAGAAGTATACTGTTTGCCTCCTTTGTTTTGCGTCTGTGTCCATCCAAATCCTATGGCTGTATCTTCCGCATTAATTGAGATGCTTTCATCTTCATTCTCTATAATCCTAACCTTGATTCCTAACTCCTGATTCTCAAATACTTTTATTTCATTCTTCATACAAATTTCCTTCCTACGCCTTGTAAAAATGGCCGGAATCCCATATAATGAAGATAGGATTCCTGTTGTTGACAGGTTTCATGGGTGAGTAAATACATTGCTTTGGCGGGCGGTATTTACTCCTTTTTTGTTTCAATTTCGTTATCCGAACCATGTTGATCTCCTTCTATTCCCAAATGTTTATAAAGCTTTCTGCGGTAAATAACAAAACTATCTGTCTTTCTACCAGTTTTCTTCTTAGGGATCACTTCTCCGAAGTTCCAAATACCTGCGCGGATACGTTCTCTTACACTTTGCTGATTGCATCCTAATAATTTAGCTGCGGTACAGATGCTCACTGTCTCCTTCTCTAAATTCTTACATTCTTTTCCTTCCACTTCTCATCCTCCTTTCCACTAAAATAACATTGCTAAATCATCTCTGTTTCCGGCATCATATCACCTTCTAGGAATCCTGTAAATTCCGTGAAACCGCGGTTCTACGGCGTTTTCTTTAACTAAATTTCGATTTAGTTATGTGGCGTGCCACACTGTGCCACATGTAAATAAATCTCCATTCCTAACTTCCTGAGAAAATAGATGTGCCACGTTTTTTCCACTAAACGTCAATTTAGTTAATCAAAAATCTAATTATGAACAATTTGTTAACATTATTTATCCGTCATAATCTGCCCATCATGGAAAACATACAGCTTCTTGATCTTAAAATGATCTGTCTCCTCCAGACTAATATCATTGCAGTAAATATGATCCACGCCAACTATTTCATCCTTTTCATTCACAATCTCACTATCATAATAGCTTGTCATGCTTGAAATCTCTTTCAGATCAGCTTCCGTAACAGGGCGAAGCAGGTATTCACAACTTCCTCCGATATTATCTACCATACTTATGCTTTCACCATCTAAGCACATGTTATCCAAATACACCCTGATTTCATTATCTTCATCCTCGAAATACATAACTACATTCATATCGTTTTCGTCCGAAGTAATACCTGTAACCATTAATCCAATCAAATCTCTTAAATCTTGTCCACAATGAACCTTATAACCATGCTGAAATCCACGTTCGTAATTCTCTTTTCTTTCACCACTATTAATTTCATTTTTCATTTCACCATTTCCTCCTTCTGTTTTCTGTGCTACCTCGCACATATCCATAATTTCCCTGTGTCTGTCCATAAACTCTTTGCTGCTTAACCCCGGGGGCCCCGAAAATTTTAGGGTACCCTTACTGAGTACTCTGTCTTCCACCTGCTTATTCATGTGATATCTCTTTCCCTTCAAAAATTAACTTTATAGACCACTAACATCTCACGGATAACAGCTTCATAAACCGGCTTTAAATCTTTATCACCTTCGATAATTGATAACTTGGTTATGTTTTTAATTTGGGTTTTCGTAGCTCCTGCCTTTGCCGCTTCTCCTATCGCCCGATCAAGTCGCTGATCCAACCGACATGGCCGTTTTCGATTGAGCCGTTCATAACTTTCTTTTCTTACAGCGCGGTGCCTATCCTGCATATTTCCTAAGTATTGAAACCCTTCACTCTCTGCTATTGCTGACAGGCTGTAATTAACCCACTCGCGGAAACTTTTTTCTATTGGATTTACTAAAGCCTGTGTGATTACTTTTTGATTTTCTTTGACATCCTCCAACTCTTTCGCCTGCCGCTCCTGCTCTTTACTTTGTCGCTCCTGCTCTTTACTTTGACGCTTCTGTTCCATTTCTACGTTTATCATAAACTGTAGCTGTGGAGACATTTCCTGCATCTGAAGCACCATCTCCTTTGCTCCATCTTCCACACGGGTAAAATAGTCTCTGGCTTCTTCTCCCTTCTGATTCTTTTGGGTCATGGATAGTTTCTTTGCGAATGCCGCAGTAAGTTTAAAATCTTCCGCATAATTACCTTTTCCTTCACTCTTCACAGATGAAGAGTAATAATCTTTTCCTTCTTCTGCAAAGGGATTGTCTGTAATATTGCTTTTGCACCATCTCGCATAATTTCCTGCATTAAGCTCCAAAAATTCATATAACTTCTTTGCTGTGGTCATCCCTTTTTCATCGATTCCTAATGCAATTTCTATCGGGGTTCGATGGGATGTGTCCTTAATTAATTCGTTCATACCTTTCTCCTTCCCGCTCTATCGCGCATGTTTATTGTTGCTATTCAGTTTTCAAGGTACGCTTTAGCACCCTCTATGCTACTGATGTAAACATCCAGCGTCATCTGCTCATAAGCTGGAACCTTCACTACAAAGTCAGGCAGTTCGATGCCCGCCTGTTGAAACACACTGCGTATTACTTCTGCAATCTGATGTGGCGGCACTCCCTGACTTTTCATAACCCGCTCCAGTAACCGTCCTGCATTTGTAGCACTATCCAATGCTGCTGGATTTACAGGATATTGATATGTAATTGTGTGCGATGGTTGTGGGTTGAAATAATTAGCTTCTAACACGTCAAATTGTTTCCAAGACATATCTGTGTCCAAAATTTTGCAATGCCTACTGGCTCCACGTTCTGTCCACAGATAAAGCTGTGATGTATTTTTTGCAACCAAGTCAATATCATTGACTTGGTTCTTAAACGTTTTCAGTTCATTCCCAGTCAAATAATAATAATGCAGTTTCTCTTTAAACCTTTTTTGATTGTTAGAAAAATTATTTTGTACATTATTAACATCTGTCTCATATACATCAGCTAACTGTGCGGTTGTAATCACTCTCTGTCCTCTCCATTCAATGATGGTTAGGTTTTTACCATTTACTACTACTATCTCTTTCATCAGTTTCTCCTTTCGCTGTTTGTTGATTTACAATCATCTTTTTAACTAAAAAAAATTTCTTCTTTCTTTTCAAGGGATTTAATATCAAGCAGTTCACACAATGCTGACACTTCGCTCGTTTTAAATTCACATTTGTTGCTTATCTTCAGGGTAAGTCCGTAATTTGATAGCCCTAGATATTCAGCAACATATTTTAATTTGTATCCTTTTTCATTAATCAAATCCCTCAGTAACTTTGAGTTTGTCAATTTTTTCGCCTCCTCTCTGAATTGATTTTAAATCATCTAAATCGAAGATATCATATTGATGATTTAAAGTCAACTATTTCTTCATTTTTTTGCAAAAAATATTGATTTTAAATCTCTTCAATGTTATAGTCAATATAGACACAAGCAGGAGGTTAAAGATAATGGCGGAAATCGGTAAAAAGATACGCGAAAAACGCGAAAAGCTTGGAATGACCCAAGAAGAACTTGCATTAAAACTTGGCTATAAAAGCAAAACCACTATAGCAAAGATAGAAAATGGTACAAATGATATAGCGCAAAGTAAAGTGATTGAATTTGCGCATGCCTTAGATACTACATCTGGATACCTTATGGGATGGGAAGATGAAGACGCAGCCATTAAATCTAGAAAAATGGAGCATAGTTCAGACGGTTTATTCAGTCTTTTGGCCGCCTACTATGATAAAATTATCGAACATCAAGATGATCCAGATGGGTGTACTGAACCTTCCTACGAGCTTATAAAAGATAAGCAATCTTTTATTGTAGAGGAGCGTCTTCTATTTGAGGTTTCGAATATTCTCATAAATATTTTGCCTTCATTGATTACCTCTGTAACAAATAATTCTGATATTGATGCGATGAACTATTTTAGGTACGACATAATAAATCAAGGGGTTACGCTTGATGATGCTAACGCTCTGACAAAAAAATATGTAAGTCTTACAGAGCGTTCCCGAAAATCAATAGAAGCGTATAAAAATTTTGAAAAGGATGTTGCTTTATTGCTTGAAACAGAAAATATTTCAGATATTGATTCACAGTAAAAAACATTGAACATTCCATAATGTATGAATGAGGAAACGAACGCTGTAGGCATGAACAAATAACTGACGTTATATTAAAAACCGCCCGGTACGCCAATACCGAGCGGGACCGAAGAAACCATCAACCACGAATGGTGACAATATTCCCCAAGCAAGAATATTGTACCATTCCAAGCGTGGTTTAGTCAACTACGCTATTTTTCTGCCATTTTATAAAAGGAGTGATACAATATGGCAAGAAAGAAAAGAAAAAAATACCCCAAACTACCAAATGGATACGGCAGCATTAAATACCTCGGTTCCGGCCGGCGAAATCCTTACGCCGTGCACCCGCCCACAAAAGAATTTACGCTTGATGGGGTCCCCAAAACCCCGCCAGCACTCTGTTATGTTGACAACTGGTATAAAGGCTTTACTGTATTGACATGGTACAAAAACGGCGAATATTTCCCCGGGAGAGAGGCGGAACTGCCTTCTGATCCGAATGATCTCGATAAACAGGTACAAGAGATTTTGTCACAACACAGCCAGAGCAAAAAAGCGGCAAAGTCACTTAAAACCTTTTCTACAGTTTTTGAGGAATATTACAAGGACAAATTCAAACAGGATTACGGGCACAAAGGCAAAAAAGAAAGCATGGAAAGAAGTATGTGTGCTGCATATAAGAATTGCGCTGTCCTTCATAATCAGCCATTATCACAGCTTACTCAAAAGGATCTGCAGGATGTGGTAGATAGCTGTAAATTGAAACGCTCCTCTATCGAACTTATAGTAGTACTTATCAGACAATTGTACCTGTATGCAGAAGCCAATAACATTGTAGAAAAAAATTATGCTAAGTATGTGCGGATAAATAAAGAGGAAGATGACGAACACGGTGTTCCTTTCTCTGATGCGGAATTGAAAGTACTCTGGGATAACAAAGATAATGAGATCATCGAGATGGTTCTGATCATGTGCTATTCGGGATATAGGATTGCGGCATATAAAACAATGGAAACAAACCTAAAGGAAAAATACTTTCAGGGTGGAGTAAAAAATAAATATAGCCGCGAGAGAATTGTGCCTATTCATTCTGGTATATATGACCTCGTAAAACGCCGTTTAAGACGAGACGGAGAACTCTTGAACATTTCAGTGAATACATTCAGGCAATCCATGTATGAGGCTCTGGTGGCTTTAGGGATAGAAAAGCACACGCCGCATGACTGCCGACATACATTTTCGAAGCTGTGTGAAGAATACAAGGTATCTGAGAATGATCGAAAGCGAATGATGGGTCATAGCTTCGGGAACGATATTACAAATGAGGTCTATGGACATCGAACTGTTGATGACCTCAGGAAGGAAATCGAGAAGATAGAGATTTGTTACTAACGTGTTACTAACCATTCAATTTGAACTGATTTTTTCTAGTTCCAACAAGTACCGAAAAACACTCAAAAAAAGGCGTAAAATCAGGGATTGTAGCGGTTACCCCTGATTTTACAATGCTACACAAAATATTGTTTTTTTTAAATCTGTGTTAAATACCGGAATATCTTTTTCGTTACCGTAAAAGCGGCATGCTTCCCGTCAGTTTGTTCACTTTCTTTTTGGCCCCGCAGATTGCCACACCGAAATATTTCAGCGTTTCTTCCGGTACCTGCCCGATTTTTTCGATAAATTCATCGTACACATTGCAGCTCTGTGCTACGTCAGAAAAATCTACAACGGTCAGTTCTTCGAATTCGGGTTCGAAGAGGCGTTCTCTGATCTTCCTGATTCCATCTGCCGTACTTTTCAGTATCGGAACCGGCAGCGCAATGATCCCCAAATGCTCGTGCCCCGTCTGGTCTTTCACATCCGGGCCGACATACTCCGGTATCATTTTCCCAAGGGTAATCCCCATAATTGCAGCCGTATTTGTGATAATCCCCAGCGGCAGTTCCTCATCAATCACCATGACACATTTTTTTCCTTCAAAATTCATAACTTATACCTCTCCTATTCTTTCATATTTGCCTTGACACTTTGCTTCCAAAACAACAAAAAATCGCGATCAAGCTTATTCGGCTTTCACGCGATTTATTTTATCATCCGTTATGAATGAAAATCTTGTATGATATCTTCAATTTTCTTAGACTGCAACAGTCAGGACTTCTTCTGCAATGTTACGTGAATGGTCAGAGATACGTTCCAGACAAACCAGAGCATCAAGATATACGATACCGGCATCTGTGTTGCACTGGTTGCTTGCCAGCCTCTTCATGTGTTCTGCACGAAGTCTGATTTCCAGATCATCTGCCTGGCTTTCCTTCTCAATAACTTTCATTGCCTTTTCTTTACTATTCTCTGCGAATGCTTCTATTGCATAGATGTAGCTGTCTGTACAGACATCGATCATTTCCCGCATCTCGGCAGTTCCCGTCTCTGAAAATTCCGCCTTTCTGATCTGGAGTGTCTCCGCAAACTCGGAAATATTTTCACAGTAATCACTGATACGCTCTATGTCCGAGATAATCTGCAGGAGGCTTGCCACATGCTGATGCTCCTTTTCGTTGATAGACAGTGAACTGATCTTGATCACATAATCTGTAATACCGCTGCACAGTCTGTCAACAGTGCTTTCTTCTTCTTTGATATCAAGAATCTCCTGATAGTCTTTCGTAAACATGACTCTCTTAGATTTATCAAGGGTAGCCCTTACGATATTACCCATGCGGACTACTTCACTGACCGTTGACTGCAGTGCGATACCAGGGGTTTCCAGCATTCTGTCGTCCAGAAGTACTTTGCTTTCATCCACTTCTCTTTCATCTTCCTTCTCCAGCTTCTTGGCCAGTTTGATGATCAGGTCAGATACCGGGAAGAGAAGAACTGTTGTTCCAATGTTGAAGATCGTATGCACCGTACTGATCTCTGTCTGCGTAATGACCCCGCCGCCCGCATTTGGATAGATGACCTTGAAAAATACGATTGCCACAATACTAAACAGGACGGTACCGATAATGTTAAATAAAAGGTGCATAACTGCAGCTGTCTTTGCAGTCTTCTTCGCCCCAATACTGGACATGATCGCGGTCACACAGGTACCGATATTCTGTCCCATAATGATGTACACTGCCGCATTGAACGGAACCAGTCCCGCCGCGGCAAGACTCTGCAGGATACCTACCGAGGCTGAAGAACTCTGGATAACCGCTGTAACCACGGCTCCGGCTATGATGCCAAGGAACGGATTATGTCCCAGGGTCACAAAAATATTGCGGAATCCTTCTGAATCCTGAAGCGGTGATACCGCTGATGACATAGTCGTGATACCTACAAACAAAAGACCGAACCCAATGATAATGCTGGAAACGTCTTTTGTAGAACGCCTTGTCCCTGTCAGCATGACAATCACACCGAGCATAATCGCGATCGGGGCAAGATTACCCGGGCTTAAGAACTTCGCCCACTCCACACTGGAAACGAGCCATCCGGTAACCGTTGTACCAATATTGGCCCCCATGATAACGCCCATCGCCTGAGTCAGGTTCATAATCCCCGCATTAACAAAACCAACCACCATGACCGTTGTCGCGGAAGAACTCTGGATAACTGCCGTAATAAAAGCACCGAGCAGAACACCAAAAAACTTATTCTTCGTCAGTGCCTCCAATAATGTCTTCATCTTGCTGCCGGCCGCATTCTCCAGCCCCTGGGCCATGATCTGCATGCCGTATATGAACATACCAAGACCCCCGACAAAAGGGATAATAATGCTTACGTAATTCATACGCCTCCTCCTATAATATACAGCTGATTCAGGTATCCCGAGGCTTCTTAGGTAATCTGCCGCCTCCCATACCTGCTGCCCGCTCTCACTCCATCAGGAAAGAGCTTACTCTCTGCTTTCAGGATAAAAATCCCGTACTATTACGATAACATTTACATTTACAAAAAACAACATAATTTTTGCTCATATTTTACTTATTCTATACACAGGAAACTGTTCAGAACAACGAAATTATCCACATCCCCTGTCCTGAACAGCCAAGTAATCCACTTTTCCTTTTTATTTTTTCATCCTGGGTTCAAAAATGAAAGATGCAAGATAACCAAATATCAGCGCTGCCGAAATCCCAACCGCACTCGCCGTAAATCCCCCCATAAAAATCCCCAGGAATCCGTTGGCGTCAACAGCTTCTTTTACGCCCTGCCATAACACATTTCCAAAACCGAGCAGAGGCACACTCGCCCCCGCACCAGCAAACTTCTGAAACGGCTCATAAATATTACAAAAACCCAGCACCGCGCCAGTACAGACAAGAAGAACCATAATCCTCCCCGGCATCAGCTTCGTACGGTCTAAGAGAATCTGCACGGCAGCACAGATAAGACCTCCTATCCAGAATGCATTCAAATAGTCCATAAAACCCTCCTTTGAGGACGTAATATTTCTCAGGTTTACTACGTCCCTAATTAACGTAAGTGGTGTACCTTTTTGACTTTAGTGGTGTACCCTTTTGCTGTTTATCAGCAGTGTTCTAACACGATTGCGTGTGCAATCCCCGGCACGCTTGCGCCTTCGTTGAAGCTTACGGTCGACATGAGTGCGCCTGTGGGCACGAATAAGATGCGTTTCCACTCGCCTTTTTTGATTTTGGGCAGGATATAGGCGGCCAGTGTGACGGCAGCGCATCCGCATCCGCTGCCCCCGGCGTGGGTGTCCTGCTCTTTCTGGTCGTATATGGTCATTCCGCAGTCTATATGTTTTGTTCTGATATCGTAGCCTTTTCCCTGCATCAGGTCAAAGAGGATGTCCTGCCCTACGTATCCGAGATCGCCGGTTACTATGCGGTTATAGTCCTCTGCCGTGCGGCCGAAGTCTTTGAAGTTCTGTATGATGGTGTCGGCTGCGGCGGGTGCCATGCATGCCCCCATATTCTGGGAATCTTTCAGCCCGTAATCCACTATTTTCCCTACGGTCACGCCGCTGATCCTGATATGGCTTTTTTCTGTCCCTACAAGGAATGCCCCGCTACCTGTCACGGTCCAGTGTGCAGACAGCGGCCGCTGGTTCGCATATCCGAGTGGAAAGCGGAATTCTTTTTCAGCGCTGCCGAAATGACTGGAGGTTACTGCCAGCATATAGTCCCCATAACCTGCCGCCACACTCATTGCGCTGAGTGCCAGTGCCTCCCCCGAAGTGGAACACGCCCCATACAGGCCAAACATCGGAATCTGCAGAGCTTCCACCCCCATAGAAGTGGCGATTCCCTGGCGTAGCAGGTCACCCCCAAAAAGGTACCGGACCTTTTCCGGTGATACGTGTGCCTTTCCAAGCGCCAGAACGCATGCTTCTTTCTGCATGTTACTCTCCGCCTCTTCCCAGGTCTTTGCCCCGAAAAGATCATCATGATTCGCCATATCGAATAGTTTCGCGAGCGGACCTTCTGATTCTTTGCTGCCTACTACAGAACCGCTGCTGATAAGATAGGGAGATTCTCCAAAACCGATACTCTGGCTGCCTATTACCTGATTCATATCTTTCCCTCATTTCATAATATTATTTCAGACTTTTAATGCTTAGTATATCTTGCTTTTTTAAAACTATTCATCTTGACATTTACTTAATTTCTGTTATACTGTACTTATCAAACAAGTACAGTATATATACAGTAAGTACACCCATAAAAATACAGGTAGCTTGTTATTGAATACAGGTGTTTCTGTGAACAGTAACGGGGGGATTGATATGAGAATATTCGTAAGGCAAAAGGCGGTGATATTTTGGAAATTATATTAAGCAATAGCAACAGCAAACCAATCTACGAACAGATCACCACGCAGATCAAAGGCATGATCATGAGCAATGAACTGAAGACCGGCGATGCGCTCCCTTCCATGCGAAGCCTCGCCAAAAGCCTTCATATCAGCGTAATCACGGCACAGCATGCCTATGAAGATTTGCAGCGCGACGGATTTATAGAAACTATCGCCGGCAAAGGCACATTTGTTGCGGCGCAGAACAAAGATTTTATACGAGAAGAAGAACTGCGCAATGCCGAGGAAAAGCTACAAGAAGCTGCTGATATTGCCCGGCGCAGCGGCATTTCCCTTTCAGAGCTCGTTCAAATTCTAACACTGCTTTACAAGGAGGTCTAACACATGGAAAACACACTAACCGTCAGCCATCTGACAAAGACTTATAAGGACTTCACGCTAGACGATGTTTCTTTTCAGGTCCCACGAGGCTCCATCTGCGGCCTGATCGGCGAAAACGGCGCCGGCAAGACAACCGCCATTTCTGCGATGCTGAATATCATCACACCGGACAGTGGAGACATCCGGATTCTGGACATGGATTACAGAGAAGACGAGAAAAAAATCAAGCAGCGTGTCGGCGTCGTTCTGGATGAACTGAACCAGATTCCCCACCTTTACTGCAAAGATATCGATACTATCATGAAAAAAATATACACCAGCTGGGACAGCAGGCTTTTCTTCCAGTACCTAGAAAACTTCAAGCTGCCGCAGAAGAAAAAAGTGAAAGAGCTGTCAAAAGGAATGAATGTAAAACTGAATTTTGCGGTTGCTCTTTCCCACAATGCAGAATTCCTCATACTGGATGAGGCAACTTCAGGACTTGACCCGGTCATGCGGGATGATATACTGCAGCTTCTCCAGGAATTTGTCCTAGATGAAAACCACTCTGTCCTCCTATCCACCCACATTACAAGTGACCTTGATAAGATTGCGGATTATATCATTTTTATGCATGAAGGGAATATTCAGTTTATCAAGTCTAAAGAGGATATAGAAAATAATTACGGAGTCCTTCAGTGCAGAAACGACTTCTTTGAAGCACTCTCACCGGATGACTACTGTGCATACATAAAAGAAGAATATTCTGTAAAAGTTCTGGTCCACCACAAACAGGAGCTGCTCAGGCATTTTCAGGATCTGGTCATCGAGCGGGCTTCTATCGAAGATATCATGTTATTTTATATAAAGGGGGTTATCATATGACAGGATTAATACACCGGGATTTATTAATATCCTTTAGAAGGCTGGGCAAGATGTCCTATATTATGGAAGCAGTTTACTTTTTCTTCTTCCTCTTATTTTTCAAAAATGCATACGGTGCGCTCACATTCTTTTTGCTCCTCGCCCCGATCAATATGTCAGGTCTTCCTAATACGATGAAGGAGATTGATTCCAATTATAAAGGGATGAGGGCGGCAAGGCTTCTGCCATATAGTAAGAAAGACCTTGTGAAAGGAAGATTCCTGTCCGCCTTATTTAACCAGTTATTTTATGTTGCGGAGATGGTTTTGTTCGCAGTATGCCATCACTTTATAAAAGGTGGGATTTCCTGGGTTACTTATCTTCTTTTCATAGCAGGTGGCTGGCTGGTCGGGATTTTCATGACTGCTGTTAACCTGCTCGTCAGTTTTACAACAGGATTCAACGCCAGTGCAATTATATATTTAATTACAGTTATAGCGGTGGGTGCGGGATATGTGCTTTTTCTATTTACCGGTATTAAGACAGGGATTCTTGCACAGATTTCTTCATTAAATACAGCATGGATATTCATAATTGCCTGTTGCTTTGATATCCTGATCCTGCTTGCCAGTTATATAATTTCCATAAAATGCTTTGACAAAACCTTATAAAATACTTTTCTGTGGTATATTTTTTCTTCTTTTCCAGATACTATCCGTAATCACGAATTTAAAGGAGATTTTGTTATGGATAAGGTTGAAAAGATGAAACAGGAAAAGCAGTATGAACAGTATGTGAAGCAGAAGACCCCTGTCCATAATGTTTATGTGGATATGGCAAAAGCCTTTATTACCGGGGGAATCATCTGTACGATAGGTCAGTTTATCTATAATTACTGTGAACTGCAGAACCTGTCTAAAGATGAATGCAGCGGCTGGACTTCTATGCTCCTCGTCCTGCTTAGTGTTATTCTGACCGGTATTAATCTCTATCCGAAGATTGCAAAATGGGGTGGTGCAGGCGCGCTGGTTCCTATCACGGGATTCGCGAATTCGGTTGCCTCTCCTGCTATAGAGTATAAAAAAGAAGGACAGGTTTTCGGAATCGGATGCAAAATTTTTACAATCGCCGGACCTGTTATCCTGTATGGAATATTTACGAGCTGGGTTCTGGGATTCGTTTACTGGATTTATAAACTGCTCTGATATTTGAAACAATTAATCCCTATGAAATCAAGAGAACAGCTGCACCGGAAAATATCTGGCTGCAGCTGTTCTTTTTTATCACCTGTTTCTCCACACAGAAAGCCATTTCCCGATATAGGGAATATGGAACACGACTTTTCCGCATATGTCTCCGTATGATACAGTATCCTCGTCCCACTCTACATTCTCCGTCCCTTTTGTCCTGAATCCCGGACCATATTCATCATAATCCGGAACCACTTCGACGATGACATGTGTGACTGAAATGTCTTCGCTGTTATGAAATGTAATCATATCCTTCACTTTCAAATTCTCTGCTTTTGTTTTATATACAAACAAGAAGCTGCCCTTTGGTATCACATGCTCCATGCTGGTTGATTCCATATAATAGTAAGTGATCCCAACTTTGTCCAGATTCAGCAGAACTACAACAACAAGAACAAGAACCAGCAGAAATCCTGCCGAAAAACGTCTTACGGCCCTGAAACGGGGAACCGGCTTCCTCTTTTTCTCAGGCACTGTAATGTAATCATCCTGCGATTCTGTATGAAATAACTCTTCCGGCGATGGAATTTCTTCTGGCACCGGGTCCAACCGTTCCTCTTTCATTCTTTGATCTTACTGCCTTTCTTTCCGCCGGCTTTTCTGAGCTGCTTCTTAATCAGCTTTTCGATCTTCTTGACATGTTCGCCACTGTCCTGAACCTTCAGACCTTCCACTTCCTGAAGCATCTTATTCATCCTGCTTTCCAGACGTTTCATGATGCCTTCCTGTGCAGTGATCTGCTCATCCCGGCTTTTTAAACTTTCTTCCTGTACTTTCATCTGTGCTTCCCAGTTTCTGATCGTCTCTTCCTGATTTCTAATCTGCGCCTCACAGTTGCTGATCGTCTCTTCCTGATTTCTAATCTGAGCCTCACAGTTACTGATCGTTTCTTTCTGGACCCTGACCTGTTCCTCCCAATTATTGATTGTCTCTTCCTGATTCTTTATCTGAGCCTCACAATTGCTGATCGTCTCTTTCTGGGCTTTCACCTGCGCTTCCCAGTTTCTGATCGTTCCCTCCTGGGTCTTAATCTGCGCTTCTCTGCGCCTGATATTCTCCTCCTGCTGGCGGATCGTCTTTTCCTGAGCCTTAATCACCTCATCCTGCCCCTTACTCCGTTCCCAGAGGTTCTTATAGCAGTTCTCTGCCTTCACAATCTTCTGGTTCAGCTTTTCCTTCTCAATCCGTTCTTCCTCCGCTTCCTTCTGGAGCTCCTCAATCATACCCTGAAGCTCCTGAATGTAAGCATCCATCTGTTTTTTATTATATCCGCCAATGATACTGCTTTTTACCTCAAACTCACTTATCTCCTGCATAATAATCTCCTAATAATCACATTATCTTGTGTATTGAAATACCTATCTAAATTTTACCACACTTCCGTTAAAAAGTCATTTGTATTCTCAAATCAATTACACCGGATATCTCTTCTGAGATACGTTCAGTAACGATTAGGGAGCTGCGAAAACCCCGCAGCTCCCTAATCAATTCTTTCTCTTTATGCAAATTTAATCATCCTGCTTCCTATCTCTCTTCACGGAAGTAGTTTAATCCGCAGCTCTTTGGCTGTGCATGCTCTTTACTCTGTCTCATGCTCGTTACGACAAGCACGATAATCGTTGCCACATAGGGGGCCATATCGTATATTTGTGCAGGAAGCCCCGGTATCTTGATATACATGCGCATGATTGTAAGTCCGCCGAATATCAGCGCGACAAGTATGCCTCTTGCAGGACTCCATGTTGCGAAGATAACCAGCGCAACCGCCAGCCAGCCATATCCGCTTACGCATCCGTGCACCCATACACCTTTTGTTGTTACCATACTCATGTACATACCGCCGATCCCGCAGATTCCACCGCCCACGATCGTTGCAATATATTTATATTTCGTGATATTAATTCCTGCCGCATCCGCGGTTGCCGGGTCCTCCCCAATCGCACGCAGATTCAGACCTACCCGCGATTTATTAAAGAACCATGCCATTACAACAGCAAGAATGATCGCAAAATATACGAGCCAGTTATACTGGAACAATAATTTCCCTAAAACCGGAATATCCGATAAAACCGGAATATGGAGCTTTGAAAATGCATCCTTTGTAACGCCGCTAACCGTTACATATCCGCCTGCCTTTTGACCGATATATTCTCCGAAGAAGTTTCCAAAACCTGTACCAAAAATGGTCAGTGTCAGTCCGGTTACGTTCTGATTCGCCCTCAGCGAAATTGTGAGGAAGCTGTAAATCAATGCACCGAACGAACCCGCTATAAAAGATACGAGAAGGGCGAGGACCGCAGACACTGCCCCGTTTGGCGTACCTCCGGATTTCGTAACTGCCTGTTCATAATAGTAGGAACCGGCAAGTCCGGTAATGGCGCCCATGAACATCATACCTTCCACACCAAGGTTTAAGTTACCGGATTTCTCTGTGAGGATCTCTCCGAGTGCCCCTAGAAGCAGCGGGGTCCCGGCCAGCACGGCGGCAATAAACAAACTATTTAATGTACTAAGCATGATGTTCCTCCTTTCCTCTGAAAATCAGCCTGTAGGTTATGAAGAACTCACATCCCAGCATGAAAAACAGTATGATACCAATCAGCAGGTCAGATGCAGACGCAGGTATCTTGAAGTTTGTCTGGATGGTATTGGAGCCTCTCTCAAGCATCGCTATAAACACAGATACGATCAGCATTCCGTATGGATTCATTTTGGCAAGCCATGCAACAGTGATGGCTGTAAATCCGACACCGCCTGCGGTTCCCTCTGTTATCGTATAATCGGCGCCGGCAAACTGCAGCATTCCCACCAGTCCACAGAGCGCACCTGACAGGAACATCGTCCGTTTGAATACCCTGCTGACATTGATACCCGCATAACGCGCGGTATTGTTACTTTCACCTACAACAGCAATCTCATATCCCTGTTTCGTCTTATTAAAGTAAATCCATGACACAACAACAAGGATCAGTGCCAGAATCCAGCCCCAGTGAACCCCCAGCACCTTACTGAGCCTTGCCCCCGGCACCAGCATGGCAATTTTCGGGAAACTGCTTCCCGGCGCCTTCCACGGTCCGTTCATCAGATATTTGATGAATGCCAGCGCAATATAATTGAGCATCAGGGTAAACAGTGTCTCATTCGTCCCCCATTTTGCCTTGCAGACTGCCGGAAGAAGCCCGTACAGGCCGCCCGCCACCATACCTGCAAGCATCATAAGGATAACCAGCGGCAGTTTCGGGAAGATATGTGCAGTAAACAATCCGAACGCGCCTGCCGCCACCGCACCTACCAGAATCTGTCCTTCAGCACCGATATTCCAGAATTTCATCTTAAAGGCAAATGAAATTCCAATCGCAGTAATCAAAAGCGGGACCGCTAATTTTACAGTCTCATGTATAACCGTCCTGGACCCCCATGACCCGACAACCATCGCCTTATAAACAGCGAGCGGATTATGTCCAAGGACGAATATCAGGAGTCCCCCGGTAATCAGGGAAAGTATGAACGCAGCCGCCCGGATCCCCCACGCCTTCTGTTGGGAAATCGCGTCTCTTTTTACCATACGGATCAGGGGCTCTTTGGCCTGCATTGAATGTCTGCTCATACGTTCACCTCCTCTTTCTCTTCTGTATCTTTCTCATCTACATGGATCATCATAAGGCCAATATCCTCTTTCGTTACCTCCCGCGGATCTACAATTCCGCTCACTTTTCCGCCGCACAATACCATGATGCGGTCCGAAAGTTCGATCAGCACATCAAGGTCCTCCCCGATGAAAATAACCGCAACTCCTTTTTTCTTCTGTTCATTCAGAAGCTCATAAATACGGTAGGAAGAATTGATATCCAGTCCGCGGACCGGATACGCTACAATCAGGACAGACGGGCTTAATGCAATCTCCCGCCCGAGCAGTACTTTCTGGACATTTCCGCCGGAGAGTCTTCCCACCGGTGTTTCTACACCCGGAGTCACGATCTCAAGCTCCTCGATCAGCTGTTCTGCAAGGGCTTTTGGCGTCTTCCTGTCTGTGAAAATCCCCTTTTTATTCTTATAGCTGCGCAGCATGACATTATCCGTCATATCCATTCCGGCAACAAGCCCCATACCAAGCCTGTCCTCCGGCACAAACGCCATTGAAATTCCCTTTTTTACGATTTCATCCGGTCTGAGTCCTAAGATTCTCTCTTTGATGGGCTCACCGTCATGTTCTCCGGTATACAGGACAGAACCTCCGATTGTCGGATACAGGCCGGCAATTGCCTCACAGAGCTCCTTCTGCCCGCTTCCCGCGATTCCTGCCACGCCTAAGATTTCCCCTCCATATGCCGAAAACGAAACATTATCCAGCGCCTTCACCCCGTCACCGTTCAGGCAGGTCAGTCCGATCACCTGCAGTCTCTCGACCTTATCTTCCATTTCAGGACGTTCTATCTCCAGACTAATCGGCCTGCCGACCATCATCTCAGTAAGCTGTGCCTGACTGGTCTTTTCCGTATCCACTGCACCTATGTATTCCCCTTTCCGCAGGATAGCCACACGGTCAGAGATCGCAAGCACCTCATATAGTTTATGTGTGATGATGATAATCGACTTTCCGTCTTTCTTCATATTACGAAGCACGGCAAACAGTTTTTCCGTCTCCTGTGGGGTCAGAACCGCCGTCGGCTCATCCAGAATCAGAATATCCGCCCCCCGGTAAAGCACTTTCAGAATTTCAACCGTCTGTTTTTCAGATACCGCCATGTTATAGACTTTTTTTGCAGGATCAATCTCGAATCCATATCTGGATGCCAGGTCTTTTACCTTCTGATTAATCTCTTTCCGGTTCACCGTAGCCTTTCCGTCCAGCCCTAATACGATATTCTCTGCTGCCGTCAGTACATCCACAAGTTTAAAATGCTGATGGATCATACCGATCCCCAGATCGAACGCATCCCTCGGGGAACGGATCGTCACCGTCCTGCCATGCACTTCAATTTCCCCATGATCCGGGAAATAGATTCCGGAAAGCATATTCATCAATGTTGTCTTCCCGCTCCCGTTCTCTCCGAGAAGTGCAAGAATCTCTCCGTCCTTTAATTCCAGGTTAATGTCCTTGTTGGCAACAACCTTACCGAATGTTTTAGTGACATGCTGCATACGAACCGCATATCCTGTAGTCTCACCCAAATCTTCACCCTCCTTCTTATGTCTTCCCCCTATTCAGGTACCCCGTAATATATGCCTTGATTTGCAGCACAGGCTGCAGAATAAGGTATACCCTAAAGGGCATACCGTAACTCATGCCCTGCGGGCGGATCTGTAGCGCAGGCTGCAGAATAAGGTACATATTACGTGATGCCCGAAAAGGTTTTAGCCTGCTGCGGGCCCTGTAACTTTAAAAACAGAGCCGTCATACAACGGCTCTGTCAATGAACTGAACTTCTCTCAGTCTGAAGCTTTACTTATTCAACCACATTGCATCCTTCGATAATGTAGCTCCAGGATGGTGCGGATGCTTCTTCCTGCTCAGGGTAATGATCGCCATCTGCAACTTCAATTGTCTCGCCGTCAGGGCTTGTACCCTTCAGCGGTCCTGCAAATACATAGAGTTCTCCTGATTTCAGTGCGTCTGAAGCCTTATCAATCGCTTCCTGTGTTCCTTCCGCTGCAATGTCGGTATTCAGAGGTGACAGATAAACTGCGCCGTCTGCAAGTCCCTTGCACCAGTCTACTGGAATCTCTTTTCCGTCGATCAAATTCTGTACGGCTTCTGTTACATAGATGCCCCAGTCGATACGTGCAGAAATCAGGGAAGCCTTCGGAGCTGCTTCAATCATGTCATTGTTATATCCAACCTGGAAAGCGCCGTTCTCTTCTGCTGTTGTTGCCGGAGCTGTAGAGTCGGAATGCTGGGAAATTACATCACATCCGCGCTCGATCAGTGCCTTTGCAACCTGTGACTCAACAGTTGGGTCATTCCATGAGTTTGTATACATGATATCCATAGTTACGTCAGGGTTCACACTCTTTGCACCAAGATAAAATGCTGTGTATCCGCTGATAACCTCTGCAAACGGGAATGCAGCTACATATCCGAGCTTGTTGGATTCTGTCTTCATACCTGCTGCGATACCTGCGAGATAACGCGCTTCATAAATAGATGCGAAATAGTTATGCATGTTGTCAAGTCCGGAATCTTTTGCCTGATATCCTGTTGCGTGGCAGAACTGAATGTCCGGATACTCTGCCGCTACTTCTTTTACATAATCCTCAAATCCAAAACTGGTTGCAAAGATGATATTGCAGCCTGCATCTACGAGTTCCCTTAAAGCAGTATCACACTCTGCTCCCTCTGGAACATTGAACTTATTGACGATCTGGTCATCACTTAAGCCAATTGCTTCCTGCATTTCCTTTGTCCCAAGGTCATGGTTGTATGTATATCCCATGTCACTCGCGTCGGATACATGCACAAATCCGACTTTAATGTCTTCCTTGGCAATCCCCTTTGTACTCTCTGTCTTTGTGTCGTCACTCGTGGACTTGTCCGCTTCCGCTGCCGGTTTGGAACCACATCCGGCCAACATACCGATGACCATTGTCGCGCACAGTATTGCGCTCAAAATCTTCTTTTTCATATCTTCTCCTCCTACAAAAAAACTGGCTACCCTTTTAAGAAACATATTCCTTCATTGGATAGCCGATTACTATATTTAAATATTACACTGACCGCAAAAATAAGTCAAGATATCTGTAGTATTTTTTCAGAATATTTAACACGTTGTGCTTGCAATTCTACCAATTTCCTGCCTGATATCGGTTCCTACCATCTCTTGAAAAAGAACAGCAGGGAACCGAGCCCTTTCCCCAACGCCATACTAACTACAAAAACAGATATATACCTTACTATTTTAAGCCTCCTGACAAAGATTGGAAAAACATTCAGTATTTCCGCCAGCGCCATTGACCAGCATCCTACAAATATTCCTGCAAGCAGGCCAAACACGGGAAGCAGCCATGCCCCGTTCGGGATATGGATCTGAAAAACAGAAATCAAATTCCCTGCGATTCCACCGATAGCCACACAGTCTTCATAGAGCAGGATATGTTCCGCCGTATGGGTCCTGTCTGCAAAATCCGCGACCACCCCCAGCTCGATAATGAATGAAAACAAGCCTCCCGCAACGACAAGTCCGCCGCTAAGTCCGATGACTGCTAATATGATTTGATTTACCCACATCAAGTTCCTGCTCCCTTCTGGATGCATCTTCAATCAGAGTTGTCTGAATATCATTCTCATAAAGGCGCATCTGTACTTCCATCGGCGTCGGGTCAACCGTAAAACGCTTTTTCCCGAAATGGTTGAAAAAGACAAGTATGCCGACAGTAATCCCGATCGAATATGTGACTTCCATAATTGTAAAGCCATTCGACTTTGTCCCTGTCACAAATTCGTAAATTTGTTTAAACAGTTTGGCTGACGAAACGTCATTATTGAATGCCATAATTGAAAAAGCCGCACCACAGAACGTAATCAGCACGACAATGCCTGTTTTTAAAACATGATAAAACATGCCGGGAGTTTTCTGCTCTTCATAAGTGATAATAATATCCTGCTCACCCAGATTCTGAACCTCGAGTCCCGGATATTTTTCGTGTATACAGGCAATAATCTTTAATATAGAAATGACAAAACGCTGTTTCCCATTATCCGGGATCTTCAGAATTTTCAGAGTCTTCAGTTTTGGAATGATATCCTTGTTGCTGCATTCCAGAGCTACGATATCCCCGAGAGTGATATCCTTTTTCTGGACCTCCACATCCCGGTCGCCTTTCAAATAAACAGTATCATGATTAACAGCCATAGTATTCCACCTCAGGCCCTTTGATTAAAGTCCCCTCACTGCTCCTGACCTGTCCGCTGCCACTGAAATAATAGTAAAAGATTCCAACCACAACCGCCGCAAGCACGATCCCGAATAAACAAATACGAATCTTCCTCCTGCCGTTCTCCATAAAAACCACCTGACCTTTCCTGAAATAAAAATCGCTTAATGCTAGTATCCGAAATTTCCGGAAAACTATGCATGCAATTCCGAAAAGGAGGCAGTATACTATATAAAGATAGCAACCCGGAAAATGGAAAAGGACCGTCAGACGGTCCCCAGTTTCCTCATATTTTCTATAATCCGCTTCTCCATACGCGAGACTTGTACCTGTGAAATTCCAAGTTTTTTCCCAACCTGTGTCTGCGTTTCATCTGCAAAATACCGCAGATAGATCAACTGCCGTTCCTCCTTATCCAGACTCTCCAGCAATTGTTTCAGAAGCATATGGTCCAGAATCTTGTCTTCTTTCCTGTCTTTCTCTTCAAGCTTGTCCACGAGCCGGATCTCATTGCCCTCCTTCTGGTGGATCGGCTTGTACAGTGATTCAACTTCACCTCCGGCCTCCATTGCCTGTACGATCTCCTCTTTATCAACCTCCATCGTCTCCGCCAGCTCTTCCAGCGTAGGCTCCCGGTCCAGTTTAGCTATGAGTGCCTCTCTTGTCTGGAATATCTTGTAAGACAGTTCTTTTAAAGAACGGCTAACTTTTATCATACCGTCATCCCGCAGGAAACGTTTGATTTCTCCTGAAATCATGGGGACCGCGTAAGTGGAAAATTTCACGTCATAGGACAGGTCGAATTTATCGATCGCTTTCAATAAGCCGATGCTTCCGATCTGGAACAGGTCTTCCGCATCTGTACCCCTGCCGTAGAATCTTTTCACAACACACCAGATAAGTCCCACATTCTCTTCTACTAACTGTTCTCTCGCTTTTTTATCCCCATCGTGTGATTGTCTGATTAAAGCGATTGTGTGGTCCATAGCTCCCTTCCTTTACCGATGGTTTTCTTCATCCGCACCGTTGTGCCTTCACCCGGGGCGGACTCGACTTCTACTGAATCCATAAAGGCTTCCATGAACGCAAATCCCATTCCGGAACGTTCCAGCTCTGGCTTGCTTGTATATAAGGGAGTCATTGCCTGTTCCACATCTTCGATGCCGACCCCGTTATCTTTTACTTCCACCGTAATCTGCTGTCCTTCAATCCGGCAGCGGATGGAAACCTTATGTATCTCATTTTCGTAGCCGTGGATGACTGCATTCGTCACTGCCTCTGATATCGCGGTCTTTACATCTGCCACTTCTTCAACTGTAGGATTTAACTGGGTTAAAAATGCCGCCACTGATACTCTCGCAAACCCCTCATTTGACGAATGGCTGTCAAAAATGATCTCCATTTCATTTGTGTTTTTCATGCCTCGTCCTCCTCATATATCTGCATTATTTTTGTCACCCCCGACATGGTCAGGATCTTCTTAATTCTTGCATTTGCATGAACCGCCCAGACTTCCCCGCCGATCAGGCGGATAATCTTATATCTTCCCATTATGACGCCGATTCCCGAACTGTCCATGAAATCTGTCATCCCAAAGTCAAAAATGACATATTTGATATGGTTTTTCTCAATTAATGTGTCTGCGTTTTTACGCATTTCCTCCGCATTATGATGGTCTACCTCTTTGGGCAGGTAGATCGTCAGGCAGTTCTCCTGCACCTGATACTTCATAGTACTCCTCCTCTATTTTAAATCATATCGTTCCGGTCTTCAAGGTGCTCCCCACCAGTTACTGTGCACGCCCTTCGGACGTGCACAGTAATCCTCGCCAGTCCCGTTTCAGGTATCAGAAAAAGGATATGTAATATCCTACATATCCTTATCCTGTGTAAATCAGACTAAAAAAACTTATTGCCCTGCTTTTCCTGTCTCTTATGTATGTTCCATATCTGTGCTGTATCTTTATCTTTCACTAATTTGGACCCTGCTTTAATAACCGTCTTCTGCACCGGTATCCTGTACCGGAGCATCGGTATCCCCCGAATCGGTATTGCCTGCATCCGTACTGCCGGTATCAGAATTCTGGCCATCTGCATTCTGGGTGTCCGCACCGCCATCGGTAGTACCGCCCTGGGAAATGCTGCTCAGACCGTTCTGGGCCTCCTGCGCATTATCTGTATCCGGAAAGAGCTCAATTACACGCTTCAGATACTTTACTGCGTTGTCATTATCTCCGTTCCTCATATATGCCAGACCGAGATTCAGAAGCGCGCCTCCGCTGTCATAGTTTTCATCCATACGGATTACCTTGCCAAGAGAGGCGATGGCCGTGTCATAGTTGGCTACTTCCAGAGATGCGGTTCCACCTGAATATAAAGACTCGCTTGCCCCCGGGAATACATCTGCGGACATCTCGTCATAAAGTGCCTTTCCGCCGTCTCCTAGAGAATCTCTGTTTACATTCAAAAGGGAGTCTGCCATCACATCATCGGTATAACTCTGGGATGTCCACTGGTTATACGCCGTCAGCAGATTTTCATAGCTGTCAGCAGTACTTGCCGCGCTTTGGGCATTATTCTCAGTATCCGTATCGTTCTTGCGGTATTCATCCAGTGTCCTTGTTTGGGCGCTGATCTGTGCCTCAAGGGCATTGATCCGCTCACTGTATTCGACAATCTGCTGGTTCACCTTCTCATTCTTTGTCTGGTCGACCGCCGGAACAATCAGAAACCAGATGATCGCGGCCCCTATAAACGCCCCTACAACAATATTCATCACTGTAAACTTACTCGCGAGCGCTTTTGCCACCGAGTGCTTCGGCTGAATGATCGTCTCATTTCCAAGATTATACTCAACCGCTTCCTCTTTCTTCGGTTTATCATCCTTGATCTTCTGGCCCCTTAAGTTTGTCAGCTCATGCATGTACCGCAGCGTCATCTCATTGGTCGTATCCAGCTTTCTTGCTGTCCTTAAGGCCTGCCTCGCCTTCGCGTACTGCTCCGTGTGCAGATACAGAAGTGCCAGCAGCTGATAGGCTTTCAAAAATGACGGGTGGGCTGCAATCACCTTTTTCAGCTGTATGATTGCCAGATCTTCCCCGTTCTGCTCACAGTAAACCAGACACTGGTTGTATCTTCTGATCGCCTGATTCACCACATCCAGCTCACTTGCTGATGCCTGCACCCTGCTGATAAAGTAACTTGCTATATTATCTCTCGGCTTTAAATTCTTGCTGATGATCCACTCTACCAGTCCTTCTGCCACTTCTCCCCGTCCGTAATAAACTAGCCCCAAAAGATTCCTGGCTGCAATATTCTCTCTATTATATTGTAAACTCCGCCGAAGGGAGGTAACCGCGCCGGACATATCCCGTATCTGTGCTTTCCTCAGCCCATCATTATACCAGTAGTTCGACTGGTACAAGATCTTCTTCGTATAGTCCATCTATGCTCACCATAATCTTTCCTGTATCTGTTCAGAAGCATGAACAGCTACTCTTACTTTTACTTCGTCTGATCCATAACTTCCCGAAGCAGGTCCGTCATGTCTGATAAATCTTCCTGATAAACTGCATCTTCTATGTCTTCCACTTCCAGACTCGGCTTAAACTTCTTAAGTTCCTCTTCATAATCAAGCATCATGCGGCCTCCTTTTCTTAATCAGTTCATTTATCGTTACTGTTCACCGGAGTTACAGTACCCTTTCATCATTCCTGCCAGATAAAGAGAACCCAGACAGTATATTTTCCTGCCATGCTGATGTTCGAGTGCAAAGTCAATTGCCTCTTCCAAAGATTCTCTCACAAAAACAGGTTTATCTGTGTATGTTTCAAAAATATGCTGCAGCTCCTTAGTATGTGCTGCTCTTTTGTCTTCAATCCGGGTAATGATATAAAAATCCGTATCCACATTCCTGCACAGGCAGGCGATCATTTCTTCGTAGTCTTTATCATTTACCGCAGAAAAAAGGATGATATTCGCCTCTTTCTCCGGAAGACTGCGCAAAAAACCTTCCACTGCACTGACATTATGCGCCCCGTCCACGTATACATCCTTAAGGACTTCTTCCATGCGCCCTTCCCACTTGAGTTCATGCAGGGCCTCTCTCCAGAGATCAGGACGTCCTTCCTCTCCAAAGACAAACCTCATGATTTCCAAAGCCAGTACGGCATTGCCCGGCTGGTAAATCCCTATATTATTCAGACTCCATGTGGTATTTCCATAATACGCATTTACGCAGGAAAATGCAATATGTTTGTCCCTGATTCCGAGAATTTCGTACGCGTCTTTCCCTATTTTTTTACAGGGTGCCCCAAGTTCTGCGGCCCTCTGTTCGATCACACGGTTGCTCTCTTCCGTGGTATCTGCATAGAAAACAGGCACACCCGGCTTTATGATCCCTGCTTTTTCAAATGCAATAGCTGCAAGGGTGTCACCGAGGATCGCCATATGGTCCAGACCGATTGACGTGATAGCCGTAACAAGCGGATGCTGAACTGAATTTGTCGCATCCAGACGTCCGCCAAGGCCTGTCTCCAGCACGGCATATTCCACGCCGGCCGATGCAAACGCCGTCACCGCCATGCCGAACAGAAACTCAAAGAAGGTCGGATGGGGCAGTCCTTCCGCCTCCATCTCCTTCACTTTTCCCAATACAAATTCAAAGATATCCAGAAAGGCATCATCGCTGATCTGATCTCTGTTTATTACGATTCTTTCATTAATTTTTACAAGGTGCGGCGAGGTAAACAGCCCTGCCGTCTTCCCCTGTGCAAGCAGCATGGCATGGAGGTATGCACAGACTGAACCTTTCCCGTTCGTTCCGGCTGCATGCAGAACTTTGACGCGCTCCTGCGGCTCTCCGAGAAAAGAAAGAAACGCACGGGTATGCTCCGGTTTATTTTTTGTCGTAAACTTCGGTATATTCAGGATATATTCTGCTGCTTCCGTGTATGTCACTTTTCCTCACCTGCATTCTGCGTCGTAAACGCATTTGTTCCCTGTGCAGGTGCATCCGGATCAGCCGGCAGTTCCGTCAGCTTCCCTTCCTTATACTCATACTCTGCGGAAGTCCTGAAGATCGTGCTGCTGGAGCCCACCTGGTTCACCTGTATGATATCGCCGTCTGACAGGGTGGCGTCCTTCAGGTCAATTCTTGTATTATTGAGGAAACTGCTGCTCTGTTTCTCGCCATTGATATATACTTTACTCTGCTTCGTAAAGTTCTCTCCATATATACTGTAAGTTCCATCAAGCTGTGACACCAGTTCTGTAATGACCGCATCCTTTACCCCCATCGCCATATGGCCTTCCGTGATCGGCTGCCCGCTGTCCTTATAGACGTATTGCTTGCCATACAGGATGTCATACTGAAGAAGTTCGAGGTCGGACAGGTAATTCTTCGTCTGTCTTCTCTGTTGGTGATAATTGAATACCGTACCTGAATGAATATCAAGCCGCTCAAAAACGTCTGCCATTATCTGATATGCCGGGATGTTCCTGTCTTCTTTCTTCAGTCCGATGTTGTCCCAGATAACATAATTTGTATTATAGAGATATCTGCTCTTCAAGTCCTTCGCTTCCAGTCCCATCGTCGGCAGATGGTCACCGTAAAATACAATGACTGTCGGCTCTCCTCGTTCTTCGATTGCCTTCACAAGATTGCCGGCAAATTTATCCATCTCGTGGACTTCATTGACATAATATTCCCATGAATTGCGTTTTCCTTCATCCTCTACGCCGCTGACAACAATCTCCGGGTTCTCTATCATTTTCTCCGTCGGATAATCGCCGTGTCCCTGGACACTGATCGTAAATACAAAATCCTGCTGTTCTGTCGTATCCATAGATTCCAGAATATTAGGGATCAGGATATCATCCGTTGCCCAGCCCTTCGGCGTGGTCTGCAGGATATTCATAAACTCCTTGCTTGTATAATGGTCAAATCCCATATGGTTGAACACCTGTGCACGGCTGTAGAAGTTACCGCCATTGTTATGAAGTGCTTCTGCCCCATATCCCAGACTGCCAAGAGCCGTCGCCGCACTCTCCAATACTTTCGTCTTTGCATAAGTCTTATACGGATATTCTCCCGGTCCAAAGAAACGCATGCTCATACCGGTCAGTACTTCAAATTCGGTATTCGCTGTTCCTGCGCCGACTGATGGCACCTTGAAATAGCCGGCCGAATGCTCACTGTACATTTTCCTCAGATTCGGGATCGGGTCCTCGGAAAACTGAAGCCAGTCTACTTCTGTCGGGTCAAAATAAGATTCCAGCTGCACAAAGATGATATTAGGAAGTTCATCTTCGGACCTGCTAGTCTCACTTTTGGTGATATCCCCGTTATTACTGATTTTATCCATCGCAGCCTCACTGTATCCGGCCGGTTCTGATATCCCGGTGTTAAAAATACTCGCTGTGAAGCAGTACGGGAAACCATAGTCTTCATATGCAAATGCGATGTTCCCGAAGTAGTTTGATACCACTCTCTTGTCAATTGCTATATTTGTCAGGACCACGTAGGCCCCCAGCCAGAACACAACACCGATCAGAGCGATAATACGGTGCATCTTCCCTGTAAACTGACCGCCCCTGCGCCACATGGAGATTACCCACAGTACAACTGCCACAATACCCACAATCAGAAGGATCAGCTCAAATGTATTGAAATAATTCCCCGTCAGTGCCAGTGCATCCGACAATACTTTCAGGTCCTGGGCATTAAAAGGCGTAACCCTCTTTAACAGCAGGTATCCGTTACATGTCCCAAGGAACAGCCAGAATACACTTAACAGGATTCTGGCAAACACTCTCCGCCTGACCATATATACAATGGAAAATGTGGCAAATATCAGGAATGCATTAAACAGGAACACTTTTGGAGTCCCAACCATATAATCCCATGCCTCGAACAGAGAATGTCTGGATATGATTTCGATGATAAAGTTCAGCACACAGGCAAGCAGATAGTGGAAAACAAGTGAAAATCTGTCCATGAACCTATAGACCGGCTGCATCTTCTTCGCAAACCTGCTGTTGCGGCGCTGTTCCAGTATCCGCTCGCGCCGCTTTTTTCTCTCCTCCCAGTGTGCTTTTATATCTTCCTTTTTCAAGTTCTTGATCTTGTGAAAAAATCCTTTAATATCAGGTTTCTTAATTTGAATGTGTTTCATTTAAGACCTCTCTATGCTTTCTTTAAGCCAGCCATTCTCTCCTGAACCTGGGCAAGCATTTGTGTATACTTCTCCAGTTTTTCCTTTTCTTCCTGAACCTTTGCCTCAGGAGCCTTGCTGACAAACTTTTCATTCGCGAGCATTCCTTTTGCCCTCGCAATTTCTTTGGTCAATTTTTCTTCTTCTTTTTTCAGACGTTCCATCTCCTGCTCGAAATCAACCAGATCTTCCAGTGGAAGATATACTGAAGCATCCGGAACAACGATGGAAACCGCATCCTCTGCAATCCCCTGCTTTTCCTTACTGATAAATATCTCTGAGGCATTCATCAGAGGCCTTACAGAATCAGTCAGCGTTTCGAACCCGCTGCATAATTCACTGCTACCTGTTACAATATAAACCTTCGTTTTGCGTCCGTTTTCTACATTCATCTCTGCCCTGATGTTACGGATTCCACGGATGACTTCCTTCATATGGTCCACAATATTCTCGGCTGATTCAAAACAGAATTCCTCCTGATATACCGGCCAGCTTGAAATCATCAGTGATTCCTCCTCCGGAACAAGGGCGCTGTAGATTTCTTCCGTTACAAAAGGCATAAATGGATGCAGCATCTTCAGTGCCTGACCCAGAACCGTCTTCAGGGTCCAGAGTGCACAGTTTGCGGCCTGAGGGTTTTCCTCTTTGTGATAGATACGGAATTTAGCCATCTCAATATACCAGTCGCAGAATTCATCCCATATGAAATCATAGACCTTCTGTACTGCTATACCGAGCTCGAATTTATCCATGTTCTCTGTCACATCTTTTGCCAGAGTGTTCACTTTCGATAAAATCCATTTATCAGCTTCTGCAAGATCAGATAACTCCGGCCGTGTCAGCTGTTCATTTTCAATGTTCATCAGAATAAATCTGGATGCATTCCATACCTTGTTTGCAAAGTTTCTGCTCGCCTCCACTCTTTCATGGTAGAAACGCATATCATTACCAGGAGCATTCCCTGTAACAAGTGTAAGACGCAGGGCATCGGACCCGTACTGGTCTATAACCTCCAGAGGATCGATCCCGTTTCCGAGAGATTTACTCATCTTACGTCCCTGTGAATCTCTGATAAGGCCGTGAATCAGAACTGTGTGGAATGGAGATTTCCCTGTATGCTCATAGCCGGAGAATACCATGCGGATTACCCAGAAGAAGATGATGTCATACCCTGTTACGAGTACGTCTGTCGGGTAAAAATAATCCAGATCTTCTGTTTTCTCAGGCCATCCCAGTGTGGAGAACGGCCACAGTGCTGAACTAAACCATGTATCCAGTGTATCCTCATCCTGTGTAAAATGGGTACAGCCGCAATGCGGGCATTTTTCCGGAACTTCTTTTGCTACAACAAATTCACCGCACTCATCGCAGTAATATGCCGGGATTCTGTGTCCCCACCAGATCTGCCTGGATATACACCAGTCTTTGATGTTCTCAAGCCAGTGCAGATAGATCTTATCGAATCTCTCCGGTACGAATTTCAGTTCGCCGGTCTTTAAAGCGTTGATTGCAGGTTTTGCCAGTTCTTCCATCTTCACGAACCACTGCTGCTTGATGAGCGGCTCGACCGTTGTCTTACAGCGGTCATGTGTTCCTACATTATGAGAATGCGGCTCAATCTTAACAAGATATCCCTGTTCTTCTAAGTCGGCAACAATTGCCTTTCTCGCCTCATAGCGTTCCATTCCCGCATATCTGCCGCCCTTTTCATTGATGGTAGCATCATCATTCATGATGTTGATTTCCGGCAGGTCATGGCGTTTTCCCACCTCGAAGTCATTCGGGTCATGTGCTGGTGTGATCTTTACCGCACCTGTTCCAAACTCCTTATCTACATAATAATCTGCTACAATAGGAATCTCTCTGTTTACCAGCGGAAGCAGTGCTTTCTTTCCTACAATGTCTTTATAACGTTCGTCGTCGGGGTGAACCGCAATCGCCGTATCCCCCAGCATAGTCTCCGGCCGTGTCGTAGCGATCTCAAGGAAACGGTCTGTTCCCACGATCGGATACTTGATATGCCAGAAATGTCCGTCCTGCTCCTCATGCTCAACCTCTGCATCTGATAATGACGTCTTACATACCGGACACCAGTTGATAATTCTGGACCCTTTGTAGATATATCCCTTTTCATATAATTTAATGAATACTTCCTCAACAGCCTTGGAACACCCCTCGTCCATTGTGAAACGCTCTCTGTCCCAGTCACAGGAGATCCCCAGTTTCTTCAGCTGGTTCTCAATCGTTCCGGCATATTCTTCCTTCCACTGCCATGTTCTCTCCAGAAATCCTTCACGTCCTAATTCTTTTTTATCAATGCCTTCTTCTTTCAGCTGGTTCGTAACCTTGACTTCTGTGGAGATTGCAGCATGGTCCGTTCCCGGAATCCACAGTGCATTGTATCCTTCCATTCTTTTATAACGGATCAGGATATCCTGCAGTGTATTATCCAGCGCATGTCCCATATGCAGCTTGCCTGTAATATTCGGAGGAGGCATTACCGTTGTAAACGGCTTCCTGCTCCTGTCCACTTCTGCATGAAAATACTTGTTCTCACACCATTTGTCATACAATTTTTCTTCGATTTCTTTTGGATTATAAGTCTTAGCCAATTCCTTACTCATAGTGTCCTCCTTGCTCTCCCTCATAAGAATAATAAATTTTCCGTAACTGCCCGGGGTCCGGCCAGTTATGTTTTCACTGTTTTTTCACACTTTTGAACATTTAAAAAGCCCTTTACAAATATGTAAAGGGCGTGTTCTACGCGGTACCACCTTAATTTTCATGCCTCATATGCTTCCTGCCTGTGGCATTTCTTAACAGTCCTTTAACGCGAACAACTCCGGGACATCCTATTACCCGCTTCAGATATCCGGTTCAGAAGCTACCTTCCATAATCCTTTCTTGAAACCACCTTGCAGCCAATGGATGGTTCTCTCTGGCAAGAGTCATTATGTACTCCTCTTCATCAGCACCTTTATACATATGAATAAATTGTTAACTTTATATTAACTACAGAATATCATATCTTTGAAGTGGCGATTTGTCAAGGATGTTTAAAGAAACTTAAGATTTTTCAATAAAACGTATGCAGCCAGGTGCAAAGATATCTATACAAATTTTCCTGTTTGTATTTTTCACCTTATCTTAATCTATTTTTTAAAGTTTCAATCATTCTATTCGTTTCTTGTGTATTTTTCAAAACAAACTTATTTAAATTTTCATATTTATCTAGAGTATCCAGCATTAAAGGTCTTGTATCCTTGGGGAACCTCCAAATATATTTCAAAAAATCCCACTCCATTTTTTCATAGCATCCGTCCGCCACGTCTGGTCTTAATCTGCCCCGAAACTTCATCCAGCGTTTCAGCACTCTCCAAATACATATGTATCTATTATAATCCAAAAAAATCACAGTATCTGCTTTCGCCAGTCTAAGTTCAAAACTTGAAGCATAATTACCATCAACAATCCACCGCTCTTTTCTTAAACATTTTATCTGTTCATTTCTAAATGCGTCCTCAGAAATACTTATCCAATCAGCCTGCCAATATATTCTGTCCAAATGAATAACTTCTATGCCGCTAATCTCACTAAGAAGATTACTAAGCGTTGTCTTCCCGCTTCCGCACGAACCTACAATTACAATCTTTTCACCTAATTTCATTTTTAAAGCCTTTCTTTAATATCGGTGACAGCCTTCTGGTCTCATGCCATTTTTTTGATATTGGGAACTAATATCACTGTTGATATAATGACAAGTGTAATTCCACTACATATCCACGTCATCTCTATCGTGAAAATTGTTGCTAATTTTCCCATTAAAATCATGGAGACATAGTTAAATAAACTTGCAACTAATGAATTAAACGATAAAATAGTAGCACGATTTTCACTCTCAATTCCTACATTTAAAACAGTTTCTTTCAGTGGATAAATTAACCCTAATAGAAATTCAAATAATAGTATACCTAGAAACAATAACCAAAATTTCTTAAAAAATGCTAATCCAATAATACACAGGCCACATGCAACAGAAACTGCAGAAAGTGTAAGAAATGATTTATGCAGCCATTTTTCCAATACAATATTTCCCACTAACATAGCTGCCCGCATAAAAACCCACGCCAATCCTATTAGAGTATAGTTGACATTTTCAAAATTGTGCAACGCCGGCGACCAAAAAACAAATACTGGCGAAAATGCAAATGTCAAAACACTGTTGAATAAAATAATGTTTCTGATACTTTTGTCCTTAACACAATAGTGAAAACTATCAATTACAATTTTTTTCATTCCATTAACATTATCCAAAATGCTATATTTCTGTTCTCTTGCAAAGCTCCCTTGTAACTTAGGCATAGTAAAAACACTAAGGCCGACAAATAATAAAGATGCTATTAATGCAAACAGGAAAATTCCCTTCAAACAAAAATCTGCAATAATACCACCCATAAATCCAGCCACGATCATTATAATAGAAATGAATTTATTCTTTTTTATAAAAATATGTTCACTTTCTTTTTGAGAAGTATTTTCTATAACCCAGGCATCCAATGTTCCTGATTCAAATGCACTGGCTAAACCAAGACTAATTTGAGCCACAACAAACAACGGTATCGTATTACAAAACAGAAAAATTATATTCGTGATACATAATAATATCCCCGTAAGAATCGATGTTTTTACATAGCCTAAATAATCAGCCAAAGCCCCTGTTGGTATTTCCACAAAAAACGTTGTAATAAGAGAAACTGCAACAATGATATTCGTTTCCATTGTATCAAGATGATTACTGTATAAGAATAGTATAAAGGTTGCTCCAGTAATTCCCGCATAGAATTCAAACAGGCAATTCAAATACAAATAAATTTTTTAACTCTATCTATTTTTTTTGCTTCTGTTCTTTCTATCATATGAATACCTTTCTTATCGTCAAAAAGCTAATATCAAATGTTATATTTTTTATACTAACATATTATTTACTGCTTTTAAATATTATTTAACGTAAAATGTTACTGTTCACAGACAAGCCTGTAAACAGTAACGCGCCTGCTCATTTTAAGTCGCCTGCGGCGAGGAGCAGGCTTATTGGCTACTTTACGTGCTTCCTCCCAGCCTATCAGCGTAGTGATAGGCTGGGAGTGAGCAGTAACCGTAAAATGCTTTTAGTAAAATTTTTTATCTAAGTATCTGGTGAAAACTGCTATTTTTCCCAATCTAATTATGCTAAAATGAAAGGAAGGAACATATGAAAAACGTATTAATTAAAAGGTTCAGGAAATTCAGCCGCAAGTATCGAATAAACAGGACATATAAAGATCAGCTCTTCCGGTTAATCTTTCATAATAAGGAAGACCTTCTTGCTTTATACAACGCGATTAACTCTACCTATTACACAAATCCAGATGAGCTGATCATAACTACAATCAGCGATGCAGTTTACCTTGGTATGAAAAATGATCTGTCTTTTCTCATTGCCAATGTTTTGAACCTGTATGAACATCAAAGCACACTGAATCCAAATATGCCGCTTAGGGGACTATTTTATTTTTCAGACGTCCTGAGGGCCTATGTAGATTCCAAACAGATTAACATTTATGGAAATAAATTAATTTCCCTGACGGCCAGATTCCTGCATTGGAGTGCCGGGCCAAAATGCTGAACGTTAATCTGGGACATAATAAAGAACTGATGGGACGCTGCCAGAAACTCAACGAGTATGCCAGCTTCATTGCACGCATCCGGGGATATCTGGATCGAAACTACAATCTAGAAGATGCCGTGAACAGAGCGGTCGATGAATGTATAGAAGAGGGGATACTGGCTGATATTCTCAGAAAGAACCGTAACGAGGTGATGGACATGATACTCTCTAATTTTAATGATAAGCTTCACTTTGAAGCACTGCGTAAAGAGGGATATGATGAGGGCTACGAAAGTGGCTTTGAAGATGGTTTTGAAGATGGAAATATCGCTCATTTAAAAATCCAAATACAGAAAAAGTTGAAAAAAGGCTGCTCAGCCGCACAAATCGCAGATTTGCTGGACGAGGATCCTGCTGTTATTGATAGGTTAATCGAGGAACTACAGTCAAATCAGGACTAGAGTCTATTTCATACTTGCCATTCTGTGCAGAAGTGTTATACTTTTCTCATGGGGTATTAGCGCAGTTGGGAGCGCGCAACATTCGCATTGTTGAGGCCACGGGTTCGAATCCCGTATACTCCATGTGAAGGGGCATAACTTTCTATCTTTAAAATAAGAAGTTATGCCCCTTTTGGTTTACTTCATTTCTTTTAATTTTGAAATCATATCTACAATGGAATATCCATAATTATCCGCAGTGGCCCATCCATATCCCTCCGGGTTCTCCTGCTGTCCGAGCCATTCTACATAAGGTGCACATCCCTTTGTAACATATTCATAGCGGTCATCCACGCACTCCTGTGTCAGTGAGTCTGCCGTCGCATATGCTTTCAGATGCTGGATCTGGGCCCGTATTCCTGTCTTTACGTCAGGGTATGAATTTCCCGCCACCCCGCCGCCTGTTGTGCCGAGTCCGGCGAAATTAAACTGTTCTATGGATGCATCCCCGCCATACTGGAGCCATCCGGTCTCTTTCATAGTCTGTACGAAAGCCACTTCTGGGCGTACGCCCTCTGCCACTGCCTCATCATAATACATCTGGCAGAAAGTCTCTATGCTGTCGGCCCCGCCTTTTCCCAGTGCACTCTCCGGGTACTTTTCACCGCTGGAGTTGAAAAAATCCACCATCTGTTCTACAGTGACAGAACTCTTACCCATAATCGGGTACTGGCCTTCTGCTATCACTTCTTCTGTCTCACCTGTATCTGATTTTTTGTTCTTTTCCCCGGATGCATCCTTGTCCGCCGTGCCTTCCGTTTTAGCCGCCTCATTTTCCTTCTCGGCATTTTTAAGTGCTTCGGCTTCCTTTGCCTGAACCGTTTCTGCCGCCTTGGCAGACTTTTTGTCAAACACACCTTTGTTCCCGGCGATCCCCACTACTGCCACAAGTACAACTGCAAGGAAAATCTCCAGCCATATTTTTAGCTTATCTTTATTAAAATCCTTAAATTCCATTCGCTCACCCTTGTCCTAAGATTAAGTTCCTATTACTTTACAATATATGCAAAAAAAATGCAAGTATGAGGAAATTTCGTGAGCATAAAAAATAAATCACATTTCGGCCACAGCCATCTTTTCCATCTTCCAGTATTTTATTTCCGCTTTACCTTCCGACAGGCTGAAGCAGCTTCTTCCACCCTCCGGATAAAAGCGTGTTGTAAATACTTCTTCGCCTTTGTTCAGGTATATTTCTATACAGGAGGTATCCACAAGAACCCGGATATTCCGGCATTCCTTTATATTGACTGCGCGGCCGCCCCTTCCGTATCCCAGATTTTTATCCTGCCGGAAGGAAATGCCAAATTGTCCGGTTTGACTGCTGTAAGCAAGGTCGATTGCGTCACTAATCGTTATAGTAATGTCTTTACTTAATACAGTTACTTCTATATCATATGTTTCCATTTCTTCGGATGACTCTGACATATCCAATATTCGTTCCTCCTGACGGAGTCTTTCTAATTCTTTTACCGGATACTGTAAAAGCCTTCCGTCTTTTTCCAATATTTCTCTCGGCACTGTCAGGGCATTCTGCCATCCCCATTCCACCGTCGGATTCGACTGTGACGGTTCATCCGGCATTCCGACCCAGCCGATCAGGATTCTCCTGCCGCTTTCATCCAGAAATGTCTGTGGGGCATAAAAATCAAACCCCCGGTCCCATTCCCTGAAATTCTTCAATTCATATGACTGATCAAACTCTCCTGTCAGCTCGTAGTACCCTGACTGATAGAGGTTCTGATAATCCACACCACTTTGTTCCACACCCTGGGGCGAGACGCTCAGGAATTTCCTGCCTCCGGCTGTAAATGCATCCGGACATTCCCACATATATCCAAAGGGGACTTTTGATTTCAGGATGTTGACAAGTTCCCAGTCTCTCAGGCCGCTGCTTTTGTATACAAGCACTTCTCCCACATCACTCTGAGTCCTTGCACCGAGAAACATGTAATAGTTTTCGTCATCTTTACCTATACTCTTCCCTGTCACTACCTTTGGGTCCCGGATATGGCATGTGAGACCGGACGGGTAATCTGCATTCGTCATCAGGCATTCTTTTCTGCCAAACGTAATCCCGTCCTCACTGCTGACCAGTACCGTATTTCCCTGACGTCCGTCTGTGATATAATTATAGTCCCCCTTCAGTTTTACATTTCCCGTATAATACAGGTTCATCTTCCCGTCTGCAATCAATGCTGATCCGGAATATACTCCATTGCTTTCGAAGTCCTCCTCCGGAGAGAGTGCAATTCCCTCATATTTCCAGTTCAGGAGATCCGGGCTCGTATAATGTCCCCAGTACTTCATTCCGCCATTTGGGTCATCCGGTGCATATTGAAAAAACACATGATAGACACCCTTGAACTGGCACAGTCCGTTCGGGTCGTTAAGCCAGCCTGCAGGAGGCATCAGGTGGAATCCCAGCCTCCACTTATCATTCCCTTTTATTCCTGCCATAAATACCATCCTCTATTATGAATCCTCATTTTAAATACCGCCCGGCTGCTCCTTATCTTTGTGTGATATGGACCTCCTGATAGCTTCCCTGGTTTGTGATAATAATCGGACTGACAGTTTTCAGTCCCGCATTCAGGATCTTTTCCATGTCAAATTCCGCAAGCAGTTCCCCTTTTTTCACCTGCTGGCCCGTTTCCACGTGTACTGTAAATGGTTCCCCATTTAATGTGACCGTATCGAGACCTACATGGATCAACAGTTCCATACCAGCTGCCGTTTCAAGGCCGATAGCATGTTTTGTATCAAAAACCGTGGCTACTGTACAGTTAAACGGAGCATATACTTTCCCCTCCTCCGGCTTCACACCAACACCGTCACCCAGCACGCCTGATGCAAATGTCTCATCCGGAACTTCTGATAGTGGTATCACCTCACCCTGAATCGGGCAGGCAAACGTAAATTCTTCTGTATTATTGCCTGATTGAACTGTGACTGACTCCTCTGTCTGATCCTCTGTAACAGTTTCCTCTACAGATAGAGCCTTATCGGATTCCTTGTTTTCCGTCACAGCATCTGATTCATCCGTCTCTTCTTTAAATCCCAGAATTCCTGTCAACACAAAAGCCACACCGAATGCGATTGCCATCGCTATGATATAGTGAATTGGGCTGTGAAGATGCAGAAGAATTCCGAAAATACCTGTAACACCTGTTCCTGTTGCCCCGAGATTTACAATGGATGCATATAACGCACCGCATGCACCTCCGACTGATGCCGCAATAAATGGTCTGACAAGGCGTAAGTTTACACCGAAAATGGCAGGTTCTGTAATACCCATGCATGCACTTAATGCAGATGGCAGGGCAACAGATTTCATCTTCTTGTTTTTACTTTTCAATGCAACTGCGAGAGCCGCACCACCCTGTGCCACGTTAGCTGCAGAAGCGAGAGGAAGCCAGAATGTGAGTCCGTATTTGGCAAGCTGTCCGATGTCTATGACTGTGTACATATGGTGGATGCCGGATACAACCGTTGTCGCATAGGCACCTCCCATGATGAAACTTCCAATTCCAAACGGCAGTGTCAGCAGACTCTGAATCCCATTTAACAGGCCGTTCTCAAGGAAAACGAAAACTGGTCCGATCGCTGCAAGGGTAAGGTACCCTGTTACAAATACACTGACCAGAGGCGTAACAAACAGATCAAACATAGGTGGTACGATCTTGTGCAGCTTCTTTTCTATGATACTCAGGACAAATACAGCAATGATAACCGGGATGACATGACCCTGATAGCCGACCATATCAACCTTCCACAGTCCGAAGAATACTTCCTGCGTCTTCTGGACACCTTCCGTAGCAACGGTCCAAGCATTCTGCAGGTCCGGGTGTATCATAATCATACCGATGACCGCACCGAGAAACGGATTCGCACCGAACACTTTCGCCGCACTGAATGCAATCAAAATTGGCAGGAACACATAGGCTACATTGCTGAACAATACTGCAAACTGGTAAATAGAACCATTTGTATTAATATTCAGGAAGCCGTTATTCACCATGAAATTCAGCGCTTCCATAATTCCCATTAAAAATCCGCTTGCAACAATGGCCGGTATAATGGGAACAAAAATGTCCCCGATCGTCTTGATCACTCTCTGGAACGGGTTCGCTTTCTTCGCGGCCTCCCTCTTCACATCTTCTTTGCTCGCCTCGGATATACCGGCGATCTTAATGAACTCATCGTATACTTTGTTGACAGTCCCTGTACCAAGAATAATCTGCATCTGGCCGGATGCAAAGAATACTCCTTTCACTGCGTCAATATTCTCCACTGCCTTGCTGTTACACTTTTCGTTGTCAGCAATGACCAGTCTGAGCCTTGTGGCACAGTGAGCCGCTGAAATTAAATTCTCTTTCCCGCCTACATTCTCCAAAATCTGTCTGGCGATTGATTGGTAATCCATAACTTCCTCCTTTATGATAACGTTATCAGTTATTAATTCATTGATTTCACTATGTTTTTCACATTATATGCTTTTTCTGTGTGAAATCGTTTTCACTTTATATTTATATATTATCACTTTTTCTAGATTTGTAAATAGGAAGATAATACAAAATTGCCTTATATTTTTTGTATATAATCCACAAATCATTTGCCAGTTTACGAAATAGAAAACCGGGAATTCCGTAGAAGCATTACACTTCTATGAAATTCCCGGTCCCTGCCGTTATACATCTGCCTTTTTAAACACTCTCTGCCTTTATTACTTCATACCCCAGTTTCGTCTGCTTTGCCACATGATCCTGATTTTCTATCATCTCAAGCAGCATATTGGCAGCTTCTATGCCGCTTGTCTTGTAAAAAAGATGCGCTGTTGTCAGCTTCGGGGTCACTACTCTGGACATCCTGTTATGTCCGACCCCCGCAATGCTTATCTCATCCGGTACTTTTTTCCCCATGTCCCGCAGACAGGTCATAGCCCCCACAGCCAGCGTATCCGTCGCACAGAATACAGCATCCAGACGAGGCGCCCTCTTCAGCAGCTTTTTCATACAGTCATAACCCGCATCCATCGTAAATCCAGCCGTTACAATCATATTCTCTGCCGGCTCAATCCCCCTGTTTTGCAGGGCATCCCGATATCCCTGCGTCCGGCTCTTTCCGGCAGCTTCGTCACTTTGTGTGACGGCAATATGGGCCACATTTCGTTTCCCGCTGTCCAGTAGAAGCTCTGTCATCGCCTTTGCCGCCCCGTAATCATCATGGTAAACGCAGGCAAGGCCGTCAAACCGCTGGCTGATGACCACCACCGGAATCTGCATCTTCTTCAGCGCCTCCTGATGGGCTTTGTCATAAACAGATGCAGAAAACAGTATCCCATCCACCGGGTTATTCTGCAGCAGATTCAAATATTCAAGCTCCTTCTTCGGACTATTCTCGGTACTTGCAAGCAGCATCTGGTAACCTGCCTTAGAAAGGACTGAACTGATCCCGTCCGCAACCCTCGCGATAGACTCAGAACTAATCTTAGGAAGAATCACACCAATAACCTTCGACTTTTTCGTCCTTAAAATCTGGGCCTGCTTGGACGGCTTATACCCCGTCTTATCAATTACAGCTTTAATCTTTTTTCTCTTTTCCTCACTGATATAACCGTCATTCAAATATCTGGATACCGCAGAAACCGATACCCCTGCCATCTTAGCAATCTCTGTAATAGTCATATCCCTGCCCTCTTCTCCTTCATTCTCCGAAAACACCACCACTATCAAATCCCGGTAACCGCCAGAAAAACGGACTGCCCCGCCAATTATAAATTATTGTAGCATCATCCCTATGCCGATTCAAGTACAGATCAACTTATCAGAGGTATTTCGTAGGATGAAAAAGGTTACTGGTTATTGTTCTCAGGCACGCCTCCTTACTTTACAAAATTTTGGTATAAAATTCATACAAATTTTATGGATTCAAATAGTAATCTATGATAGGGTATATGTACTTGAAAAGATCTGGTGTATTTCATACATTCTTAGAATCTAATCAAATCATTCCAACAATCCATGTTTCAACATCGGACAAACAACAATCATTTAAAAAATTCAAACAATAAGGGCTGGTGATGTCTATTGAAAGTATAAACTTGTCTTGGGAACACTCACTTCATTTTGAAATATCCAAAAAC
>NZ_QUGN01000019.1:0-16174 GCF_003479085.1 Clostridium sp. AF19-22AC | reverse complement strand
TATAAAATTCATACAAATTTTATGGATTCAAATAGTAATCTATGATAGGGTATATGTACTTGAAAAGATCTGGTGTATTTCATACATTCTTAGAATCTAATCAAATCATTCCAACAATCCATGTTTCAACATCGGACAAACAACAATCATTTAAAAAATTCAAACAATAAGGGCTGGTGATGTCTATTGAAAGTATAAACTTGTCTTGGGAACACTCACTTCATTTTGAAATATCCAAAAACAGACAAGGAGAAAATTACATATGGGAAAAAATGATATTTATATGAAACGCTGGCTCTCCGATAAGCACCGGTTTGCGGATTTGATCAACGGCTCCCTGTTTCAGGGGAAACAGGTATTTCTGCCGAATCACTTAACGGAAAGTAACCCGGAACAGACCCTCGTTTTACGGAATCCAAACGGTGAAAACCTCACGGTTCAAAGATACCGTGACATCATGATGGTGGCAGAAGACGGGACAAGGATCGTGGTACTTGCATGTGAAAACCAGGATGAAATCCACTATGCCATGCCTGTCCGGGGAATGCTGTATGATGCATTGAACTACACTGAACAGATCAGCCAGATCAGAAAAATCAGGAAAGAAAACAAGGAATTGGAAAATTCCTCTGAATTTTTGTCCGGCCTCAAGAAAAATGACCGGCTCACCCCCGTTATTACTGTTGTCTTTTACTATGGTGAAAAAGAATGGGATGGCGCACAGGACCTGCATGGACTTTTAGGGCTTAACGCAAAAGAATATGAACTGTTAAAAAAATATATTCCCAACTACCGGATAAATTTGTTTGATCCAAGGCGTATGAATAATAATTTATGTTTTCAGACAGATTTACAGTTGGTATTCGGCATGTTAGAATATAGAAAAAGTAAAGAATGTCTGCAGAAATATATGCAGACTAACAAGAATTATTTTGGCAGTATGGACGAGGATTCATATAACGTAATAAGGGTGCTGCTCGGCTCAGGACAGCAGTTACCCGAAGCGAAACTAAAATCAGGAGGGATTGATATGTGCAAAGCATTAGATGATTTATATCAGGATGGAGTTGACGAGGGAATTAAGACCGGCATTAAGAGAGGAATACAGCAGGGCATAGAGCAAGGTATTAAAGCATTTATTCTGGATTACCGTGAGGAAGGCTATGACAAAGAAAAGATCCTTATGAAACTGCAAACCCGCTTTTCCCTTACCAGAGAACAATCAGAAGAATATTTTTCACGTTTTTAGTGCATAAAACTGAACATTATGTACAGTAGAAAGAAACGATAAACATCGTAAAGGCAGTAAAGGCACTCACTATGCGTGGGTGCCTTCTACATTTAATCCTCTTTTTTATAAATCCAGACTTATTTATTCAACAACGACCCCTTTTTGGAGCATGATATTCGCATAAAGTGCCTTCTCGCTTGTTGCAATAATTGCATATGCAGTCTTTGCCTCATCATAGAATGCAAATCTCTCGATGTTGCCGACAGCCTCAGCGCCTCTGTCATCGTGTTTTGCAATAATCTCCTTGTAAGTATCCCAGATCGGTGTCTCAACATCGTCTCCCGGCATAACTTCCATCAGGTTCACTGGTTTTTCTACATAAGTATCCAGTGGGAAAACCTTAAGAATCGCATCCAGAATCTCCGGTACGCCGTGTCCGTCACAGCGGATCACGATTGCGTCTTTTCCCATAGACTCTGCCGGAAAATTACCGTCGGAGATAACAAGGCGGTCACTGTGTCCCATCTCGCATAAAACTTTTAATAATTCAGGTGATAAAATCTGTGGAATTCCTTTTAACATGTTTGTATCCTCCTTCTCGTTTTCAACACAAAGAGCGCCTATTTATCATAGGCACTCTCTGTTGTCTGACAGATATGAATGACAGTATCATTCTCTCAATATCAATTATCTGATAGATTTGTACATTGGTCCGTAAGCCTGGCAGGCTCTGAAATCCTGTCCCTCTTTATCCTGTCCGAATGCGCCCCATGATGCAGGTCTGAAGATCTTCTCTTCCGGTACATTGTGCATAGCTACCGGGATTCTTAAGATAGAGCAGAGTGTAATCAGGTCAGCCCCGATGTGTCCGTAGCTGATTGCTCCGTGGTTAGCTCCCCAGTTGTTCATAACATCATAAGCAGATGCAAACGCACCTTCTCCTGTAACTCTTGGTGCAAACCATGTACATGGCCATGTATAGTCAGTTCTCTTCCAAAGAACATCTGTAACTTCATCAGGAAGTTTCACAGTCCATCCTTCAGCGATCTGAAGCATTGGTCCTAAGTTCTTAACGAGGTTAAGACGGATCATCGTCACAGGCATCTCTGCTTCTGTTACGAATCTGGATGAATATCCGCCGCCTCTGAAGTATCCGAAATCAGCATAGTTCCATGTTGTTGCGTTCATCATTGCTTCCTGATCTTCTTCTGTTACTTCATACCAAGGCTTCATGCATCCGTTGCCGTCTGCATCTTTAGACTGTCCGTTTGCATCCAGACATGCTGCACCTGAATTGATCAGATGAATAAATCCGCCTGCTTCTTTTGCATGGCCTTCCAGTTCGTATCCGTCCGTCGCTCTCTTAACAGCTTCCGGGCTCCAGTATGTACGCACATCAGCAAAAATCTGTGCTGAGTTAGTAAGCAGTTTGCTGAACAGCATTCCGAGTCCGTTCAGTACATCGTTCTCTGTTGCAAGGATGTACGGCTCTCTTGCCCCGTTCCAGTCGAAGGAAGAATTCAGCATAGCCTCTGGGAAGTCACAGTTCGGATAGAAGTCTGTCCACTGTCTCTGTCCCTGAAATCCGGCTGCCAGTGCATTGTGTCCGACTCTCTCTTCTTCTCTTCCTTCCGGCAGGTTTTCGTTGCCGTTCATCAGGTCTTTGATAATGCACATCATCTTTACTACAAATTCCCAATCAGCATCCTTTTCCTCACGGTTTCTCTGGATGTCTTCGCGGTTCTTATCAAAGCCTTCTTTACATTTTTCTTTGGTCCATGCAAGAGCTTTCTGGAACTCAGCTTCATCGTAGATGCCTTCTGTCATACGGCGGATGATTTCCACCTCATCAACAGACTCAACACGCATGCCAAGGTACTCTTCGATAAATGCAGGATCAATAATGGATCCGCCGATTCCCATACAGATAGAACCGATCTGCAGATAGGATTTACCTCTCATTGTTGCAGCTGCAACAGAAGCACGTCCAAATCTCAGTAACTTTTCTTTTACATCGCAAGGAATCTCTGTATCATCAGCTTCCTGAACATCATGTCCGTAGATACCAAATGCAGGAAGACCTTTCTGTGCATGTGTAGCAAGAACAGATGCAAGGTAAACGGCTCCCGGTCTCTCAGTTCCGTTGAATCCCCATACAGCCTTGATTGTCTGCGGGTCCATATCCATTGTCTCTGCTCCGTAGCACCAGCATGGTGTAACGGTTAAAGTGATGTCAACGCCTTCTTTTTTGAATTTATCAGCACATGCAGCTGCTTCTGCAACACGTCCGATTGTTGTATCAGCGATAACAACCTTAACCGGCTCACCATTTGAGTATCTTAAGTTTTCCTCAAACAGTTTTGCAGCAGATTTAGCCATGTTCATTGTCTGCTCTTCCAGAGATTCACGTACCTTAAGTACACCTCTGCGTCCGTCGATAGTAGGTCTGATTCCGATTACTGGATAGTCCCCGATGAGTCTTGATTTTGCCATAGTTTGTTTCCTCCTTATTCTTGATTAATGAGTTAATATCCATTCACATTCCAGGCTGGTCAGCTTAGAATGGTAATAAACTTTTCGTATGCCGCATTCCACTTTTCTTCGTTCTGCGGAATATATTCATATGTCGTTTCTGAATCTGCAATGATCCTTCTCGCTTCATTCACGTCTTTGATTTCCCCAAGTGACATGAACTGCACGGCTATGTTGCCCAATGCCGTCGCTTCCACAGGTCCCGCGATTACTTTGCGTCCGTTCGCTCCCGCTGTCATCTGGCAGAGAAGCTTACTCTGGATACCGCCGCCGATCATATGGATGGTCGGATAATGCTTTCCTGTACATGATTCAATCTGTTCCAGGGCATATCTGTACTTCAGTGCAAGGCTCTGGTTGATGCAGCATACAATCTCTCCGATCGTCTCCGGCACCCTCTGCCCTGTCCTTCTGCAGAACTCCCTGATACGTTCCGGTATATTGCCTGCCGGCACGAACTCCGGTGCATCCGGATCGATAAAGCTTAAGAACGGCTCTGCTTTCATAGCCATCTGCTCCAGCTCACCAAAGGAATATTCCTGTCCCTCACGGATCCATTGTCTCCGGCTCTCCTGTACAAGCCACAAACCAATAATATTCTTCAGAAGGGTCGTTGTATTTCCATAACCACCTTCGTTACTTACGTTGCATTCCAGTGACTTTTCACCAATAACCGGAGCCTTCAGCTCTGTTCCGAATAAGCTCCATGTTCCGCAGCTGATAAACATAAAATCTTCTTCCTGTGTCGGAACCGCCACAACGGCACTCTGTGTATCATGGCTGGCCACTGCAATAACCTTGGCCGGCTTTATTCCAAGTTCCTCACAGATATCATCGCTTAAGTTTCCTACCACTGTACCGCTCGGCACGATTTCAGGGAAGATCTCTTTTGGAATCTGAAGTGCATCCATTATTTTATCAGACCATACTTTGTTCCTTGCATCCATCAGCTGAGTCGTCGTAGACATAGTATATTCTGCCTTTTTCTCACCTGTCAGGAAATAGTTGAACAGATCCGGAGTCAGCAGAAGCTTGTCTGCACGTTCCAGAATCCACGGTCTCTTCTGCACAAGGGAATAAAGCTGGAATACCGTATTGAAGTTCTCGAACTGATTTCCTGTCATATCATACAGCTCATCTTTCGGAATTGCCTTGAATACCTCTTCCTGCATTCCGAGTGTTCTGTCATCCCTGTAATGCACGGCACTCTCAAGCAGTACCCCGTGTTCATCCAGAAGTCCGAAATCCACTCCCCATGTATCGATTCCGAGACTTTCAAAACCGCCTTTTTGCTTTGCCTTGATAATTCCCTGCTTAATCTCGAAAAATTGTCTCAGTGTGTCCCAGTACATAGTCTTGCCGATGATGACCGGATCATTGGAAAAGCGGTAAACTTCTTCCATATGTATCTTTCCGTCCTCCAGAGTTCCCAGAATCGCACGTCCGCTGGATGCCCCGAAGTCAAAAGCAAGTACCTGTTTCTTCTCACTACTCACACGTCTTCCTCCTTTCATAGCCACATTCATCTCGCCACTGATTTCATTTTATCATTGTCCCGGAAAATATACTTGTGCTATAATAGTAAAAAATATAACAATATTCACATAAAGGAGAATTATGCAATATATCAATTACCGCGAAAGCTGGCAGCGGGGAACTGTCGACTTTCCCTTTGAATACCACCATATCACCCCCACGCACCCACAATATATCATGGCACTACACTGGCATGTGGAATTTGAAATCGTGCGGGTTCTCAAAGGAACCTTCCAACTATCCATAGATGAGCTGGAATACACCGTTGAGCAGGGTTCTGCCATCTTTATCCCTGCCGGTTCCGTGCACTCGGGACTTCCCCGTGACTGCACCTATGAATGTGTCGTCTTTGATATGAATATGCTTATGAACAAAAACGATTCCTGCTGCAAGCTCATACGTAAAATCATTGACCACGAAGTGGAGCCAGCCTTTGTCTATCCTGAATCTCATAACGATATCCACCAAACGGTCTGGTCACTGTTCGACGCGATTGCCTCTAAAAAGGATGGATACCAGCTTGTCGTCCTTGGAGCACTTTATCAGGTAATCGGCACTATTTTCGCGAAACAATACTACAACCCTGCACCAGCCCAGCCGCCGCGCAACCATAAACGTATCATACAACTAAAAACCGCACTTGAATTCATGGAATCTTCCTATAATAAGCAGATCACACTCGAAGAAATGGCAGGCAGTGTGGATATGTCCCCTAAATACTTCTGCCGTTTCTTCCATGAGATGACACACCGCACGCCGATAGACTACCTCAATTATTACCGCATAGAGCGGGCATGCTACCAGCTCATGACGACAGACCTGTCCATAACAGAGGTGGCATACAGTTCCGGATTCAATGATTTAAGCTACTTTATCAAAACTTTTAAAAAATACAAAGGCACGACTCCGAAACAATATTTGAAATGAAATTAAAAAATTCCGAATATCTTTTCCCGGAAGGCTCCGTATAATGTATCGTAATCCGTATAGTTTATGTCGCTCTCCTTGAAACTTTTCCCCCAGACCCTGCGGATCCCTTCCGCGATCACTTTGGGGTCCTCACATTCCATCCCCAGAATGGTAGGAAAGACATAGTAGATCATAAAGAAATTCAGATCCACCTGCGTGCGGGCCTCAACCTTTCCTTTCTTATTAGAAAGGTGCTCTTTTACTGCCTGCACCAGACATTCACCGATCTCTTCCGCCGCCTTCTCTTTATCTTCGGCCTGCCCTACATACTCGGCCATTTCCCTGAAGAAGTGGCCGTTTTCCTCTTTAAATAGCTCCGTATTCTTCTCATAGCTCTTCTTTTTTAGATGGCCGATCATCTTTTCCTTATTGTTAAAAATCGTTTCTATACCCTGAAGCATATGATTCCTCCTGTGTCTTTCATTTTCATTCCGGTACTGGACTGCACGCACCTTATTGTCCTATATTATATCAGATCATATGTTAAAAAGGAACCGGGACACTCCCGGTTCCTTTCTAAATTATTTGTTATTATCTGTTCTGTTATGAATTAGTCATACAGGTTTGGAGAGATGTCAGGATCATCCATGTTTGTAGAGTCATACCAGTAACCATCTGTCTCGATATCTTCTACTTCTTCACCGTTGCAGATCTTTGTCAGTGTTTCGATAGATAATTTACCCTGCATCAGAGGAGACTGTGTAACAGCGCCAAGTAATGTGCCATCTTTAACAGCTGCTTTGATTGTTGAACCAGCATCGAATCCGGCTGCAATGATGTTCTTCTCTGGGTCAGATCCTAATACGTTTAAGTTCTGGTTAGCTGTTAAAGCACCTTCTGCAGAAACCTGGTTAGATCCGAAAATAGCGATTGTATCGTCTTTGTTCATGATGTTAGAAGCTTCTGTAGCACACAGTTCAACTGTTGTCTGAGCCGGTACTGCGATCTCGATGATGATGTCAGCTGACTTCTCATCGTTGTTATTCTCAACTTTACCTACATAGTAGTCATTTCCTACAACAGCAACTTTCTTTCCGTCTGCTTCTGCAAGTTCGATAAATTTGTTAACAAATCCCATACCACGCTCTGTGATGTTAGCAGATGTTGCATCCTGGTTAACTTCACCAACTCTGACTGGTTTGTCAGCTTTTGCAATTTTGTCTTTTACTGCTTCATAAATCTTCTCTGCTGCGATAGCGCCTGCTGCACCATTGTTTGTAACAACTGTTGCATATACAGATCCTTCCGGAGCATCCGGCACACCTGAGTCGAAGCAAACTACCGGGATCTTCTTGTCGAGTGCTGTCTGCAGTGAGTCAATAACTGAGTTCTGGTCGCAAGCTGCAAGAGCGATTCCGTCCGGCTCCTGGCTGATTGCGTTGTTCAGCATGTTAACCTGGTCAGCAATATCAGACTCAGCGTTAGGTCCTGTTGTGTTAGCTGTAACGCCCAGTTCATCCTCTGCCTGTTTGATTCCCTGAACAGCAGCCTGCCAGTATGATGACTGGAAGCTCTTTACAACGACTTCAAAATGATAGTCCCCGCCTTTGCTATCATCAGAACCTTTGTCGTCAGCCTGATCTTCTGTCTTTGCACCGTCATCTGTCTTTGCATCCTCGCCTTTGCTTCCACAGCCTGCGATCATTCCAGCTACCATGCATCCGCTAAGTAATACTGCCAATACTTTCTTTTTCATACTTTTTGTCCTCCTGACATAAAATAGTTTTTTATAGTAACAGTTAGAGCTTGGTACACAGACCAGTTCCTCTGACCGCTATCTATCCTTAAAATAGAGTTACAGAATTGCCTATATTCGATTATACATTCTCTTTCTTTCTTCTCAGAATATCTACAAGTACGGCTGTAATCAGCACGAGACCGATAATGATCTGCTGCCAGTTCGCTGTCAGTCCGATGAATGGAAGCCCTGTCTTCAGAAGACAGATAACGAATACTCCGGCCAGTGTTCCAGTGATACTGCCCGCACCGCCCGACATGGATACTCCACCAATGATTGCACCACCGATTGCCTCCAGCTCGAATCCTGCTCCGGTACCCGGCTGAACCGTTGCAAAGATAGCAGAATAAGAGATAGCTGCCAGTCCTGCAAAGAATCCTGAAATCACATATGCAAAAATATGATAGAATTTAACATTGACTCCTGATAATTTCGTTGCCTCTTTATTACTTCCGATTGCCAGCGTATAACGGCCAACTTTCGTGTGGTTCAAAACAAATGTCATAGCAATGACTATCAATATAACCCAAAGGAAACCAATCGGAATAATTGTTCCATTATTTTGGATCTTAAAAATATTTCTGAACCATCCTCCCGGAGCTGTTGCTGCCGGCCAAGAAATTCCTACACGTCCTACAATAAGGGAACCAAGCCCTCTGGTAATCATCGATGTACTAAGTGTTGCAAGGAATGGCGGCAAGTCCATCAGTGCAACAAGGCTTCCGTTGATAGCTCCCATTGCAGCACCAAACAAAACACTTACCAGCATACCTGCCCATGTCGGCCATCCCTGGAATACGATCAGGTAACCACCTACCAGTGAGTAGCAAATAAGTCCAGTGCCTATGGAAAGGTCTACCCCTGCTGTCATCAGCGGGAATGCAACACCTATTGCCATCAGTGCAATATAATATGAATAATCCAGAATACTTACAAACGTTGTATACTTTCTAAAATTCGGGCTGAGTGCACAGAAGAAGATAAACAATGCGATTACTACAAGAAGAACAACGAATTTCTGTCCTCCGAGTCTTTCGATCGTAGACTCCTTTCTAACAGCCGTTTTAGTTCTATTGTCTGCCATTTTATTTTCCTCCCTACTCAATCTCTCGTGTAGCCAGATTCATGATATTTTCCTGTGTAGCTTCGGAAATATCCAGCTCACCTGTCTTCTTGCCTTCACACATTACGATAATTCTATCACTCATACGTAATATTTCCGTCATCTCAGAGGATATCATAATAATGGCTTTTCCTTCTGCTGCCAGCTGATTCATCAGTTTGTAAATCTCACTCTTTGCCCCGACATCAATACCTCTTGTAGGTTCATCGAATATCAGGATATCGCAGTCTCTTGTCATCCATTTTGCAATAACGACTTTCTGCTGGTTACCACCAGACAGGTTTACTACAAGCTGGTCAACATCCGGAGTCTTTGTTGCAAGTGATTCTACATACTTTTCTGCAACTTCCTTCTCCTTCTTCTTATCGATAAAGATACCGTTCATATAATTATCCAGTGTTGCCATTGTTGTATTCTCAGCAACTGACTTCTGAACTACGATTCCGTATCTCTTTCTATCCTCTGACAGATATCCGATACCATACTTAACAGCATCCTGCGGATTGTTAATGGTAACCTTCTGTCCGTTAATATAGATATCACCACTGTCGATCGGATCTGCACCGAACAGCGCACGTGCTGTCTCTGTACGTCCCGCGCCCATCAGTCCTGAGAAGCCGAGGATCTCGCCTTTATGTAATTCAAAGCTTACATCCTGAACCATCTTTCCGGCATTCAGGTGATCCACCTTTAGCACAACCGGAGCATCCTTCGGAACCATACTCTCTGTCTTAGGATCTTCGTAAATAACACGGCCAACCATCATGTTAATGATGTCATCCTTTGTACTGTCTTTTGTAATCAGAGTTCCGACATATGTACCGTCTCTCATGACTGTAACACGGTCTGTAATCCTCTTAATCTCATCCATACGGTGGGATATGTAAACAATACCAAGCCCCTTTTCTCTTAAATCACGGATGATCTTGAACAGCTCTTCGATCTCGGTCTCTGTCAGGGCCGCTGAAGGCTCATCAAAGATAATAACCTTTGCTTCATGGGAAATGGCCTTCGCAATCTCACACATCTGCTGTTTGCCAACGGTCAGCCTGCTCATAGTTTCTTTCGGATCGATGTCGATGTTCATTCTCTCGAAAAGTTTTCTTGCTTCATCATTCATCTTCTTGTCGTCGATGCGGATGCCCTTCTTAAACTCTCTTCCGATAAAGATGTTCTGTGCAACCGTCAGGTGGCCAAGCATGTTCAGCTCCTGATGCACGATTACGATACCTGCATCCTGTGCTTCTCTTGTGTTCGTGTATTCTACTTCTTTTCCTTCATATGTAATTGTACCGGAATCCTTCTTATAAATACCAGTCAGCACCTTCATCAGTGTAGACTTACCGGCACCATTCTCTCCCATCAGTGCAAGGACCTCACCTTTTCTGACTTCCAGATTTACATGGTCCAGTGCATGAACACCAGGGAAAGATTTATCAATATCTTTCATTGTTAATATAACTTCGCCCATTCTCTTACCCTTGCCTTTCTATCTACTTTCACTCTTCGATTTCCATGTATCATTGCTTTAGCTGCTATGGAAGACTCCATATTAATTCTTTCTGCGTCTTGAAACAACGTCACTGAATACTGCGACAATAACAATAATACCTGTAATAATAAGCTGCCAGTCTTTTGAAAAGCCAAGAGCCAGAATACCTTCCTGAAGCAGAGCGATGATAAACACACCAATCACAGTACCGCTTATGGATGCAAGGCCTCCTGCCATAGAAGTTCCTCCCATCACGCACCCTGCAATAGCTTCATTGTTATACTGATCACCATAACCAGGCTGAACTGTTGTATATGCTGACACAAAGAACAGTGCGCCAATTCCAACCAGTACTCCGCAGATGACATATGCCGTCATTTCCCATTTCTTAACATTGACTCCGGAAAGCCTGACCGCTTCTTTGTTGCTTCCAAGAGACAGAATGTAACGTCCGATCTTTGTCTTATTCAGGATCACTGCACAGATTACTGCAACTATCAGGAAAATGATAAGCCCTACCGGGATATCCCCAACCTTAACCAGATATCTGTACCATCCTCCTTCTGCCGTTGACTGCGGCCAGCTGACTGACTGAGTCTTTGTAAATACAGATGCAAGACCTTTTGCAATATTCATACTTGCCATTGAAGTAATGAATGACGGTACTGACCAGTATGCAACCAGATATCCGTTAAAAATACCAAAAGCCAGTCCTACAGCAACACTGATTACCATTACAAGCGGCATTGGCACGCTATATGAGATCAGGCTGTATCCAGAAACAAGTGCACAGCAGAACATAACCGGTCCGATCGAGAAATCAATTCCGCCTGTTGCAATTACAAAAGTAACTCCCAATGATAAGAATCCTAGAAAATATGCATAGTTAAGGGCACTTAAGATTCGGTTCATCCCTGCAAATTTTCCCTGCGTCATCACACAGAAGAATCCATACAGAAGAATCAAAACGAAGCATAACACGATTCTGTTAAACCCCACCTTTTTCACAAAAGGATTTTGCTTAATCTTTCCCACTTTTCTTCCTCCTACTTCTTCAGCCATACTGATTTTCGTAATATTTTTTGTGCCGGTATACTGCCGACACCGGCCATGCAGAATTTATCCCGCACCAGCCATCCCTTCTTCTGTTGCTGTGCTTTTCAACATTACAATCCCTCCTTCTCCCTCATATATGTTTACATGCTGCATTACGTTCACATTTATATTGCGGTTGTTATGCCGCCGGCCCCAAAAAAATAATAACCTCTTGCATTTGTGCCGGAAACTCATTATAATGTCGTTATTCAACCGCGGCCGGCTGTTCGCTGGCCAGCAAAAGGAGGTTATTAATTACTTATGAAGCATTTACGTTCTCTGCTGTCTGTCGTTCTTACACTTGTTCTTGTGTCCGGAGTCCTGACCGGATGTCAGTCTGAAAAGAAACCTGCAGGTTTTCCTTTTACGGAACTCACCTGGGAAAATTCTTACGATGACATGGTCGAACTGGAAGGTGACAGCGACAATACTTACGATTCCGTATACGACGGAACCACTTATACCTATCCGAAGAAATATATGGATCTGGACGGTACCATCAAATATATGTACGACGGTGATAATAAACTGATGTGTGTCGCCTGGACCTACAGTGCCGAATCTGATGAAGACCTTCAGGAAACCTACGATGCAATCCATGAGGAAGTCGAGAAGGCTTACGGTGAAAGCGGCTATGATCCGAAGACCCCGTCTAGCTACGGCGATGTCTGGTATCTCGAGGAAGGCAACATTATATTGAGTGCCATGACCACAGATACGCAGAAAGCACTCCAGTATTCTTATCTGAATCCTAAAGTATCTACTGCAGCAGATGAATAATTCCGCTGAGAGTTCCTGCCGTACAATCCATCGTTTATATTCTAAAGATGAACAATTTATTAACTTTTTGTAACTTTTATGTTGTTAGTATACTCTTTAGAACTATTTTTGAAAATTGAAAATCTTACTAAAAAAGGTTAAAAAATTACACCCGGTAATTTTTTAACCTTTTTTCATACTGTGTCATCCCAAAATCACACCTACTGCTGCCCTGTAAACGGATATAAAAGCCTCTGGTTTTCTTCCTCGTACATGTTATTCCTGTTGATCAGCTTGCAGCCGGAATCCAGATTTTTCTCGATGTTCTTGCCGTTCATTAAATCCACCGCCTGCTCAATCCCCAGATACCCCATGTTAAACGGTTTCTGAATAATAATCCCCTGAAAGACGCCCTCTTCCATGAGCTGGATTTCCTCTACTGAATTATCGAATCCTACTACTTTCACTTTTCCGGTCAGGCCTAAATCCTTGATCGCTCTGGCTGCCCCGACCGCGGAATACTCATTTGTTCCGAGAATCATCCCCAGATCCGGGTAGTCTTCCAGCATCTCCAGTGTCAGGGAATATGCTTTATCATAAGATGACCCGCAGAATACGACGTCTTTCACCTGTGGTTCATATTTCCCCAGACCATCCCGCAGTCCGTTCTCCCTCTCGATAGCCGTGGAGGCACCCTTGACATGGGCAACGATACCGATCTGCGTATTCTCATCAATCAGACCTCTCGCAAACTCTCCCAGCTGCTTTCCCGCCAGATAATTATCGGTTGCCACGACGCTCTGTGCAATATCCTTATCGATCACAGAGTCAATCAGAATCAGTTTAATTCCGTTATCAACCACCTTCTGCAGTGCTTCCGTCGTCTCCGAATAACTGCATGGCGCAACAAGCATCACATCCGGTTTCTTTTTGATAGCTTCTTCAATACGCTCGATCTGCCCGGCTATATCCACTTCCGACTTTCCGCCAAGAACTTCCAGATTTGTATTGAATTCTTCAGCTCCCAGCTCTGCCCCGGCTATCAGCGATGTCCAGAAATCGTTTGTATCGTCTATCGTCTTTGGCACCATGATAATATTATAGATCTGCTTTTCCTGGTCTCTGGAAATAAACATGCTGTATGCGACCACCAGAATCGAAGCAAATATACAAAATAAAAAGATCCCTGTCAACACTTTTTTACTTGTCTGTCTCTTCATCATCCACTCTGCTGTTCAGCGGCACTGTGACAGTCGCCACTGTCCCTACCCCCTTTCTGCTGATATATGAAATCCCATACTCCGGCCCGTAATATAGCTGCAGCCGCTTCTGTACATTCGGTACCCCTACACCGTTTGACTTGTGCTCCTTCATTGTCTCATCAAAAATATGTTCCAACACATCTTCATCCATTCCCACACCGTCATCTGCAATCGTGATATACGCCTTGTCACCGCGCTCGTACCCTCTGATATTCAGGTTTCCCTTTGTCTCTTTATACTTCAGGCCGTGGTAAATCGCATTCTCCACAAGCGGCTGCAGGGCAAACTTGATGATCATGATATGGTTAATCTCCGGTGATACTTCTATGGAATACTCCAGTTTATCTTTATACCTCATCTTCTGGATTGTCAGATAACTGCGTACATATTCAATCTCCTCCGCAACCGTGACCTGTTCCCTGTCATTGCTGATACTCTGCCTGAGAAGCTTTGCCAGAGCAGAAGTCATCAGGACAACTTCCTCGTTCTGTCCCGCCTCGGACATCCAGATAATAGAGTCCAGAGTATTATACAAAAAATGAGGGTTAATCTGCGCCTGAAGCGCCTTCATTTCATTCTTCCGCTTCTGTTTCTGTTCATATACATTCTGTTCCATAAGGGTATGGATACGCTCGGTCATGACATTAAAAGACTTGCTCAGGCTTCCGATCTCATTCTTGGCCGTAACTGCCACATTCGCCTTATCAAACTGACCTTCCTCCACCATGCTCATGGAATCACGAAGCTGCCGGATCGGCCTTGTGATTTCTCTGGCAATAATGCTTGAAATCAGGATAACCCCCAGAAGAAGCACCGCCGCCACGAGCAGGTACATCATCTGCGCCTGTTTGTTATTCTTCAGAAGCTCAGAAGTGTTTGCCGCCCCCACTACGGTCCATCCGGTCTTATCCGATTTTGAAATGGTATAAATCTTGTCGCCTGTGTTAAAATAATTCTCTTTGCAGGCCATGATATCATCCACATTTTCCGTGATCAGCCCGCCGTACATCAGCTGCTGCTTAGGATGATAGATGATATTGCCATCCTCATCCAGAATAAATATATATCCCTTATTACCTATATTGTTGTTATTGCAGAGCTCACTGATAGACGTATAATTCAGGTCGACAAAAAATACTCCCTCATTCTGGGCATTATTGTAATTAATCAGCGCCTTACTCAGTGTGATTACCCATTTATAGCTGCTTTTGATTGCATTCTGTACATGGGAAGAAGAGATTGCCGTCCCGTCCTTCGCCTCCAGTGCAGCCTTGTACCAGTCCTGATCCCTGACATTAATGTATTCCGTGAATTCATCCCCCCCGTCATTGAGGATGCTGCGCCCGTTATTTGCTACAACCGCAATATTATAGATGTCGCTGCGGCTGTCCATAATCGTCTTGAACTGAGAAAGAATCCGCTCCTTTTCCTCCTCTCTTTCCATATCCGTCTGCCCCTCATTGTACAGGTAATTGGAAACATCACTGCTTGTGGAGACAATAAACGAAATATTCTCCAGATACTTCACATAAGAATCAATGTCATAATTCACCTGTTTGATAATCTGGGACGTGTAGTTGATGGAGTTCTCATAAATCGAATTCTTCGTATAGTTCAGGGCAATAAACAGGAAAATAAGCACGGCAATCACCATCAGCGCAGAAAATGAAACCATCATTGTGCTCTGTATACTTTTGAATCTGCCAAATAATGTTCTGGTTTCCGTTTCCTTTTTCATAGTCTAATTCTCCCTGGCATACTCTTTCGGAGTCTTCCCGGTCATTTTCTTAAATGCGATGCTGAAGTAGTGCGGGTCACTGAACCCCACTTTTTCTGCAATCTCATAGTTCTTCAGGCTTGTCTGGCGAAGAAGCTGCTTTGCCCGGTCCATGCGTATATTTGTCAGTACTTCCGTAAACGTTTTGCCGGTTGTTTCCTTAAAAATACTGCTGAAACGGCTTGTGCTGATATTCAAATACTCACAGATGTGGTTCAGGCTCAGATCCGGATTGCTGTAATTTTCCTTCAGGTAATCTATCGCCATGACTGCCTGGCGTTCCCCGCTGGACTGTCCCGCTGCCAGGGCGGCTTCCAGCCCCCTTGCGGCATAATCACGTATCAGGCCGACCGCCTTTTCAATACTGCGGGCATCCGTAATATTCGAAATCTCAGAATCGTCCAGTTGGAAATTTTCCTCCGTCTCCAGCACTGTCTCATAAATAATGCGCAGGACCTGGTGAAGATATGCCACGCACTTATTTCTGCGTACATAACCTGTTTTCATCCAGCTTTCAATATGATTGATCGTATCTGTCAGTGTTTTTTCGTCCTTACTGCGCAGTGCAGAGGCAATATCTTTAAAATCCTGCTCCAGCTCCATCGGATTGCCGGCCATGACCTCCTAGTATAATAATGATGTAGTCAATCAAGACTACTT
>NZ_QUGN01000018.1:0-115134 GCF_003479085.1 Clostridium sp. AF19-22AC | reverse complement strand
GGTCAAAGCAAACCACCGGCTAAGCCGGTGGTCGTGATTACTAAAGTATACTCCCGGTAAGGGGATTGTTCAAGCAGGAAAAAAGAGCGAGTCAACATATGTATAACTATTCAACATAAATGATAATCGTATAAAATCCTGTGGATGCCGGGAAATGGCTGGATTGTTATTTTTATATCAAATCACAGCAGGAAACACGCTGAAATGTGGGGGGATGTTACCATATACGAAAAAGGGATTTTAAAATAAAAGATATAAAACTGTCAACATAAGTATAAAACACTTCAACATATCTGATAGAATTCAGAATATCAGGGTGCTACAATAATAACCATAAAGCAGATGCGCAAATGCTAAAAAAAGGAAAACGATAAGGAGAAACTCTCATGGAAAAATCAAATTCAAGAGAAAGACTGGGGGCAGCTGCCCTGATGATGATGACCTTCTCTGCTGTTTTTGCATTCCCTAGTATCATCAATAACAGCATCCAGATAGGTCTTGCAACAATCCCGGCGTATATATTTGGTTCTGTATTTTATTTCCTTCCGTTCATACTGATGATCGCGGAATTTGCATCTGCAAACTCAGGAAAAGAATCAGGAGTGCACAGCTGGCTGGAATGTGTTTTAGGTCCAAAATGGGCATTCCTTGGTGCCTGGACATATTTCTTCGTAAACTTATTCTTCTTCTGCTCCCTTCTTCCGCAGACACTGATCTATGGGTCCTATGCTTTTGTCGGAAGAAACGTATTTACGGGTGACAACGGAACAAGAATCATCGCAATCATCTCTGTTGTACTCTTCTGGCTTGCAACCTATGTATGTGTAAAGGGAGTCAGCTGGATTTCAAAAGTTACAGGATTTGCAGGAAGTGCACGTTTATTAATGGGTGTGGTATTTGTTATTCTGGCGTTTATCGTCGTATTCGGATTCGGTGAGGCTCCGGCACAGGAATTTACAATGGAATCCATTACACCGAAGTTTAACTGGACCTTCTTCATGACAATGGCCTGGGTATTACAGGCAGTCGGAGGCGGGGAGAGTATCGGAGTCTATATTAAGGACGTAAAGGGCGGCAATAAGACATTTGTTAAGATCATGGTGCTCTCTACAATCGTAGTTGGCGTGATGTATGTGCTGGGTGCAGTAGCGGTAGGTCTTGTCGTACCATCAGAAGTGCTCTCCGGTAACTTCTCAAACGGTATTTTCGATATCTTCAAGATACTGGCAGGCAAATTCGGAATTCCAAACGGTGTGATTGTCAGGCTGGTAGGACTGATTCTGTTTCTCGGAAGCCTTGGTTCACTGGCACTGTGGACGGCAGCCCCTGTAAAAGTATTTTTCTCCGAGATACCGGAAGGTGTATTCGGGAAATGGCTTGTTAAGACGAACGAGGAAGGTAACCCGACAAACGCATTATTTGTACAGGGAATCGTTGTAACAATCCTGTTAGTGATTCCGGCACTCGGAATCGGTAATATGGACAGTTTTCTGGAGATGCTGATCAACATGACCGTGGCGACTTCACTGCTTCCTGTCTTATTCCTGATTGCGGCATATATTGGACTGCGCTGGAAGAAAGATAAGATGCAGCGGGACTTCAAATTCGGCAGCAGAACATTCGGTATCGTGGCAGGTATTTTCCTGATGGTTGTATTCCTGTTTGTATTCTTCATGTCAACAGTACCGGAGCCGACACTAATGAAACAGGCGCTTGACGGGACACTTCCGGCTGGAACGGCAAACCCGATCGGAACACTTGCTTACAATATTGTAGGTCTGGTTATATTCGTAGGTGTTGCATGGATCTGCTGGAACCGTTATGAGAAAAAACAGAAAACTATCAAATAATATATTGGAGGATTCAAAATGAAAATCTGGGAAAACCATCAAATAGACGGCATCAACAGGATGCCAGCAAGAGCACATTTTTTAACATTTCCAACGAGGGAAAAGGCACTTCTTAATGACAACAAATACACACATGCATTCAAAAATCTGAACGGGGTATGGAAATTCATGTTTCTGGATGCACCGGAATACAGCCCGGAGGGATTTTTTGCAAGCGAATATGACACATCCACTATGGATGACATCACAGTTCCGGGAAACTGGCAGCTGCAGGGATATGGGAAAATGCACTACTCCGATCTGTGGTATAATTTCCCGATCAACCCTCCGTTTGTACCGACAGAGAACCCGACAGGCATCTATAAGCGTACATTCTTTATAGAGGAGAGCTTCAGGGGAAAACAGATCATCTTAAGATTCTGCGGAGTGGATTCCGCATACCACCTCTGGGTCAACGGGCAGGAAGCAGGCTACAGCAAGGCCGCCAGAAATGAATCAGAGTTTGACATTACCGACATGGTAAAGGTTGGTCAGGAGAATGATGTGACAGTCCGCGTGTACCAGTGGTCTGACGGGACCTACCTTGAGGATCAGGATATGTGGTGGGAGAGCGGCATCTTCCGTGATGTGGAACTGCTCGGCGTTCCGAAGGACGGAATCCGTGATTTTAAAGTAACAGCGGATCTGGATGAAACATATACAAATGGGCTTCTGCGTGTTGAGGCGGCACTGCGGACAGAAGAAAACGTACAGGTAACATTTGAACTTATGGATGCACAGGGGAATACAGTCCTGACAGAGACGGCTGGCAATCACGGCGAAAAAGTCTGCATGGAGGCTGTTGTAGAAAACGCAGAACATTGGAGTGCAGAGATTCCTTATCTCTATAAGCTGCTTATGACCGTGGAAAAAGACGGACAGGTAATTGAGGTGATTCCGCAGAATGTCGGATTCAGAAATATCCGCATGAATGGCGATACCTTCCTCGTGAACGGCGTTGCCATCATATTCAAGGGAATGAACCGCCATGACTATAATCCGAGAAACGGGCGTGTTGTGGCAAAAGAGGAGATCGAAAAAGATATTATCCTCATGAAACAGTTCAATGTCAATGCAATCCGTACGTGCCACTACCCGGATTCCTATTATCTGTACGACCTTTGCGATGAATACGGAATGTACCTGATTGATGAGACAGATCTGGAGTGCCACGGCTTCGAACTGACCGGAGACTACAAATGGATCACGGACGATCCGACATGGGAGACGGCATATGTATCCAGAATGACACGCATGATTGAGCGTGACAAAAACCACCCGTCTATCATCATGTGGTCTCTGGGAAATGAATCTGCTTTCGGCTGCAACTTCCGCAGGATGACTGAAGTGGCACACGAGATGGATTCTTCCAGACTGGTTCATTATGAGGGTGACTTTGATGTGGAATCCGCAGATGTATATTCAACGATGTATACCTGGCTGGAAAATCCGGATAAACCATTCCTCATGAAGGATATCATAGAAAAATCCCAGAAACCGCATATTCTCTGTGAATACTGCCATGCAATGGGAAATGGGCCGGGCAACCTGAAGGAATATCAGGATTTGTTCTATGCACATGACAAACTTCAGGGCGGATTTATCTGGGAATGGTTTGACCACGGTATCGAGTCATACACCGAAGACGGTGAAAAATACTACCGTTACGGGGGAGACTTTGGCGATGACCCGAGCAACAAAGATTTCTGCATCGACGGAATGCTGATGCCTGACCGAACCCCTTCACCGGGCCTCTATGAATATAAGAAAGTTGTAGAACCGGTAACAACATCAGCGGTAAATCTGGAACAGGGAATCATCCACCTGATAAGCCGTTATGATTTTGCGGATCTGGATCAGTTCCGTCTTGTATACAGCATAATGGAAGATGATGTGATGATTCAGGGCGGAAGTATGGAACTGCCGTCTATTCCGGCAAGGTCAGAGAAAGAAGTGAAGATTCCGTATGACTTCGCATCAGTAAAGGCAAAGCCGGGGGCAGAATACTACCTGAATCTGTCCTACCAGTTAAAGGAGCATACAGCGTATGCACCGGCCGGACATGAGCTTGCAACGGCACAGTTCAAGCTTCCGGTTTATAAAGAAGGAATCGAAGTAGTTCCTGAGGGAATGCTGAGGGTGACAAAAGAACACACAGTCCTTCATGCAGAAGGCGCAAATTTCCATGTAGACTTCGATCTGGTACGCGGTAATATCACCAGCATTGTCAGAGATGGCATGGAAGTGATGAGCAAAGGCCCGCGCCTGACACTCTGGAGGGCACCGATCAGCAACGATATGGAAATTATCGACCAGATGAAGAAGGTACATTTCCTTCATTTGGAACACGAAGTGGTAACAGAGGTGCAATATCAGGAAGAAAATAACTTCCTCAGAGTACAGGTTGATACGATCAACAGTACCACAAACAGCGCATGGCATTTCAAGACAAGGTATTCCTATGTGGTATGCCCGACAGGGGATGTTCTGATTCAGGTAGAAGGAACGCCGTCCGGAAGGACAGATCTGGCGCCGGATATGTTCCCGCGGATCGGGGTGACGATGCATCTGGACCAGTCAATGGATCAGGTACGGTACTTCGGAATGGGACCGGGGGAGAATTATGCAGATTCCAGAGAAGCCGCCATGATGGGAGTATACGAAAATACAGTGGACGGATTATTTACCAACTATGTTGTTCCACAGGCAAACGGAAACCACATGGACTGCAAATGGGTATCTTTGACAAACGACAGAGGCATGGGCCTTGTAGCGTCAACCGAAGATAGCTTTAACTTCAGTGCATCACGCTTTGAGGAAAAAGATCTGGACGATGCAAAACACACATGCGATCTGAAAAAACGGGATTATGTTGTATTCAACATAGACTACAAACAAAATGCACTCGGGACATATGCCTGCGGTGAGTGGCAGCTGGACAGATACCGTGCAAAATTTGAACCATTCAAACTGTCATTCAGAATCACACCGTTTAACAATAAAGAAATAAGCGACAAACAAGTAGCGCATGAGAGGGTTCGAGTTTAGCTGGTAAGTTTTAGACTGGGGACGCAAAATCAAGGGATGGCCGCCGGTCTGGCAAGGGCACGCATGCCGTTTTGAATTGCGGACGCAGACCTGAGAAATTCTAAGAAGCATCCAGCCGGAAAGGCGGGGCACAGATGGCACATCACGGGAAATCTGATGATTTCCCGCGCTGGGCCATCCGCTTTTATGATTCGGAATCATAAAAGCTCCCCATTTTTCCGGCTGTCTCCTTCTAAGAATTTCTAGGGGCTGCTTTAGCGATTCAGAACGGCATGCGTGTCCTTGTCAGGCCGGAGGCTATCCCTTCATTTCGCTGGCGCATCAGGTAAGAAAAGTATGCCAGCTAAGGAGGGCTCGTGACGGAGGCAGCAATTATTATTTACCATATTTTTTTTACGTGTTAAAATGGAAGAAATATATGGTGAAGGAGTGGTTTTTGATGAATGAGACTTTGAACACGTTGGAGACGCGCAGGAGTATTCGGAGTTATAGGAGTGAGCAGGTGCCGGAAGATGTTTTGGAGGAGATTCTGCGGGCGGGGATGTATGCTCCGACGGGGATGGGGATGCAGTCTCCTGTTATGGTGGTTGTGCAGGAGCCGGAGATGATCAGGAAGTTGTCTGCACTGAATGCAGCGGTGATGGGGACTGACAGTGATCCGTTTTACGGGGCTCCTACGGTTATTGTGGTGCTGGCGGACAAGGAGCGGGGAACTTGTGTCGAAGACGGTTCTTTGGTGATGGGGAACCTGATGAATGCGGCGGCTTCTCTTGGGATTGGTTCTTGCTGGATTCACCGTGCGAGAGAGGTGTTTGCAGGGAATGAGGGCGAAGAGCTTATGAAAACGTGGGGACTCGACCCTGAAAAATATATCGGCGTCGGGCACTGCATTTTAGGCTATGCAGCAGAACAGGGAAAGGCAAAGCCGAGAAAAGAGGGATATGTTATCCGTGTATAAGGACTCTGTCAAAATAGACGATTACACGATAGAAATTTTTCGTGGGGATTCTGCTACTGATTTATCCGTCATCTGGCTTCACACCTTTCCGGGGGAGGCGGAAGAAATATGGGAAAGGCTTTCCGGGATCAGTACTCTGCTTGCGGTAACCGGTAATGACTGGAACCGACAGTTTTCCCCGTGGCCTGCTTCAAAAGCTTTTCGGCAGGGGGAAGATTTCGGCGGCGGGGCGCCGGACTATCTTAAATATTTCCTTGAAACGCTGCTGCCGGGGGCAGAAGAAAAGCTTCCTTTTGAGCCAAAAGTGAGAGGGCTGGCGGGATATTCAATGGCTGGCCTTTTTGCAGTGTACGCAATGTACAACACCCCGGTTTTCAACCGCATAGCCTGTATGTCTGGTTCGCTCTGGTTTGACAATTGGAAAGAGTATGCCCTGACACATTCCCCTGTACCTGAAAACCCGGCAGTCTACCTGTCACTGGGGAGTAAAGAGCATAAAACTAAAGACCAGAGAATGTCGCAGGTAAAAACGATTACAGAAGAGCTGGCTGTTTACTGGGGAAAAAGCTGCCGGGTAACATACGAAACTGTGCCCGGAGGCCACTTCACAAATGTTGCTCAGAGAATCGCCCGGGGAATTACACAAATTGAAAAAATGTAACATATATAAGACACAGCGATCTGATGAACGTTCCATGTTTAAAATATCCATTTTGTGGAATGCTAACCGAAACGGAAAATTATTATGAAACGGAGGAGCATATGAAGAGTCTGGAGCTAAGGAAAGGTTTTTACTGGACAGGAGTTATAGATAGTGATCTGCGTGTGTTTGATATTATTATGTATACGGAATTCGGAACTACATACAACTCGTATGTAATGAAAGCCGGAGACAAGACCATTTTATTTGAAACGGCAAAGGTAAAGTTCTGGGATGATTACCTTGAAAAACTGGAGGAACTCACGACGGTCAGCGAGATTGATTATCTGGTGGTCAGCCACACGGAGCCGGATCATGCGGGAAGTGTGGAACGTCTGTTGGATCTCTGTCCGCACCTGAAGATTATTTCCACGGGAACGGCAAATACGTTTCTGAAGGAGATCGTGAACCGGGATTTTACTGGAATCGTGATTAAGGACGCTCAGCGCATGACAATTGGAGACAAAACGCTGTATTTTATGGCAGTTCCAAATCTGCACTGGCCGGATACGATGTACACCTATATCGAAGAGGAACAGATACTGGTTACCTGTGATTCTTTTGGATCGCACTACGCCTTCAGTGACGTCCTTGTCAGCAAGGTCAGAAATCAGGAGGATTATAAAAAGGCGGCAAAATACTATTTCGACTGTATTATCGGACCGTTTAAATCGTATATGCAGCGGGCCCTGGAGCGGGTAAAGCAGATGGATGTCACCATGATCTGCACCGGGCATGGGCCTGTTCTGGATGACAAGATTGACCAGATGTACAGGTGGTATGAAGAATGGTGCACGGTTATAAACCCGAACCAGCGCAAGACGGTGGTGATTCCATATGTCAGTGCCTATGGATATACCGAACAGATGGCACAGGATATTGCGGAAGGGATTCAGGAATGCGGTGATATTGATGTTAGGCTTTATGATATGGTAACCTCTGACACGGATAAAGTAATCGCGGAACTGGGATTTGCAGACGGAATCCTGTTCGGGACCCCGACGATCGTAGGGGAGGCGCTGAAACCGATATGGGACCTGACTCTTGCGATGACTCCTGTGACACATGGCGGCAAACTGGCCGGAGCATTCGGAAGCTATGGCTGGAGCGGGGAAGGAGTGCCGCATATCGAGGAGCGTTTAAAACAGCTTCGCATGCAGGTCGTGGAAGGATTCCGGGTACGGTTCAAGCCGAATCAGGCAGACCATCAGGATGCTTTTGACTATGGTTATAATTTTGGCTGTGTCCTTCTGGAGAAACCGAACACGAAGAAAAAGTCGGGCAGAAGTACGCTGGTGAAGTGTCTGGTCTGCGGTGAAATCTTCGATTCATCCCTGGAAATCTGCCCGGTCTGCGGAGTCGGACCGGAGAACTTTGTCCCGGTTGAGGCAGAAGAAGTCACATGGCATCATGACACCAGTGATTTTTACCTGATTCTGGGAAACGGTGCCGCCGGATTTTATGCCGCACAAGCGATCAGGGAGCGGGATGCGACGGGATCGATCGTCATCGTTTCCGATGAACCTTACCGTTCCTACAACAGGCCGATGCTGACAAAGTCTATCATGGCGGAATTAGATGAAGACCAGATTGCGATACAGAATGAAAACTGGTATGAGGAACAAAAGATCGTGCAGATCCTCGGAAGGCGGGTGGTATCGGTTGATACGGAAGAAAAGGAGGCTGCACTGGACGATGGCAGCAGGCTGAAATATACGAAGCTGATCTATGCACTGGGGGCAGAATGTTTCATACCGCCGATACCGGGAAGTGAGAAAAAGTCTGTCGTTGCGATACGCAGGCTGGAGGATACAAGAAAGATTGCCGCGCTCCTGCCGGAAGTGAAGAATGTGGTCGTAATCGGAGGCGGAGTTCTGGGACTGGAAGCAGCATGGGAGATGAAGAAGGCAAAGTGCCAAGTGACGGTAGTGGAAATTGCGCCTATGCTGATGGGGCGCCAGCTTGATTATCCTGCGGGGGCACTTCTGCAGTCCATCATTGAGGGATGCGGCATTGGAATCAGGGTTGGTGTGCAGGTAGAGAGCGTACAGGGAACAGAGAAAGTGACAGGGGTAAAACTAAAAGACGGGGAAGTCATCCCAGCCGAGCTGGTCATCATTTCGAGCGGGGTACGTGCAAACATCGGACTTGCGGAAAAGATGGGGCTCAGGACGGATAAAGGCGTGGTCGTGAACAGCAGGATGGAAACCAGTATCCCTGATATCTATGCATGTGGGGACTGCGCACAGTATAACCAGATCAATTATGCAATCTGGCCGGAGGCAGTAGACCAGGGCAGGACGGCCGGAGCAAATGCCACAGGGGACGATAAGGAATACACTCCGGTTCCGGCAGCGCTGACCTTCCACGGGATGAACACGGCCCTTTATGCGGTCGGGGATACTGGAAAGAATACGAATCTCATATATAAGACGGTAGAATTAAAAGATATGGGAAGAAAACAGTATAAAAAGTACTATTTTCTGAATAACCGGCTCTGTGGAGTCATCCTGATCGGGGACGTTTCGGAGATGGGGGAAATGATGGAGGCCGTCGAAAAACGGAAGAGCTATAAAGAACTCATGACAAAGACAGGCGCCTGAGAAATACGGGAAGAACAGCAGTTATAAACGACATAAAAAAACTTTGGCTCCCCGCCTGTCAATAAGATGACAGGCCCGGGAGCCATTGACGTTTCCTGCCCGGACATACTATAATGCTGTATAGATATGATAATGACGATATCGAGGTAAGAAATGAAGAAGATTCTGATTATTGAGGACGACATGGATTTGCAGGAGGGGCTGGCGTTTTCTCTGCGAACGGACGGATATGATACATATACAGCAGGAAGTATTCAGGAAGCGGTTCATGTGATGTCTGGGAATTGTTTTGACGGTATGATTTTGGACTGCAATCTGCCGGACGGCAGCGGGTTCCAATTCTGCAGGGAGATCAGGAAGACCAGCAACATCGGTATCCTGATGCTGACGGCAAGAGACACGGAACTGGATGAAGTGAAGGCGCTGGAGCTTGGCGCGGACGATTTTATGACAAAGCCTTTTTCCATTGCAGTGCTCAAGGCCAGACTGAAACGGCTCCTTGGCAGGAACGATGAAGGGCAGTGCCTGCTCTCGCACGGAATCCGTCTGGACCCAAAGGAATGCCGGGTTTATAAAGGCGAAGAAGAGATTTCCCTTACGAAGGTGGAGTATAAGCTGCTTTTGTTTTTTATGGAGAATCAGAACCAGGTACTCTCCAAGGAGCAGATTCTGGAGCGCATCTGGGACAGTGAGGGAAGATTTGTGGATGAGAATATTGTCTCGGTAAATGTACGGAGGCTGCGGCAGAAGGTAGAAGAGAATCCGGCAGAACCGGCATGCATTAAGACGGTGCACGGGCTGGGATATGTCTGGAAGGAATCATAGGAGAGACGAAATGGAATGGATGTGGGCGGAAAACACAGGTCTGGTCATTGTGGTCTGTGCGGTGATGGCGGCTGTCATATGCGCTGCCGCGGCACTGTTTTTTTACAGGGAAAAGAACCGGATATACCGGATGGCATGTAAGATGATGGATGAGCTGCTCGATGATAAGGCTGTTACGCCTTCCGGACTGAAAGAGGGGGAGGCAGCGGTCCTGTCAGGAAAGGCAGAGCGGATACAGGAAAAGCTGCGCGCAGAGATCGGTCAGGCAGCAGGGGAAAAGGAGCAGGTTAAGAGCCTGATCTCTAACATGTCCCACCAGCTGAAGACCCCGCTTGCGAATATCATGATGTATGAGGAGATCCTGAGTGCGGACGGAAAAGGCGGGAGAAGTCTTTCGGAGGAAGAGCGGAAACATTTTCTGGACAAAATGCATGTGCAGTCTGAGAAAGTGAACTGGATATTGAATTCTCTGTTTAAGATGGTAAAACTGGAAGAAAATGCGATAGTCTTCGAGGCTGGCCCCGGCCTGATTAGAAAGACGCTGCTTGATGCCGTGAATCTGGTGTATGAAAAGGCCCAGAAGAAACAGATTGAGATCGAAACCGAGTATTTCCCGGACTGCCTCTTGTATCACAATCCCAAATGGACGACGGAGGTATTTGCGAATATTCTGGAGAATGCGGTAAAATATACGCCGGAGTACGGAAAGATTACAATCGGTATGAGAAGGATGGAGATGTATACAGAAATCTGGATCCGGGACACGGGACGGGGAATCGATAAGGGGGAACTGAACTCGATTTTCAAACGGTTTTACAGGAGCCCGGACGTGGAAAATGTGGAAGGATCAGGAATCGGGCTGTATTTGGGCAAACTGATATTGGAAAAGGAAAAAGGGTATATGAATGTGGCTTCCGTGAAAGGGGAAGGAAGCTGCTTTTCTGTTTTCTTACAGAACTGCCGGAACTAGAATGTGTTTGATTCTGACAGTTTTGTAAGATTTTCTTTTTTATTTGTAGGATCACTGTAAGAGGACCTTGTTAAGATAAATATGTAAAGGAGCATGTGAAAAAGAAAGGGCGTGTGTGAATAATGAAAGTATTAGAAGTACAGAATGTGGAAAAGATATACGGCTCCGGCGAAAATAAGGTCCATGCACTGCGTGATGTAAGCTTTGACGTGGAGTTAGGCGAGTTTTCGGCGATTGTGGGGGCGAGCGGGAGCGGAAAGAGTACGCTTTTGAACCTGATCGGCGGACTGGATGTGCCGACGAAGGGAACGGTTGTGGTCCGCGGCCATGATGTGGCAAAACTGAGCCGGAAGGAACTGACGATTTTCAGGCGCAGGAACATTGGTTTTGTATTCCAGAACTACAGCCTGATGCCGGTGCTGAATGTGTATGACAATGTAGCGCTCCCGGTAACATTTGACAAGGGGAAATATGTGGACCACGAATACATCAGGGACCTGCTGACAGAACTGGGACTCTGGGAAAAGAGGAAGAACTATCCAAATGAGCTGTCCGGCGGCCAGCAGCAGAGAGTGGCCCTTGCACGTGCGCTTGCCAACAAACCGGCTCTGATTTTGGCGGATGAGCCGACCGGGAATCTTGACTCACATACAACAATCGAGGTCATGGGATTGTTAAAAGCCAGCAGTAAAAAGTATAATCAGACGATTCTAATGGTGACACATAATGAAGCGATTGCCCAGACCTGTGACAGGACGATCCGGATTGAAGACGGGAAACTCTATGACGGGGAACTGGAATTTTATACAAGAGGCGGTGAGGGAAAATGAAAAACAGCATCCGCCTGGCATTTGCCTATTTAAAATACTATAAGAAACAGACGCTTGCATTGTTTCTGGGAATTGTACTTTCGGCGTCGCTGCTGACCGGGATCGGGTCCCTGCTTGACAGCGGCAGGACTGCCTCTCAGGAAAATGCGAGGGAGAAATACGGAGACTGGCATTATTCTCTCCGCTGTGATTATCCGTGGTATTCAGACTTTCAGGAGCATACAAAAGGGAAAGGCTATGAAGTGGAGAAGGCAGGGGTCCTGACCGTCCGCAAGATCATAGAAGAACCTTTCGAGATAAAATTATGCTATGCAGACGCCGGTTACATGACCCTCATGGGGCGCCGGTTAGAGGCAGGACATTATCCGCGGGAGAATAACGAAGCAGCCGCAGATACCTACACACTGAAAAATCTGCAGATTGAGGCTGAACTGGGGGCAAGGTTCGAACTGGACGGGGAGGAATTCATTTTAAGCGGAATCATATCGGATATGCCTGAATCGGAAGGTATGCAGGTATTTGTTAATGAAGGGCTGGATTACGGGACTAACGGGAAATTTTTATATCTGAAGTTTGATGAATCTAGAAGGGTTTACCGTCAGATGGTGAATTTCGCAAATACGTTCCAGACCGATAAAACGAGTATATATATGAATGATAAGGTTGCAAGATATGCAGGCGGGGAAGCAAAAGCAGCGTTGTGGGAGACTGTCAAGTCGGGCATTTCTATGGAAGGAACCGGGTTCCCGTATATATGGGCAGTGCTGAATATGTATTGGAACCTGACGGAAAAAGCAGTCCTCGCAGCACTTGGCCTGTTTGGGATCTTCATTATTTATAGTTTATTTCAGGTATCCGTCATTAAAAGAATGTCGCAGTACAGTATCATGCAGGTAACGGGCCTCGGAGAAGGGGCAACTTTTGGTATCCTTGCAGCAGAGCTGGGCATGATTTTCCTTGCAGGATATCCGGCGGGGTGTCTTCTGGGAAACGGTGTGGCTGCACTTTTATATCAGAAGGCAGGAAAGATCTTTGTACAGCCGGAGGATTTTATAGTACATTCAGGCGCCGCTAAGGAGCAGGCAGCCCAGATGATGAATATGCCGGACCCGGGAGCATTCCATTTTTCACGCAGCGTGGCAGCAGGGGGAGCTGCATTCCTGTTTCTGGTGCTTCTTTTTCTGGCATGGATTTTAGTCAGGAAAATGCGTAAGATGACGGCCCGGGAGCTTCTGGCAAAAGACAGTGGCAAAAAGAAGAACCGGAAAATCTACAGTACAAAGACCCAGAGCCTGACGGGAGTACTGACCAGAAAGTTTATGTTTGCAAGAAAAGGGGCATTTGCAGGTGTCCTGATTTCACTGTCGGCCGGGAGCCTCATTTTCCTCGGGACGGCTTATGTGACAGAGAACACGAGGATTAACAATGAACTGAAATTTAAGGCGGACGACGGCCTTGGATCGGATATGCAGGTATTGGAAGATTCCGATGTCTTATCGGACGTCATGCCGGAAGATACAGCCGCCCGCCTGCGTGATATAAAAGGCATCAAATCCGCCTATGCGGTGCGCTATATGCCCGGAGAGATCTCTCTGCCGGACGGTATGCTGAAGTGGACGAGTTATTATCCGGAAATCGCCGGGGAGGAAGGTTTTGACCCCGATCCGGTTCTGATGGAGAAATACAATGGCATAGCCATCCAGACAGGTGAAGACGATTATAAGCTGAAAGTCAACATCTATGGATATGATGACGGGATGCTTGAGGAAATGAACGAGTATCTTCTGGAAGGGTCCATCGATCCTGAAAAAATGCGTAAGGAGAATACCGTCATTCTGAAAACACTCATGGGCGGACAGGGAACCTATGAAGGGATCAGCCTCTCATCGGGAGACTCAATACAGTTAAAGACCCCGGTAAATACGGAAGTTTCACAGGAAGTCCTGAAGTTTCTGGCGGAAGAAAACCAGTACCGGGAAAAGAATTTTAAGATATCCGCGCTCGCGAGCAGGCCGCTTGCAAAGGTGGATACTTATATCGGGGATGACGGCACAAACCGTGTTGACATCATCATGACGAATGAGCAGATGAAAGAGAATTTTGGAGTGGAGGGGTACCAGACCATGAGTATCCGTCTGGAGGAAGGCGCAGATGCGGAACATGTGTCGGCCAAAATCCAGAAGGTAACATCCGGGATACGGAAATGTATCGTAAAGGATTATACACAGCAAATTGAGACACAGAACCTGTTTCTGGCGAGGAAGATGCTGTTTTTCTATGGCGTCGCGCTGATTCTGCTGGTCATCAGCCTTCTGCATATTATGAACAGCATGCAGTACCTTGTGACAGCGAGAAAACACGAGTTTGGAATCATGCGGGCGATGGGAATCACAGATGCCGGCTTTCGGAAGATGCTCGTGAAAGAAGGACTGAGGTACGGCATTTATTCCAGTCTGGTCATGGCTGCGGCATATCTGGTTCTGCAGAAATTTTTATATTACTTTATCATACATGTTTATCTCTATCTGCATCCGAAGGCATCACTGCCGGCATTCCCGATACTGCTTATGGCGGCGGTGAATATAGGGATCTGTATTGCGGCGGTGCTCATATCCGGGCAGGCTGTGTTAAAAGAGCAGATTATAGAAGAAATAAGAGAATAAGAAACAGGGGGCTTTATGGAGAGTAAAGAAGTGCGGCACGAAATTGTTTTCAGTAATGCGGACATTGATGTCAGGTTTTATTTATCTGCAGATGACGGGGGATATGTTCCCCCGCATTGGCATGACCATATCGAAATGATCTATATGCTCGAGGGGGAAATCCAGATTCATTGTGAGACAAGAGAAATCCATGTAAAGGCAGGCGAACTGATTGTCCTGAATTCTAAAGAAATTCATTCGATCTGGAGTACAAAGAACCAGGCCCTTGTACTTCAGGTTTCTGATAAAATTCTGGAAAAATATGTGCCGGACTACGAACTCCTCCAGTTTCAGGCGGTGCCCGGACCGATGAGTCCGGCCGAAGCGACGAAGATGGAGCGGCTGAAGAAAATCTGCCATGATATGTATGTAATCTATGAGGTGCGCCCGGACGGGTATCTGCTGAAGTTCAACAGCCTTTTGTATGACCTGCTGTTTTCACTGGTCCACTCATATTCCATAAAATTGGTGGAGAAAGAGGTCAGCCGGAACCAGAAAAACAGGGAGAAAATGAAGGAGATTCTGACCTTTCTGGACAAGCACCATGAAGAACAGCTGACGGTGCAGTCCGTGGCGGAGCACTTTAATTATCACCCGGATTATTTATCCCGGATTATGAAACGGCAGATCGGGATGACGGTCAGTGAATACTTATATGAAATCCGGATTAATTACATATATTATGATCTGATGAACACAGCTGATTTTATCAATGAGATATTTGAGCGGCATGGCTGTACCAACTACCGGGTGACGATGCGGTGGTTTAAAAAGAGATTTGGCTGTACACCGAAAGAAAAGCGTAAAATGGAACGGGAAAAATTGTGAAAAGTCGGAAATGTACTATTTTTGAGTCGTTTTTACTCCTAATGCGGCTGAAAAACCTGTGATATACTTCATCTTGATCTGAGGTAACAGTTCAGGAAGGAAGAATGAAAAATGGAAGGTACAAAAATAGGTGTAAAGGAACGGCTGGCGTATGGCTTCGGGGATCTGGGGTGCAATATTATTTATTCGGCCATGTCAGCATTTGTTTTGTTCTATTACACGGACTATGTAAAAGTAAGCGCCCTTACGATTGGCACAATCATGCTTGTTTCAAGACTTTTTGACGGGGTGACGGACCTGGTCATGGGAGTCATTGTAGACCGCACAAAATCAAGGTTCGGAAAATGCCGCCCCTGGATTTTAAGGATGGCAGTCCCATTTGCCATTGCGGGAATACTGCTGTTTTCCGTGCCGTCGGGACTGGGCGAAACGTCAAAAATAATTTATATTTTTATTACATACAATCTTGTTTCATCCGTTGTATACACGGCAATCAATGTGCCATATGCAACATTAAACGCATTGATTACTCAGGACCAGTATGAACGGTCCGTCTTAAGTATTTTCAGAATGACACTGGCTACAACCGGGACACTGCTGATTACAAATCTGACACTGCCGCTGGTGGAATTCTTCGGGGATAATCTGTCTGCATGGACGAAGACATTTGCAGTATTTGGAATCTTTGCGGTCATCATCTTTGTGATCACATTTGCGGGAACAAAAGAAAGGGTAAAACCTTCGAGGACAACAAAGCAGGAGAAGGTTCCGTTTTTCAAGGGGATCGGAATTCTCTTTAAAAATAAGTACTGGATCATGATTACACTGACTCTTGTATTCATCTTTATCCAGTATTCACTCAATGGCGGCGCGGCAGTTTACTATGCAAAGGTCATATTGCATGATGCGAAAATGGTGGGACCGATGAACCTCGTTGCCAGCGTCGTCCAGATCGTGGCAATGTTTACGATGGCCTTCTTTGTAAAGCGGATCGGAAAACGAAACATGATGATTGTCGGTGCGGTAATCTATGGACTCGGATTCGGAATGTTTGCTTTTGTGGGAATGAGCTATGCAGGCGTCATGTTTGCATCTGCACTGAAAGGAATCGGAAATGCATGTATTTCTTCCTGTATGTTTGCGATAGTCTCTGACACGATCGAGTACGGCGAATGGAAGACCGGATACCGTACGGAAGGTCTGGTTAACAGTGCATCCAGTTTTGGATTTAAAGTCGGAAATGGACTGGGATCCGCCATGCTCGGATGGATACTTGCACTGGGGAACTATGCAGAAAATTCCGTGGCCCAGAGTGCGTCCTCTGTGATGGCGATTAAAGCACTGTTCATTTATATACCGGCCGCAATCGCAGTTATCCAGATTATTATCATGCTGTTCTACCACCTGGACAAGGAATATGATTCTATCGTGGAAGACTTAAGCAACGGGAAGACAGAAGCTGTATAAACGGATTGAGGAGGAGATCAGGTATGAAATTTACAGAAGGTTACTGGGAAAAGAATGAGCGGGCAAATGCACAGTATGCGGCACAGGCATTTGCTGTGGAGGAAATCGAAAACGGAATGCGTGTGACGGCGCCTCTCCGTGTGATCAGCGATCGTTCCGGGGCATTGGATGTGGGAACGATCACGACAGAGTTTACCGCGGTTAGGAAAGATATTATCAGTGTGCGGAGCTATCATTTTGAGGGCTATGAAAAACGGGAACCAAGATTTGAACTGAACAGGGAGATGCAGGATGTTTTGGTGGAAATCACGGAAGACGAAGCGGTCATGACTACGGGAAGGATGACGGTGCGTGTAAACCGTCAGGATTTCCTGATTTCCTTTGAAGCGGATGGAAAACTTCTGACTTCCTGCGGATTCCGTAATCTCGGATATATGCAGTATGACCGGAAACATCTGACAAAGTTTCCGGAGGAGAATTATATGGCCGCGGATTATCAGCCATACATGATGACAGAATTGTCTTTAGCACCGGGGGAATGTGTGTATGGTCTGGGAGAACGTTTTACTGCCTTTGTAAAAAATGGGCAGGTAGTTGACTGCTGGAACGAAGACGGAGGAACTGCGTCACAGATCGCCTACAAGAATATCCCGTTTTATGTGACGAACAAACATTACGGAGTCTTTGTGGACCACAGTGACCATGTGGCATTCGAGGTGGCGAGTGAAAAGGTGGAGGCCGTCGGATTTTCCGTAAAGGGGGAAGAAATACGCTACAACCTTATTTACGGGGATGATATCAAGGACGTACTGGTTCATTACACAGATCTGACCGGAAAGCCTGCGCTCCCCCCGGCCTGGTCCTTCGGGTTATGGCTGTCCACTTCCTTTACGACAAGCTATGATGAGGAGACGGTCAGCTCTTTCATACAGGGGATGGAGGACCGGGACCTTCCGTTGGATGTTTTTCATTTCGACTGTTTCTGGATGAAGGAATTCCACTGGTGCGATTTTGAGTGGGACAGCAGAATTTTCCCGGATGTAGAAGGTATGCTGAAACGGTATAAGGAAAAGGGACTGAAGATCTGTGTGTGGATTAATCCGTATATTGCCCAGGGGACGAAGTTTTTCCGGGAGGGACTAAAAAACGGTTATCTCCTGAAACGCGCTGATGGAAAAGGAATACGGCAGGTGGACAACTGGCAGCCGGGTATGGGGCTCGTGGACTTTACGAACCCGGAGGCGGTGAAGTGGTACACCGCAAAATTAAAAAAACTGCTGGATATGGGAGTCGACTGTTTCAAGACTGATTTCGGTGAGCGGATCCCGGTGGATGTGGAATATTTTGACGGTTCCGATCCGTGGGGTATGCATAATTATTATACAAACCTGTACAATACAGCGGTTTTTGAACTTCTGAAGAAGGAAAAAGGAGAAGGTGAGGCAGTTCTTTTTGCCAGAAGCGCAACAGCGGGCGGACAGCAGTTCCCGGTTCACTGGGGCGGGGATTGTTCAGCGACCTATCAGTCAATGGCGGAAAGCCTGAGGGGCGGATTGTCATTTACCCTGTCAGGATTCTCCTTCTGGAGCCATGATATCGGAGGGTTTGAGCTGACAGCGAGCCCGGACGTGTACAAGAGATGGCTCCAGTTCGGCCTGCTATCCACCCACAGCCGCCTGCATGGTTCCAAGAGTTACAGGGTACCGTGGCTGTTTGATGACGAGGCAGTCGAGGTATGCCGCAGGTTTACAAAACTGAAACTAAGGCTGATGCCGTATATTTATCAGATGGCCGTCCTTTCCCACCAGTCGGGAATCCCGTCCATGAGGGCAATGGTTATGGAATTTGAAAACGATCCGGCGGTAAAATATCTGGATATGCAGTACATGCTCGGAGACAGCATCCTTGTGGCGCCTGTATTCTCATCAGATGGAAGTGTTGAGTATTACCTGCCGAAAGGAACGTGGACGCACCTGCTTACGGGAGAGACGAAGGAAGGCGGGGCATGGTACAAGGAGACCTATGATTTCCTGTCACTGCCGCTGTTTGTCAGGGAGAATACGCTCCTGCCTGTCGGGGCAAATGAGCAGACGGCGGATTATGAGTTCGCGAAAAATGTGCAGATTCAGGTGTTTGAACTGCAGGAGGAAAAAGAAGCAGTCTGCCATGTTCCTGACCGGAAGGGAAATACAAGCCTTACAGTAAGCGGAACCAGAACCGGAAACAGAATCAAACTGAAAACTTCTAAAGTGGAGGAGATGTCATATCTGCTCAGAAATATGAAGGAAGTGAAACAGGTGAGCGGGGCGGAAATCAAAGAAATCACCGAACAGGGAGTGATTCTGATTCCTGCGGCACACGAAGTGACGATAGAATTGTGATGACATATTAAGTGGGCTTTGTGCAGATGAATAATATCCATCTGCACAAAGCCCGAAACTTTTTAGAAAAAACTTTACATTCTCCCGGCACGCCGTATAATGGTGAAGGAATAAAATAAACGGAGCAGTTAATTCTTAATATATTTATTACGGACGGGAGGCATGACAGATGATGAAATGTAAGGCTGGCCGGCAGATGTCGGAATCTATGGTGCTTGCGGTATTCCTGACGCTGGCAGGGGGCTTTCAGGATGCGTATTCTTATAATTGCAGGGGGAAGGTCTTTGCGAATGCACAGACCGGGAATATTGTGCTGCTGGGGCAGAACCTGGCACAGGGAAATTACGGGACAGCGCTCCACTACCTGATGCCGCTGGCAGCATTTATCGGCGGGGGATATGTGACAGAATGGGTGCATCATTTATATAAAGAGCATCAGAAAATACACTGGCGGCAGATTGTACTGCTTGTCGAGGTGGTATTGTTGGTCATAGTGGGACTCCTGCCGCATTCGATGGATGTACTGGCAAATGTGCTGATGTCCTTTGCATGCGCCATGCAGGTCAACAGTTTCCGCAAGTTCAGGGGAATTCCGTGTGCGACAACCATGTGCATCGGAAATATGAGGAGTGCGACGGAAATGCTTTGCAGGTACCATATCACGAAGGATAAGGAATTAAGAAGAAAAAGCTTGCATTACTATTTTGTGATTCTAATTTTCGCGGTCGGAGCGGCGGTTGGGGCAGTGATGAGCATTCATATTGGACTGCGTGTCATCTGGATTGCGGCGGCGCTGCTGTTTGTCGGATTTGTACTGATGTTTATCAAAGAAGATATGGGAAAAAGATCTTAAAATGACTGATAACCGGGTTGTTTCAGAATGAATGTGGGCGGAAATGTGAGTGTGTACATTTCCGCCCTGTCTTTCATTAGGAATGGATAATCTGTTTGATCCATCTATATGATCCTGATCTTGTATTTTTCCAGCCAGTAATTTACCTGGAGCATATAGGCCAGCATCTGGGGCCCGGCCATCAGCTGTCCGTACCAGGGTTTCCCGTAGTCGGACGGACTGTTCAAGAATGCGTGGACTTTTTTTGTATCCAGCAGGGTACGGACCGGGGCGTTTGCATCCGCGAGTACTTCTTTCAGCTGATCTCCGAGCAGCTTTTCATATGTGGGATCGTAAGTTTTGGGATAAGGACTCTTCCTGCGCCACAGAATTTCTTTCGGCAGCAGACCCTCACCGGCGTGCCTTAGCAGTCCTTTCACGATTCCGTCCGGGCACTTCATTTCCCACGGGACGCTGAAGATGTATTCCACGATCCGGTGATCAGCCAGGGGGACTCTTGCCTCCAGACCGTTATACATACTGGTGCGGTCCATCCGGTCCAGCAGGGTCACCATGAACCAGCGCAGATTCAGGTATGCGATCTCCCGACGCCGTTTTTCTTCTGGTGTATCTCCAGCGAGAAGGGGAGTTTCGTGAATCGTCTTTTCATAAGCGGCACGTGCATAATCTTCCATATGCAGTTCATGGATGACGCTTTCATCCAAAAGCGCCTGCCGTGGCTGCATACTCATGGACCACGGGAACGCGTCCGTCCGGAAGGCCTTTTCACTGTGGAACCAGGGGTATCCCCCGAAGATTTCGTCTGCACATTCCCCTGTCAAGGTTACCTTGTTATATTCCTTCACCTGAGAACAGAAATACAGCATAGAAGATTCTACATCCGCCATGCAGGGCAGGTCTCTGGCATCAACTGCCTTAAAGAGACAGTCCAGCTGATCCTGATTACTGCACTCAAGAAAACGGTGATTTGTTCCGGCAAACTGGACCATCTGCTCCACAAAAGGGCGGTCCTGACTCGGCTGGAAGGAGTTGGATTTGAAGTATTTGTTATTATCTGTGAAGTCAAAAGAAAAGGTATTCAATACTTTTCCCTGCTTTTTCAGCTCCTTTGCACAAATTGCAGTAACAAGGCTGCTGTCCACTCCGCCTGAGAGGAATGTGCTGATCGGAATATCAGAAAGCATTTGCTTTTTCACGGCATCTTCCACCAGCCATGCGGTCTTTTCGACTGTTTTTTCAAGAGAGTCCTCATGGGGATGACTCTCCAGTTTCCAGTAAAAGTCTTCTGTACAGGAGGTCCTGTCAAAGGTGATACATTGGCCGGGCAGAACTTCCAGAACATCTTTAAAAACACCTTTCCCGTAAGATTTTGCCGGACCGAGGGCAAAGATTTCACACAGTCCGTCTCTGTCAAGAACCGGCTCTACCCCCGGATAGGCAAACAGCCCCTTTATCTCAGATGAAAATACGAGAGTCTCGCCGGTCATCGTATAAAACAGCGGCTTAATACCGAGCCGGTCCCGGAAGAGAAATAGTTCTTCCGACGCAGAATCCCATAAGGCGATTGCAAAAATTCCGTTTAACTTTTTGATGTAATCCCTGCCATGAAGCATATAACCTTCCAGAATCACTTCCGTATCGCTTGTCGTCCGGAACTTCACCCCTTCCAGCAGCAGCTCTGCTTTCAGTTCATCCATGTTATAGATCTCACCGTTGAAAACAATCGCACACTCCCTGCCGTGCCGCGCTTTTACAAGCGGCTGGTGTCCGGTCACCAGATCAATGATTTCCAGACGGACATGTGCAAGGCCACAGATGGGGCTCAAATAAGTACCTTCATCATCAGGTCCCCTTTGTTTCTGCGCATGATTCATACCGTTCAAGATGCCGAGCCACTTCGTTTCTTCTGTCTTATAATCCCTGTAGGGATTAAAAAATCCAGCAATTCCGCACATTTTTTCTTCTCCTTTTTCATACCTTATATTGAATCTGCCCGGAGGGACTGGGTTACAGGATGTGCCCTCCGGGGAATATTTACTGGATGACCGGCTGATACTGCCTTCCTTCTAAAGCAGCCTCAATAGAAGGAATTAGAAGCTCTGTATGCGCGATCATGGAATTCGGCTTTTTCTTCGGATTATCCTGACCAAATGGGATGAAATATATATTTTTGGCATTCATCAGAAGGCCGATATTTTTCATATTCATTCCAAGGGCATCGTTTGTTGAGACGGAAATCAGAAGAGGCTTGTTGTTCCGCAGATGAGCCTTTGTAGCCATCAGTGCGGGAGTATCGGTGATCCCGTTGGCAAGCTTTGCCAGAGTATTTCCGGTGCAGGGGAAGAGAACAAGAATATCCAGCAGGCTTCCGGGGCCAATCGGTTCAGCCTGTGATATAGTCAGCATCGGTTTTACACCCGTGATTTCCTCCGCCTTATCGATGAAGGTTTCCGCCCTTCCGAAACGGCTGTCGATACTTCCTGCTGCATCGGAAAAAATCGTCTGTACGAGGGCTCCTTCATCCACCAGTTTCTGTAGTTCTGTAAATGCTTTTTCGTAGGTACAGAAGGAACCTGTGAAGGCTACTCCAATCGTTTTTCCTTTTAAAGACAATTTGCATCACTCCTTATTCATTATTTGAAAGCATTGCAGCTTCGATGACTCTTTTTACCGCTTTGGCCGAAGATGAGGGGGCGTATTTCCCGGGAAGCCCCGGACATAACACTGCGTTTCGTCCCAGATGCCGGGCTTCTGCGTAATCCACTCCGCCGGGAGCAGAGGCAATATCAATGATCGTTACGGAAGACTTCATATTATTTAAAATTTCTGCGGTCACTACTTTTGCCGGAATTGTATTGAATATAAAATCAAATTCCCCCGCACATGCCGCAAATTCTTCCAGACTTCCGGTCCGGTCACTAACCGTTCCCGCAAGTGCTCGTTCCTTCGGCTGGTCGGAACTGGCATATACATAGCAAAACATGCCCCGCAGATAAGAAACAAGCGTACTTCCGCATTTCCCATAACCTAGCACGGCACACTGGCTGCGGTGAAGATTCTGCGGGCTCCTCTGAATGGCTTCGCAGATGGCACCTTCTGCTGTGGCGATCGTATTATAAACCGCAAGAGATTCATCCTGCATAAGGTCATGTACAGAAACTCCCGCCTTGCGGACCGTATCCTTAAATTCCCCGGAAATACAGCCGGCAAAAAATGTCTGGCCTTTTCTGAGTAAACCCAGCAGGGAAGAAAGCGTAAGGTCTTTATCCAGAGAGTTCTGATTCAGATGGACGCCGTTTTTACTGAAAGGAATCGGACAGATAATACAGTCGGAGGAGCTTATTGCTTCTTCAAGGGACGAGGCCGGGGCAACATAAGAAGCGTCTGAGCATCTGCCTTCATCCGGCGCAGCCATCAGGGCATAGTAAATGACGCGGTTCTGATGGTGTGCCAGCTCTTCAGCCAGATATACCTGCCGCATATCTCCGCCAATGACCGCGTAATCGTATTGTGGATACTCCATTGTGAAACTCCTGACAAAATACAATTTTATTTATTATATGCAGAGAATAAAATATGTGATATTTCTATTTCATGGATGGAAAAACATAGAGTGTTCAGTTATAATAGAAGAAGATTCGCAATTGTTCATAGTAATGAACAGATGTGAGGATTATAAATGATCGAACGAAAGAGAGGAAAACAAATGAAACAGGACATGATAGTTATTCTGGACCTGGGGAGTACGAATAACACAGTGCTTGCCCGTGAAATCCGCGATCTTGGCGTATACAGCGAGATTCACCCTCACGATATCACCGTGGAAGAACTGAATGCATTGGATAATGTCAAAGGAATCATTTTAAACGGTGGAGAAAACCGTGTCGTAGATGGACAGGCAGTCGAGGTCAATCCGGCAGTTTATGACTGCGGATATCCGGTCATTTCCGTAGATTATCCGGGATCAAAGTGTGAAAAACAATACGCGGAACTGCCGGATACGGATACATTAAAGTCCTTTGTATTCGATGAGTGCAGAGCAGAAGCAAACTGGAACATGAAGAATTTCGTCGAGGACCAGACCGAACTGATTAAACGTCAGGTCGGAGACCGCAAAGTATTGCTTGCCCTTTCAGGCGGTGTAGATTCATCCGTAGTCGCTGCACTTCTGCTGAAAGCGATCGGCCAGCAGTTGGTGTGCGTTCATGTTAATCATGGCCTGATGCGTAAAAATGAATCAGAAAGTGTTGTAGAGGTATTCAAGAACCAGCTGCACGCAAATCTGATCTATGTAGATGCCACAGAACGTTTTCTCGGCAAACTGGAAAACGTCGCGGATCCGGAAGAAAAACGTAAAATTATCGGCGGAGAATTCATCCGTGTATTCGAGGAAGAGGCACGCAAACTGGATGGTATCGACTTCCTTGGACAGGGAACGATTTATCCCGATATCATTGAAAGCGGAACAAAGACAGCTAAAATGGTGAAGTCTCACCATAACGTAGGGGGCCTGCCGGAAGATCTGCAGTTCGAACTGGTTGAGCCTCTGAAACAATTATTCAAAGATGAAGTTCGTGCATGCGGAATCGAACTCGGTCTGCCGCCACACATGGTATACCGCCAGCCGTTCCCAGGACCAGGATTAGGTGTGCGCTGCCTCGGAGCGATCACCAGAGACAGACTGGAAGCTGTCAGAGAATCCGATGCGATTCTGAGAGAAGAATTCGAGAAAGCAGGACTGGATAAGAAAGTATGGCAGTACTTCACAGTAGTGCCGGACTTCAAATCAGTCGGAATGAAAAACCATGAGAGATGTTTCGAATACATGGTCATCCTGAGGGCAATCAATACAGTAGATGCAATGACAGCCACCATCGAAAAGGTAGACTGGGAAGTATTGGAGAAGATAACCGGAAGGATATTGGCAGAGGTGGAGAATGTCAATAGAGTGTGCTATGATATGTCACCGAAGCCGCCGGCGACGATAGAATTTGAATAACGTACAGAACCCTGGAAATGCCTACAATGGGCATTTCCAGGGTTGCTTTATGTCGTTTGGCTCTACTTATAAAAATTGACTTTCTTAGAAAAGACGGATTGTATTATGCAAATTTGATGTTGCTGAAGGGTACAGATTATCCAATTGTGAAGTATGGACATATGAGGAGGAGATATTTGCAGGACTATCGTGAGGTGGAATACCTTAGATTACTTCTAAATGGTGATTTGAATGAGCATCTACACAGGGTGGATGTGGAATGGGAGTAGCGGATGGAGGTGTTAATTGATCAGATGATGGAAAGGTGGGGGGTGACTGAACAGCTTAAATTGGAGAATCAGATGGAATGGGTTGGCAGGATGCATAATATTAGGTGTTCAGTGGGAGAAGTGGTGTTGAGAGAAATTGTATACCTGTAATATTTGCGTCGAGTGGTAAGCTGTTCCGTATTTTTTTATGACAAAAGTGATAGAAAAAGACGAAAAGAAATTGTATAATAGAAAAGAGTATATCAGCAAAATTTATGTGGAAGACGTGTATGATGTGTTAAGTACCTAATATGTGATTTGGATAGATGATGATATAAGTTAGAATGTATTGGCTTGTAGAGCAGGGGTTAGCACCAAAGAGAGTACTTCTTGTTGTAGTACCACTTATTATAATTTTTTTGTTGGAACACATAAAACGAGTTTTGGAGAGAAAAGGAGATAAGAATATGGGAAAGATGAAGAATGCTTTTGATGCGCTAATTGTAAACTTAGGTTGCTTTATTAATTTAAGTGGTAATGTAGCAGGAGGTGCTCTGCTAGCCAATGCGTTCTAAGAATCAGAGCAAGTTGCAGATATTTGAAGTGAAGGAGTTGTAGCAATGATAGATGGTATTATTGAACAGACCAATTCATATATAGATGAAATACCCAAGAAAGAAAAAATACGGGCAGTTTTTTACGAGTAAGGAAACAGCAATGTATATGGCTGGCTTGTTTTCGATTGCAGAGGATAAAGAAACATTAACAGTCCATGATGCAGGTGCAGGTATTCTGTCTTGCGCACTTGTTGAAGTATTGCAAAGCAAGAAAGTAAGTCTTACCTGCTATGAGACAGATAGCAATATTCTGGAAATATTGAGAATCAACCTGAAGTATATAAAAAAATGCAGAAATAGAATTTGAGTATGAGATTATAACAGAAAATTATATTACAAGCCAATATTTGGACTTTAATCATATTATAGGTGGAAATCCAGAGCCTAAGAAGTACGATGTTGTAATCGGTAGTCCGCCTTATATGAAAATTCTGAAAGATGCATCTGAAGCAACTGCAATGCCAGAAGTTAAAAAAATTTAGAGCATATTTTTTGACAGAGAGTAAGCTGGAGCATATTCATTTATTTATCAGCAGGAATAAAGTGTTTGACAAAGAAGATGTTTCGTAGGAAACGATTATTATTAAAGTAAGGAAGACGCAGATTCAGCCAGAAGAAGTGGTGATTACATCTTCACAGAACAACAATGATTTTGAGAATGTAACGGAATTACGAGCACCTTATGGCGTTATTGTGTCGGGTGCAGACAAATATGTATATTGGGTTACTGACCAGAATGAAATTGAGGTTTTGGAAAAGTTGAATAGGTTGGGACATACATTACCAGATATTGGATTAAAAATGAAAACAGGTTTAACAGTAGATTTTAGAAATCGTAACATTCTGAGGGATGAGAGTGAGGTAGGTGCAATTCCACCATTTTATTCACAGCATATCCAAGATGGTATTGTGAGATTCTCGATTAACAAAGAACATGAGTATGTTGTTACAGATCAAAGAGGATTGAAGTAGCAAAATTTCAGTAACATCTGTTGGTCCGATGGATCCGAAACGTATTATTGAAGTTTCGGAAATGACGAAGAATATAACTGCTGGAAAAAAATTGTAACAGCCTTCCAGAATTTTACAGTATTCAAAAAATTCTCGGAGAGTCTGGCTTGGGAAACAGAAGTGTGGATTTCAGAAATGCCTGACCATATGATACATTTGAATGGAGATAGGTTTATGGGACCGAGAAAGTAGGGAAAAGAAGATGGTAAATATGTTTTTTGATCCAGCAGAATATATTAAGGGAATTCAACAATTACTAATATCGGATAAAAAAAGAATTGCATTTCTTTGTGGCGCAGGAACTTCGTTGGCTAAGAAGAATAAAGAAACAAAAAATGCGCCAGCTGTTGCAGCAATGACAAGGAATGTTGTGAATGAGTTAAAAAAGAATCCCAAGTATGAAACTGCTATAGATGAGATTGTAACTGAAATTACACAGGAGAAATTTAATATAGAATCATTTTTATCAAATGTTGAAGAAAAGAAAAACATTATTGGTAAAGGGCAGCTAAATGGTTTGAATAAAAAGGGATTTGAAGATTTAGCTAAAGAGATTGAAAAATTAATCCATAAAGAAGTTAGTATTCATGAAAAAATAAGTGATAGTGATTATCCTAATATGGTACATAATGATTTTGCAAAATGGATAATAAAGGCGGAAAGACAATATCCAGTAGAAATTTTTACGACCAACTATGACTATTTATTTGAAATGGGATTAGAGAATAATGACATACCATATTTTGATGGATTTACGGGGGGATATAAACCATTTTTCCTTGCAGAGTTAACAGAAAATTTCACATATTTACCCAGACAAACAAAATTATGGAAAATACATGGTTCATTAGGGTGGAAAATAGATGATAAAAAAAGAGTTATTAGAACGAACCCTGATGACAAAGATTTACTGATTTATCCATCAATATCCAAATATGAGAATTCAAAAAAGTTGCCATATACTGCATTGATGGACAGGCTTTGCAATTATTTAAAACAATCTGATTCGGTACTTTTTGTTTGTGGCTATTCTTTTAGTGACGAACATATAAACGAACGAATATTGTCTGGATTAAGAGGCGAAAGTACCTCTCATGTATATGTGTTTTTTTATGATATTGTGTGGAACGGAAATGAGAAAATTTACTCTTTTACGGAATCACACCCACTCGCACAAATAGCATTAAGCAATAGTCGTGTATCAGTATTTGCATGTAGAAATGCTGTTATTGGTGGTCAGTATGGGGAATGGTGTCTAAAGCGGGAACCAGATTCAGATGATACAATAAGTGTAAATCTTTTTTTTGATGAAGATGCTCCAGAAGATGTGAATGTACCATTGAATACGGAACAAAGAGGAAATGAGGGATGGACAGGTAAAGGAGAGTTTATATTGCCAGATTATGCGAAATTTATTGCATTCTTACAATCATTGATTTACTAATTTGGAGGATATTGAATGAATTCAAAACAAACAGTCATAGGTGAGATAATAAGCGTTAATGGAAATGCAATAAGTGTCCATTTGTTAAATACTGTAAAATCAAATATGATAATAATTGAGGGGATTGTATATAGAATAGGACAAATAGGGTCTTTTCTAAAAATACCATTAGGATATGCAATTTTGTATGCGATTGTAACTCAAACAGGTGCAGCTGCTATGCCAGATAGTTATCGTGAATTGTATGAAAATGATCCGACTGCAATCCAAAATCAGCAATGGTTGACAATGGTATTAGTAGGAGAACAACAGGGAAATAAGTTTTCACGGGGAGTATCACAATCGCCAACAACGGGTGATGCTGTTCATTTAGTTACTATTAAGGATTTAGACATCATATATGGAAAATATGATGAATTTACATCCATAGATGTTGGAAATATTAGCATTTCTGAAAGCTTAAGAGCAAGAATAGACTTGAATAAATTAGTTACTCGCCATGCTTGTGTATTGGGTTCAACAGGAAGCGGAAAATCAAATGCAGTAGGTGTTTTATTAGAGTCAATAGAGAAAAAGAAATTTCTTAATTCAAGGATTCTACTGATTGACCCACATGGAGAATATAATAGTGTTTTTAAGGACAAATCTATTGTTTTTAAAATTCATGCAAATGCAGATGAAAATCAAAAGGAGTTGTATATTCCCTTTTGGGCTTTACCATTTGAGGAACTTATAAACTTATTTGGTGGAACCTTAAGTGATGTGAATCGGGAATATATTAGAAGTAAAATAGTAGATGCTAAAATTAAAACAGCGGGGGAGATGCATTTACAGGTTGAAAAAGAGTTTATTTCCGCGGATTCTCCTATACCATATAATATAAAACAATTATGGTTTCAGTTGGATGACTTTGAAAGACAGACTTTTTCAGAAAGAGCAAAGCCTGAGACTAAGACATCATTACGTGTTGAAGGAAATGCAGATGAACTGGTTTCAAATGAATATCAACCTGCAAGTGCTGGAGGCGGTAGTCCCTTTTTGAATAATCAAGCGAAGGGGATTCTGACTTTCCTTGATAATATGCGTTTAAAATTAAAAGATTCAAGATATAGCTTTTTGTTTGAACCTGGTGAATATAATCCGAATCAAGACGGAGTAACAGATAAAGCATTAGGTGAATTGCTTTTGCAATGGTTGGGTAATGCAGGCAAAATATCAATACTAGATTTTTCTGATGTCCCGAGTGAGATTATGGTATCTATTGCAGGTACTTTGCTGAATATTGTTTATGATGCATTATTTTGGGGACAAAATCTTTGCGTTGGAGGTAAGCAGCAACCACTTTTGGTTGTACTTGAAGAGGCACATAATTATTTAAAAGCAGGTGAAAATTCTATTGCATCAAGAACTGTACAAAAGATTGCTAAGGAAGGTAGAAAATATGGGGTGGGATTGATGCTTGTGACCCAAAGACCATCAGAGCTGGATGAAACGGTATTGAGTCAGTGTGGAACAATAGTTGCATTGCGGATGAATAATAATAAAGACAGAAGTCATGTTCGTGGTGCAATACAGGACGAATTACAAACAATGATCGATTTACTTCCAAGCCTTAGAACAGGAGAAGCGATTATTTCGGGAGAAGCTGTTCAGATACCATCGAGGGTTCAGTTTTATAAATTGGGAAATGCACCAAAAGGATCGGATCCAAATGTAGTAGAATGTTGGATGCATGAACCACAAGTAGATGCTTTATTATATCAAAAATTAGTTACAATGTGGCAAAACCAACAATTTAAGGAGAAGGAAAATGAGTGATTATGGAGTGGACATGGTTCCTGTTAGTTCATCGAATGTAGATAGCGTTGGATACAATGATGAGCAGCAAATACTATATGTAAGATTTTTAAATGGTTCACTATATATTTATAAAGGAGTGAGCATGTATGAATATGATGGATTGCTTAATGCACCTTCTGTAGGTTCATATTTGCATAGAAATATTAGAAATGCATACCCATATGAAAGAATAGAATAAATGGATATGTAAAATATTTTCTCAATTTAGCATTAATAGAAAAATGAAGGAGACAATATGGGAGCTTTATTTATTGCTGGAAATGGATTTGATATAGCCCATAGAATTCCATCGAAGTACAGTGAATTTAGGAAATACTTAATTAGAAATTACCCGGATGCACTTAAATATAGAGATGAAAAAATATATTTAAATGATTTTGATTATATTGATGCTGACGAATTTGCAGCAGAAATTTTGTTAAGTACAATGGATAAAGTAGAGGGAGAAGATTGGCTGAATTTTGAAGCGGCATTAGCTCATATAGATTTTAGTAATAAGTTTCCTATGCCAAATCATAAGGAGAATGAAACACAAGAAGAGGATAATGCTCTTATGAAAAACTATTTATTATATATGGATATGGTTTCGAGTGGATTTATTGCATGTACTGAATGGTGGCAGGATTTCTTTCAGAAGTGGATAAGAGAATTGCAGATTACTATTAAAGTTTGCAATTATGAAAGCAAGAAAAGTTTAAAAGAACTTTTTAGGGGAACTGAAATTCTGTTTTTCTCTTTTAATTATACAAAAACATTAGAGAAAATCTATGGAATCAAGGATGTTACTCATATACATAATAGTGTTGGACAAAAGCTAGTTTTTGGTCATGGAGAAGATGATGCAAAGTATGAAGAAAGAAACATGGATTCCATGCTTGGTTCTTCCTTTCTAGATGATATGGTAATGTCATTTAGGAAAGATACTGAGTTTCCAATGATAAGGTGTAAAAAATTTTTTAAGAAACTTAATCGTAATATTGATAAAGTTTATTCATATGGATTCAGTTATGGAAAAGTAGATGGTACTTATATCAAGCGAATAATAAACAGTATTTCCCCAAATGCAGTATGGTATTTTACCGAGTTTGAAACAAAGGACTCAGAAGCATTAAGGATTAAAAAAATTAAGTTGCGCAATTATGGTTTTAAAGGAATATTTGGTGTATATAATGGTTAAATGTAATAATTGTCCGCATACTATGCGGACGATTATTTTGGATTTATAAGGGAGATAAAAAGAAATGTATTGGAGTACGTGGGCATATGCAGAACACCTAACAGAATTACTAAAAAAGAATCAACAGGAAGTTTTAAATATATACGCTAGACTAAGAGCAAAAGAAGGAAAAGAATATTGTTGCTCTTTACAGTCGCTACATAATACGATAGGTTCAAAGAATAATACATTTGTGGATAGCATAAGGACGGAATTTATTAATCCAAAAGATTTTGAGGCACAGTGGATAAAGGGATTGTGCGATTCATATGGAGATAAGATTTATGAGGGAGCGAACGGACAGTATCAATATATTATTCTTGAGATGATGAAGTATCCTATTTGTAGAGAATATATTCATAGATTTTTGGAAAGAAATTTTTATCGGAATTTAAAAGAGAGAAAGCGATACAAGCCATCTGAAAATCTATGGGAAGTATGGTTTGGTAGTAATCCATTATACTGGGGCATATTGATTAGTCCGGCATATAGAAATGGTGTATGGACTAATGATGTTAGCGAAATTAGACGTGCCGATTATGAGTATTGGACAATTGGGCATATTTTAGAGACGGGTATCGTTGTACCAAATAATCCAAAACCATTTCAGTTTTCCGATTTACAAGCATTTATTAGTTTTTATGAACAAATAGTAATGAGGCTATCTAAGTCAGAATATGAAAAGGAAATAATGAGGAGATATTTTACGTATCTTAAAATAAAAAGTGATGTAGAAAACACTCCGTTATTAATACCTGAATTCCGATTTGATAATGACCTGATAGTCCACAAATATCGATTGGATTTTACAATTTTAAACCCATTTACAAGACAATTAATAGGTTTTGAAATAAGTCCTCAATCTACTCATATGAATATTAAAGGAATAAGAAGTAAGACGCAGATACAAATGAATGAAGATATTAAAGAGCAGTGGGAAAAAGAAATGGCGAAAAGAAATGAATTTTTCAGACAGTACGGGGTTACGACAATTACATTTACAGATAGAAATCTACAAAATATTGATGATTGTTTTTATACCATTACAGAGTACTTAGAAATGCGAGATGTAGAAAGAACTTCATTTGAAGAACAAGAAAAAAGATTAGAGAAAATATTAATGAAATGTGGATGATGCAATTAAATTATTTAGGATACACATAAGTTTGGAAAATAGATTGTTTGACAAAAGTTTAGGAAAGTATTGGCTTTAATAATTTCGAATAAGAGAATAGGAACTGAAAAATATAGAGAATATGATGATGAAAAGACACAAAAGTGTACCGAAAATCACATGAATTACATCATCCGCATCCGAATTCGATTAGTACGAACGTATACTGAATTATTATAAATGACAGGTAATCTATATGATTGCCTGTCGTATTTATATAAATTAGAATTGTCTCGATATTCATAACTAATTGTTGTCAATATGAATATAGAGACCGATAATTAATTGAAAGGAGACTTGCAGATATATGGATAATAATGGAAACATACTAATTTATCAAAATGAAAAAGGTGACACTAAAATTGATGCATTTTTCAATGACTCTACAATATTGATGTCACAAAGAAGTATTGCAGAATTATATCAAACCTCCGCTCAAAATATTACATTACATATTAAAAATATATATGAGGATGGAGAATTGGAGGAAAATTCAACTTGTAAGTATTACTTACAAGTTCAACAAGAGGGAAATAGGCAAGTTCAAAGAGAGATAAAAGCCTATAATTTCCAAGTTATTTTAGCCATCGGATACCGTGTTAGAAATAATATAGGAATACACTTTAGAAATTGGGCTTCTTTAATTCTGACGGAATATATGCAAAAAGGGTTTGCAATGAATGATGAAAGATTGAAAAACCCGAAAGAGTTTGGTGCGGATTATTTTGATGAGTTATTAGAACGTATCCGGGATATACGTGCATCGGAAAAAAGGGTATATTTAAAAGTACGTGATATATTTGCGACATCCATAGATTATGATCCAAAATCCGAGGCGGCTGAAATATTTTTTAAAACTGTTCAGAATAAATTACATTACTCTGTTCATGGTCATACTGCCGCTGAACTGATTCTGGAGAGAGCAGATGCGGCAAAAGATAATATGGGGCAAACTACATTCAAAGGTGCAAAGGTTCGTAAATCGGATGTAACTATTGCAAAGAATTATCTCAATGAAGAAGAGATAGAGAATATGAACAGAATTGTAACAATGTATCTGGATTATGCAGAGGATCAGGCAAAACAGCATATCCCCATGCATATGAAAGATTGGGAAGAAAAGCTAAATGCATTTCTAAAGTTTACAGGAAGAGAAGTTCTGGATAACGCTGGTTCAATTTCAAAAGAGATAGCAGATAATTTAGCGATGAAACAGCATGATTTATTTGAAGCACATAGAAGAAAAACTGTAGATTATGATAATGTAGAGGCTCTTCCTGATTTACCTGAAAAAAAATTACTGATTTATGGCAACATTTTGCATCAAAAATTGCATCTGAATTATACTGAATTACTCCAACTCGTAAAGGGCTGGAGTAATTTTATGTCTACTCGCATTACTATTTGTCTAATACGATTTTTCATCCGAAAACCGATCCTGCCAACATCTTATATAAAATACAATCCCCCCTAAATCTAAATCTACTTGGTCACCTGAAACATATGAAATAAAATTACTTATCACAGCTTTTTAACCGTGATTTTGCACAAAATAAAGATACTATATTAGTGCATATTTATGTTTATGCATATAACCCATAAAAAAGCATTGACAATATGAAATTTTATTTTATAATAGACTTATACAAAAAGCATAATTAATTGGGGTTAAAGGCCGGAAAAATTGTCAAATAAAGACAAAATATGCGCCTTTAATAAGAAAATAAAGATTCTGAACTCAAAATGCTGAAAAAAAATTTAATTTAAGGAGGAGAAGTTATGAAAAAGAAAACGGTTATGAAGAAGGTGCTTTCTATTGGCCTGGCAAGTGCTATGGTACTTTCCTTAGCGGCTTGTGGCTCCGAAAAAAAAGAGGACGAAAAGAAACAGGAAGGTGACAGTAGTGGTGTGACACTTGAATTCCAACAGTGGTGGGGTGTAGAGCTTCCGGAAGGTGCACTGCAGAAGATTTGTGATGACTTTACGAAAGATACAGGAATCCAGATTGAACTTTTGAGCAATCCATATGCCGACACGAAGACACAGATTGCAGCCGGTGCAGCGGCAGGCACAATGGCGGATGTAGTAGGGCTTGATGGTGCGTGGGTATATGATTTTGCAAAACAGGGTTCCATTTCAAATTTAACAGAACTGATGAAAGAAGACGGCTATGATGACTCACAGTTGTCAGACCAGATTAAATACGAAGGAAATACATACATGATCCCGGTTGTGAATTTTGCATATCCATTGTATGTAAATATGGATATTCTTGAAAAGGCAGGGGTTTCTGAGATTCCGGCCACCTGGTCAGAATTTTTGGCGGCACTGGATAAGATCAAAAATAATACAGATGCGGCAGGATTTTCTATTCCATTATCCACAGAGGCACCAAATGGTATCCAGAATCAGTTTATGACATGGTTATGGGCTTCAGGCGGATCGATGCTGAAGGATGGCGCGCCGAACTTAGAAGGTAATAAAGACCTTGCCAAGGTGGTTGATTTTGTGAAAGAGATGAAAGATAAGGGCTACATCGCTGATGGGGCAGAGGCTATGAAGGAGCAGGATATGGTAAATGAATTTGAAAACGGACGTCTTGCATTCATGGTAGATGGAATTTCACATTTGACACTGATCAAAGAAGAAAGCCCGGATTTGAATTTTGACTATGCAAAGATGCCTGTCATGGACGGATACGAAGGCGAGAGTGGAATGGATGTTGCAAACTGGGGAATTGGAATTGCTGAGAATTGTGAGAACAAAAAAGAGGCTATGCAGTTTGTAGAATATCTTATGAGCCCAGAAGTAAATGCAGAGTTAGCACAGCTTGCAAATGCATTCCCTGGCAATGCGAATGCTAAGCCGGATTATTCTCAGAACGATGAATTATTCAAAAAAGCATTTGAGATTTTCCAGAGTGGGTATGCAACAAATGAGTTTACAGGCCTTCCGACATCAGAAGATCTCATGAGAAGTTTCAATGAGCAGTTAGTGTTATATCTGGATGGAGATACAGCATCTGTAGATGAAATGTTAGGAGCAGCCCAGAAAGCCTGGGAGCCGGCATTTGAATAATTAGGAAGAATATATTTTCAAAGAAGAACAATACGGGCTGTGCGTACGCGTGCAGCCCGAACAAAAAACGAAGGGAGTGAGATGAATTGGCAAAAGGCGGTAGGTTCATGAACCAAACAGCAGGGAAAGGCAAGAAGGATATCTTAAAAAGACAGGCTACACCGTATGTATATTTATTACCCACGGTCGTCTTAATGTTTATATTGCTGGTGATACCGATTCTTATGGTCATCAGATATTCATTTTATGATAATGTGATTATTAATAAGAATCCGGTATTTGTGGGATTGCAGAACTATAAGGCAGTATTATCCGATCCGAATTTTCTTGTTGCGATAAGGAATACACTGTTCTTTGTAATTGTCAGTATTATAGCTCATCTTATCATAGGGATGGTGTTTGCCCTAGTTCTGAATACCAGATATCTTGGAGACAAAACGAAAGGTATTTTCAGAGTGATTTATGCACTGCCGTGGATGTTTACAGCATCAGTCATTGCGATTCTGTGGAGAATGATGCTGAATCCCAATGGTGTGATCAATTATCTGATTACATCAATGAATCTTGTGAATGATAATATATCATTTCTGGCTTCCAGGGATATCGCTCTGAAAGCGGTTACTCTTATTAATATCTGGTCTGGATATCCGTTTTATATGATTAGTATTTTGGCAGGCCTGCAAGGCATTTCCACAGATTTGTATGAAGCCTCCGCTTTGGATGGGGCGAACGCAGTCCAGACATATTTCAGGATTACAGTGCCACAGCTAAAGCCAATTCTTATCAGTCTTCTGATGTTGGATTTTGTATGGACATTACAACAGTTTGCTTTGATATGGATGACGACTGGTGGTGGACCGGTCAATGCGACAGAGACGATCAGTACTTATATATATAAGCAGGGATTCACGAAATATCAGTATTCGATGGCATCGACAGGGGCTGTAATTCTTCTTATTGTATGTACAATTATTGGAATCTTCTATGTCAGACAGCAGAGATCGGGGGATTAGGTATGATAGGAAAGAAAAAAGTATCGGTTCAGATTTTAATTGTTATTATCTTAATTCTGGGTGTCATATGGGCAGGGTTCCCTATTTTGTGGATGTTCCTGAACTCCTTTAAGCCTAATGCGGAAATTTTTGCATGGCCTCCGACCTGGATCTCTGAGAATTTCAGCTTTGACGCGTATAAGGCGATATTTTCCAATCCGGAGCAGGTAAGGTTCTTTGTAAATAGTTACGTGATTGCAGGGCTGGTTGTAATAGTAACTTTGATCGTAGGAATTATGGCATCGTATGCCTTCAGCCGTTTTAATTTTCCGGGGAAAGGGCTGATCAATACAATTATCGTAAGTGTACAGGCAGTTCCGCCGATTACGTTATTGATACCTTATATCAGCCTGATCGTGACTCTCAGATTGTATAACACATACGGGGCGCTGATTCTTACATATTTAGTATTTACGCTTCCGTACTGCATTTTGATGACAACGGGATATTTCAATACGCTTCCTAAGGAACTGGATGAGGCTGTTATGATTGACGGAGGTTCCCGCTGGAAAGCATTGTGGAAAATACTTGTTCCTACTGCAATACCGGGACTGGTTTCAGTTGGAATGTACACCTTTATGCAGGCATGGAATGAATATTTGTTTGCATTAGCCCTGACTAAGACAAATGATATGCGTACAGTGCCGGTTGGTATCAACCTCTTGATGGGGCAGCATGCATATGAATGGAACCAGATGATGGCTATGAGTGTACTTGGATCGCTGCCAATTCTGGTGCTCTTCCTTTTCTTCCAGAAATATTTCATTGCAGGCATGACAGCAGGATCGGTAAAGAATTAATAAGCATTGCCAGAAAAGAGGTGAGAATGTGGAAATAGAACAGAAATATGAACATGCTTTTGAAGAACTAGGGGAAATCGTACAGACACGGGTGGAGAAAAAACGCTACACGGCAATGGGATATACGAGCAACTTAGATCTTCTGTGTGATTTCCGGGCAGAGCTTTTGAATCAGATGCTTGAAGAATACCTTCCGGACGGGAGGCTGGCGGAGATGGGGATCGTAGACAGTATACATACGATGGAAGAGCTGTTATCGACGATTGTATACTATTGTTCACGGGGAATAGGTGGTGAAGCGGATATTGAAGATACGAGGCTCGTAGAAGAGTGCTTTCCATTTCAATACGGGATGGGGGGAACTGCGGTTCAGGCAGCGCTTGCTCTGGCGGAAATCGGATGTCCGTCTCTGGTGCATTTGACAGACGATTCAAAAGAGGTGTGTGATTTACTAAAAACGCCATCTGTCTATACAGTTTCTCAGGAAGGGCAGCTGGTGCATGCGGACGAATTGTCCCAGACCCAGAGTCAGGAAGTTCATTGCATCATCCAGTTTAAAAAAGGAGATATGATCAGGCTGGGGAGTCAGGAGGTGACCATCCCCTGTTCCAACCGTCTGATTATTACTAAGATTACCGTAAATGAATTTGTACCATTTTCAATACCATATTTTGAGTGGATAGAGAAAAATGCAGAAAATGTAAGCAGTAATGTATTGTCAAGCTTTAATGCGCTTTTAGATCCAAAGGTTTTAAAGGCACGTCTTGATTTTGTGAAGCAGCATGTGGAAAAATACCGCAGGAATAATCCGGAAGGAATCGTTTTCTTTGAAGATGCCCACTACCATAATAGTGAGGTGAAAAGGCTGTGTCTGGAAACCGTCTATTCGTGTGTAGACATTGTAAGCCTGAATGAGGACGAATTGAAATATACACTGAAAGAAATGTATGATTTTGATGTAGATACTGAGAATATTATTTCTTGTGTACAAGGCGCAAAATTTATTCGTAAAAAGTTTGGGATACATAAGGGGGTCATTGTTCATACGAAAGATTATTCCATGTATGTAGGGGATACGCTGAAAGCAGATATAGAAAAAGGCCTGATGTATGGAAATATGCTGGCAACAGCAAAGGCACAGAATGGCTGGTATGGGACAAAAGAGCAGGTCAAAGAGGTGCTGGGATTTGAATTAAGCCCGAAAGGGGCAGAGAACTATCAGAAAATTAAAGAGAGTGAATATCAAAAAGAAGTCATACTGGTTCCTTCCAAATATATAGATAAGCCCAGATATACGATTGGATTGGGGGATTCCTTTGTGGGGGGAGTGCAGATGTGCTTTTGAGTAAAATTAAATATGTGAATGAAATTTTATTTCATACAATGATTGACATTATTCAATGTCTGAACTAAAATAATAGAAGATATGCGGAGGAAATAGCTATGTTAATGAACATGAAAGAAATCTTATCTGTTGCAAAGGAAAATAAATTTGCGATTCCTGCATTCAATATTTCCGATTATTCAATGTTTCTTGGGATAATGGATATTTGTGAAGAGACAGATTCTCCAGTAATTATCGAGATCCATCCGGATGAGTTGAGTTTTACAGGGCCGGAAATGGTAACAGCTATCAGGGAAATGGCGTATAAATCACCGGTCCCGGTATGTATTCATCTGGATCACTGTGGTGATTTCGGGAAAATCATTTATGCGATTCAGGCAGGATTTACATCTGTTATGTTTGACGGAGCGGAGCTTTCATTTGAAGACAATATCGAGAATACTAAGAAAGTAGTGGAAGCTGCTCACCCGGCGAATGTATCTGTTGAAGCAGAGCTCGGAACGATTGGATCTACGGACCCGGCTGATTTTGAAGGGGGAACAGCTAAGATTATCTACACAGATCCGGAGGATGCTGCTAAGTTTGTTGCTGCAACGGGCGTGGATACACTTGCTATAGCAATCGGAACGTGTCATGGCCTGTATCCGGCAGGAATGAATCCAGAACTTAAGCTTGATATCTTAAAAGAAATCGAAGCAAAGGTGGATATACCGCTGGTACTTCATGGTGGTTCGAATAACCCGGATAAAGAGATTGGGGAAGCTGTGACATTGGGCATTAATAAGATTAATATTTCATCTGATATCAAAGTTGCATATTTCCAGAAAATGAGAGAAGTACTGAAAGATGAGAGCTTAAGAGAACCTAATGTAATCGAGCCGGTTTGTATGGAAGCTATGAAAGCGTGTGCAAAACAAAAACTAGAATTATTTCAGACGATAGGAAAGGCCTCATTATATTAAGGGGATACTTAATATAGGAGAAAGAGAAAGTGGACAATACGATATTTGAAAAAGAAGCATTAGAAGTGATTAAGGAAAATTATGATTCTATATTTTCAGCAGAAAAGAAGGTAGCAGACTTTGTGCTGCAGAATCCTCAGAAGGCGGTAGACTCTAATGTTTCAGAGCTGGCAAAGCAAAGTGGTGTGAGTGATGCGACTGTTGTCAGAATGTGCCATCACATAGGGTATACAGGATATTACCAGTTCAGGATAGCCTTGAGCCGGGAATTAGGAAGAAAGCAGTATGCAACATCATCGCGTTTGCAGAATAAGGATGAGGTGGGAAAGGTATTCCACGATTATGCAGAAGCAATGATAGCAATAGGTGAAAGAATCGACGTGGATGTTATGTGGAAGTGCGTTAACCTATTGAAGACATGCAGGCAGGCACACCTTATGGCAGTAGGAAATACATGTCCGCTGACTCAGTATATGGGATTTCGTTTGGGAAGGCTTGGAATTAAGAGTACATATAATGTGGCAGCAGAATATTTTTTGAATCATGTGAATCTGGCTGATCCGGATGATATTCTGATAGCTATTTCACAGTCGGGAACATCCAGACAGGTCGTACAGGGTATGGAACTGGGTAAGGAAAAGGGACTTAAAATTATTGCAATCACCGCATTTGCACAATCACCGGTGGCTGCTCTGGCAGACTATGTGCTGCTTTCTGCTGGCAAGGAAGAGCCTTTTAATTACTATAAAGGATATGCACACCTGAATGAAACGGCAGTGATTGATGCACTCTTGAATTTTGTTATGAATGAAGAGCTGATTAAAAATAAACAGGCTGATAAGCCGGAGATTATTTTGTCAGAATATAAGATGTAATTCTGACTCTTGCTGGAACAGCGGTTTTACCTTTCGTGTCGATGTGCATGACTGGTGTACCGCTGTTCTTTTCTAAGATTAAGGAGGAAAAAGAATGAAGCGTTCAAAAATCAATCAAGTCATAAAAGATATGGAACAATTAATCAAAAAGCATGGTTTTGAGATGCCCCCGTTTGCATCATGGACAACGGAAGATTGGGGGAAGGCAGGGCATGAGTACGATGAAATAAGGGATAACAAGCTGGGATGGGACATCACAGACTTTGGCCTTGGAAAATTTGAAGAGGTAGGTTTTTCCTTATTTACAATCCGGAATGGAAACCAAAAGATGAAGGAGAAATATAAAAAGCCTTATGCAGAAAAGCTTCTGATGCTTTACGAAGGTCAGACAGCCGCAATGCATTATCATGTGAGCAAAATGGAAGACATCATAAACCGGGGCGGGAATGATGTATATATCACCGTATATAATGGAACTAAAGAAGAAACCATGCTGGATACAGAGGTGGAGGTATGCTCTGATGGGAAGAGGGAGATGGTTCCTGCAGGGACAAAAGTGCGGTTAAGACCTGGTCAGAGCATTACGATTACGCCATATATGTATCATGATTTTATTGTCCCGGAAACGGGGGGACCGGTACTTCTCGGGGAAGTTTCTATGTGCAATGATGATGACAATGATAATTTCTTCTATGATAAAGCGGTAGGTCGTTTTCCGGCAGTGGAGGAGGATGAAAAGCCGTACCGGCTTTTATGCAATGAGTATCCTGATGTAGAATAGAGAGGGGATATGGTATAGAGTAACATTTTGCGGAAAACTAAACTGCTGTAAAATTTTAAGTTGAATTTTACAGCAGTTTCTTGTGTAATAAAACTACGAACAAGAATAATAATATCAGAGTCTGATATATGGAAACTATATTTGTGCTAATTTTTTTATATTATCAATGAAAGATGGTGAGATTGATTCTTTCTCAATCTTATAATAAGATTTCCCTATGAGCACCGTGTACAGGGTGGAAGCCTCCCATACTTTACTGAAGAGGGGAGGTGGTGCAGATGGATACATACGAGGTTTTAAGCCTTCTGTTTTTGGGCGGCTCGTTCCTGATAGCATTGCTGACCTATATAGATAGGAATAAGCGAAAATAAAAAATGCCTACCCTGTCGTGCCAACAGGATAGGCGCGTCTGAAAAGACGTAAAACCTTAACTTGAGGGCTTCCACCTTGTGGGCGGATGCTCTATTTATATGTTTAGTATATACTAGGAACAAAGATATTGCAAGGGCATGATATCTGGTCTGGTTATAGTGATTGGGATTTTGTTACTGTCTACAGGTTGCCTGTTAACAGTAACAAAGTTTTGGGAAGCCCATCCCATATCCCACCCCATTTGTTGCCCAATATTTAATAATATGCTAAAATGGACAAGTAAATCAACTGAAGAAGTCAAACTATTTATAAGAAAATTTATTTATACGAAAGGAACACACTCATGATAAAAATTCAGGAATACAGTGGACATATTCGAAACTGGGAAGCGCTTTGCAGGGAGCTTGAGATTGACTCTTCTTTATCGAGGGAAGAGCGTGAGCAGGCAATTTTAGTGAAGGCATATGAAGCATGGGGAGCTGACATGGCCAATCACATGCATGGGATGTTTGCATTTGCCCTTTGGGATGACGAGGAGAAGAAGCTTTTCTGCCTGAGGGATCAGTTTGGCACGAAGCCGTTCTATTATTATGAGACGGCGGACGGGAAGCTCCTGTATGGCACCTCTGTCCGCAAGATTATGGAGCAGCCGGGATTTGTGAAAGAGCTGAATGAGGAGATGCTGCAGTTATATCTGACGTTTACATACCCGGCGGGGGAGAACACTTTCTTCCGCGGCATGAAGAAGCTTATGCCGGGGCATTATCTGACATGGCAGAGAAGGGAACTGAGGATTCACCGATACTGGGCGCCGGAATTTCATCCGGACGAGAGTAAGTCTCTTGATGAGTGGGCGGATGAGATCCATACAACGCTTCAGGAGATTATGACGGAGGTGAAGTCTGCTGATGAGACTGCACAGTCATTCCTGTCAGGTGGGGTGGATTCTTCTTATGTACTGGCGATGTCTGATGTAAAGATGGCGGATTCCTGCGGCTACGAGGAAGAACGTTTTGATGAATCGAAATTAGCACAGCAGACGGCAGATATTCTCGGGCGTAAGTTTTTCAGACGTGTCATTACCCCGGAAGAATATTTCGCAACAGTTCCTTATGTGATGTACAATATGGAGCAGCCACTCGGGGATGCTTCGGCCATCGTGTTTGCCATCGGCTGTAAGGCTGCGACCGACCATACGAAGATCTGCTATTCCGGGGAGGGCGCAGACGAGTTCTTCGGTGGATATAATATGTACCGCAATGCAGAACGCTACGGGGAAAATCTGAAGACGTTTTATGTCGGCAATACAAACATCATGAAGGAAGACGAGAAGAAACGGATTCTGAAAAAATACGATCCGGACGTTCTTCCGATCGAACTGGCGGAACGGATTTATGAGGAAACGGAAGGGCTTGACCCGCTTTCCAAGATGTCAGATGTAGATATCCAGATCTGGCTTGAGGGAGATATTTACCTGAATGTCGATAAGATGAGTACAGCTGCCGGACTGGAGATCAGGATGCCGCTTACGGACACAAGAATCTTTGATATTGCGTCAAGGATGCCTTCAAAATATAAAGTAAACGAAGAACAGAATAAGGTGGCGTTCCGCACGGCTGCGGCAAAAGTACTGCCGGAAGAAATTGCTTTCCGTAAAAAACTGGGATTCATTGTGCCGATTCGTATTTGGATGGCAGACGACAGATACAATCAGGATGTGAGGGAGAAATTCCACAGTGAGATGGCTGAGAAGTTCTTCAATGTAGACGAGATCAATGCGATTTTCGACGACTACATTGGCGGTAATTCCGATAACTGGAGAAAAATATGGACTATCTATACATTCCTTGTCTGGTATGAAGAATACTTTGTAAAACGCTAAACAGGAGGATGCAAAGATGGACTGGATGCAGGGCTTGCAGAATGCGGTCGATTTTATAGAGGACCATATTGGGGAAGAGATAGACTACGCGGAGGTTGCAGCGCAGGCTTATTCATCAAACTTTCATTTCCAGAGGGTCTTCCATATTATCTGCGGATATTCCTTAGGCGAGTATATCCGGAACCGGAGGCTGTCACTTGCGGGGACGGAATTATCCGCGGGCGGCAGTAAAGTGATTGATGTTGCACTGAGGTACGGCTATAACAATCCGGAGAGTTTCAGCAGGGCATTCACCAGATTCCACGGGATTACGCCCCAGCAGGCGAAAACCGGGAATGTGAATCTCAAATCCTTTTCCAGAGTTTCCGTAAAACTGATACTAGAAGGTGGAACGGCAATGGATTACAGAATTGAAAAGAGAGAATCCTTCCGGGTGATTGCAAAGAAGGAAAGGTACGGGGGCGGCGAAGAGGAGAACACGCAGAAAACGATACAGGCCACATGGGCGGAGTGTATAGAGAATGGTACGATCGACACTTTATGCAGATACCTGCGTCCGGAAAATATATTCGGCGATGCCATCGTGGGAATCAGCATGGGGGAAATGCGAGGCAAAGATTTTGACTATGCGATTGGGGCAGCATATACAGAAGGTGAAGTCGAAGAAGGCCTGACAGTCGAAGAGATACCGGCTGCAACATGGGTGATTTTTCCGTGCACCGGGGCCATGCCGGACGCATTCAGGGAGCTTTGGAAGAAAATATACACGGAATTTTTCCCTGCGAGTAAATACCAGCCGGCCGGGGGCGTGTGCATTGAAGTGTATCCGAGTGCAGAAGTGGATGACCCGGACTATCACTGCGAAATCTGGATTACAGTAGAAGAAAAATAAGGTTTTGACAAGAGAATAAAAGTTTTTTCCGGTGTGATTTGTGCCGGAATCTTAAAACGCACAGCAGGACTGTACTGAACGTCTGCTGTGCGTTTTTTAGAGTTATTGAATAAAAGTACTGGGAATTACAGCCACTTTATAGAAATCGCCAATAAATACATGATAAATTTCTATTTGATGGATAAGCTACAAGGTAATAAACTATAGAAGTATATCTAAAAAGGCATCATTGTCATAGCGGAAAGAAAAGGAGATTTTTATATGGACCTTTTGTTAAGTATAAACTGGACAGCGCTGCTGGTGCTGGCCATTGCATTGCTTCTGTTTAAAGTATTGAATTATATCGCTTACAAAGTAAACTGGACACTCGTGATACTGAGCAGTCTTGTGATGGGGGCTGTATTGGGTATCTTATTTTCATCAAAGGATAATGCATCGCTCATCTGGCTGGAACTGATCGGTAAGATCTATGTGAAAATCATCACGGCTCTGGTTGCCCCGGTCGTCCTCGTTTCTGTGATATCCGGTTTTATTTCACTGAATAATAAAGAAAAGATGAAAAGCATCGGACTAAAATCCGTTTTCTGGCTCCTGCTTTCAGCGGCGGCCGCTATTGCCCTGAGTATGTTCTTTGGAATTGTAACAGGGATTGGTAAAAGCGGGGGCGCCGTATTTTCGGATATTTCTTCGGTAACAGACAGCACGCTGTCTTCCTATGAGGGAATGAAAACATCGTTTGACCAGGTTCTGCTGTCCCTGTTCCCGGCGAATGTGATCGGGGATATGGCATCAAACAATGTGACCGCCATCATCATCATTGCGATTGCCGTGGCAGTTTCTTATGTTGGTGTAGCGTCTGAGGAAGGGGAAGAGAAAGTAAAAGGATTCCGGGATTTAATAGAGGCGGTCAAGAAAATTATATACCGTATTCTGGCATATGTGATCGACCTGACTCCTTACGCAGTACTCTGCCTTGTAGCGGGATCGGCGGGGAAATTATTCAGCGACAGGGCTGCATTGATCCAGCTGGTTCTGCTTGTTGCGCTGATCTATTTTGTAAGCTTCCTGCATGCCTATGGTTTTAATGCCATTCTATTGAAGTTTTATGCAAAGGTAAGTCCGGTCAGATTTTTTCGGAAAATTTTTGATGCACAGGCCGTCGCATTTACGACGCAGAGCAGTGTCGGATCGCTTCCTGTGACAATCGAGGGGCTGACGAAGAAAGCCGGGGTAGATGAAGAAGTGGCAAACTTTACCGCGCCGCTGGGAACGACGATTGGCATGCCGGGCTGCACCTGTATCTGGCCGGTGCTTCTGGTTCTGTTTTATGTCAATGCGGCGGGACTGGACTGGGGAGTGGGAGAATATGTTATTCTGGCATTCATGACACTGGTGCTGTCTCTCGGCGGGGCCGGAGTGCCGGGCATAGGAGTCGTCTCAGCGGTTGCACTGTTCAGTGCAATGAACCTCCCGGTCGCAGCCGTTGTGCTCCTGATGCCGATCAACAATATTTCAGACATGGCCCGCACACTGGTAAATGTTACGACCGCAAATGTTGCGGCCGCAGTCGTTGCACGGGGCACAGACCTTCTCGATGACGAGATATTTCTTACAGAAAAGCAGGGGAACAAATAAAAATATTTAGAATAACTTATTTAAAGCCCTGACCGCATCTTCCTGAGACTGGAAGGGCAGGGGGATCTTCTCACCATTTGAATATTTAATTACAATCTCATACTGGTAAAAATGTTCTGCGCCGAGTGTCTGTGTGGATATTCCCTTAGAAATATGTGCACATGCATCGGCGGCGTTGGAACATTCATTGGAACTGCCGTACAATGTCACGACATCAATCCCGGTGACTTTACTCTGGAGGGCATCTCTTAAACCGTCGCAGAACGCAGTCAGCTGGCTCTGGTTATTGTCAAGGAGGGCTTTGGCGATCACGTCTGTCTGCTCCTGAGTCAGCGCTTCGTACTGTTCCACCCGTTTCTGAAGTTCTTCTTCCGGAGTATCTTCCTCCCAGTGGGCGTCGATTCCCTGAGTGGCAAATGCCTTTTCGATTTCCGCCATTGAGAAGTATAAGATGCGGAAACCTTCTGATTTTAGCTGTCTCAGCGAATTATCCGTAAAATCCCCTGCAAGCACCGCGCCAAAGAACGGTAAATAAATATTGTATCTGCTGATTAACGGTTTGATGGCCCCGGATATTTCTTGGGCCTTGTTTTTTGAATGTTTTGTATACCGTCTCCATGCCATCTCGATGAAAGCGCGGGGATGGCCCATGACAAACTCGCTGCCTTTTTCCTCAATCACGATGTCCAGTTTGTGCTTATTCTCGTTGACATCGGCCCATATGACCTCTTTTCGCCCGTTTCTGGCAGGTCTTTTATGCTTATAGTCCAGATACATTCCGTATTCTTCTGCAATCGGCCTGCAGTAATTAATGATAGTCAGTTCCAGCAGGTCGCCGATAATCTGCCCGAAACGATGTGCCGGTGATTTTGCCATTTTTACCCCCTCACCCACAGGCGCCCTTCTTTTAAGGGAACGCTGTGCTTTCTGTTTTTCCATTTTACATTTCGATCACGTGTCTTTTCAAACCAGTATTCTTTAAAACCTGCGGAAATAGCCAGTCTCCCCAGCCATTCATCGACCGGGACATAAATCCCGTAAGGTGCGGAATCACCGATTACAAAGCAGGTCAGGGAACCATCCTTGCAGACGCGGCGGAGGTTCTTCCAGATTTTAGCGAGATCCAGAAAATAAAGCGCGATCATGGTATGATAGTTCTTTTTGCCGCCGTGGAGCTCCTTCTCGGCGTCTAACTGCCTGCAGACGTCCAGTATTTCCTCATAGATCGGTTTAAGCAGCGGTGACTTCAAAAATTCATAAGTATCTTTGCGCTCGCGGGAAACCATCTGTGAACAGGAGCGGACGAGATTTGGCCGTATCTTCTTCTGCAAATCCCCCCAGCCCTTGATTTCCCCGAGTACGGACAGCTCCAGACGGGTCGCGTCGGCATAATCATAATTATTCGCATACGGGGGAGAAGTGATAATCAGATCTACGCTGTCAGCAGGGACGTCAGAATCCTCCCTTGCATCCTGAAATAACAGATTTGCTTTGGATTCATGGGAATGGGCCTGCATATACTGCATGTCCCCGCACATGATGTCTGTCTGTTTCTGAAAGGCTTCGTATGCATCCGCGACCCTTGCCTTTGTTTTATTGGGTAGCACATACTGCCATGTGGCGGTTCCGGCATGAGAAGCGCTGCGCAGGATTGAAATAAAATTCATCCATGCCAGAAGATATTCATCTGTATCATCCTTATTGATTTCCAGTGCTTTTCTTAAATAATTTATTTTTTTCAGATTATCGATATCATAGCTCTTATAAACGATATCAGGATAAGTATACATCTTGGTCTTTAAATGCTTCGCACAATCCAGTATCTTATCGGCCTCGCGGATGAACAGGTCCGTGTTGGCAGGCCATGATAGCTTGGCTTTTGCTACTTTATAGACAAACGGATGTCCTTCATATCCAATGGATGAGATCCCCATTTTATCACATACTAATAGTGTTGTTCCGGAACCGGCAAACGGGTCCATAACGGTGACGGCATCTTTCGAAAGCTGGCTGGAGGCCAGATATTCATGAATCATACTTTCAACCCACTCTGCTGAGAAACCGGCTGAATAGCGGTACCACCTGTGGAGTGGAAGGGACATATTATCGATGAAAGTTGAAGTGCTGTCTTTTTGAATGCTGTTAGCCATCGTTGTTTCCTTTCATTTTTGGTCTGAAATTACAGTATAACACAAAATTTAATCCCGAAGGGTTCCTGATAGAATTTCCAGCATTTTTTTAATCTTTTCACGGAGGACGCCTACTTTATGTTATCGACCTATATTGTAACAAATAATCGCAAAAAAGTACAGAATTTGCTTTTTTCAAGCTTGACAAAAATTTTGTGATCATGTATATTTATACACATAAATTGAACAGGGGAGCTTATAGATAGGCTGAGAGGAAGTTGTGAACTTCGACCCATATACCTGATTTGGATAATGCCAACGTAGGAACGGAAGTAAGTAATATTACGGGAAGTGCCTGAGGCATTTCCCGTTTTTGCGTTTTGGCTTTAAATTACATAAGCAGTACCGACGAGAGTGAATGAGAGTTCATGAAGGGGTGCACCACCGCGGGTGTATTTCTTTTGTGAACTCTTTTTCCATTATAAAAGAAATATGAAAATAATCGAGAGGAGGAAATGATATGCTGAAAGTAAACGGAAAGGACAGGATGTTTACGGCCGGAAAAACCGTGATGGACCTGCTTAGGGAAATGAAATACCCGGCGGAACGTGTAGCCGTTGAAAGAAACGGGGATATCGTGCCGAAGAGATGTTTTTCCGAGGTCTGTCTGGAGGACGGGGATACGATCGAGGTTGTAAGTTTTGTGGGAGGGGGCTGATGATATGCTGACATTCGAAGAAATAGAAGCGGCGCTTATCCAGCGGCATACAGAGGAAATACAGAAAAAACTGAAGACTGCGAAAGTGGCGGTGGCCGGGCTTGGCGGACTCGGCTCCAATGTGGCCTTTGCGCTGGCAAGGATCGGCGCCGGGCACCTGCACCTGATTGATTTTGACCGGGTGGATATCACCAATCTTAACCGGCAGCAGTATTTTATCCGGCATATCGGCCTGTACAAAACGGAGGCATTAAAACAGGAGCTTGAGGAAATCAATCCGTATCTGGATATTAAGACAGATTGTGTGAAAGTGACGCCGGAGAATCTGACAGAGCTGTTTCAGGAGGAAGATATTGTCTGTGAGGCGTTCGATGAACCGGAGGCAAAAGCAATGCTGGTCAACGGGATTCTGGAACATTTTCCGGACAAGTTTCTCGTAGCGGCATCCGGCATGGCGGGATATGGCGGCAGCAATGCGATTCATACGAGGAAGATTACAGAATATTTTTACCTGTGCGGGGATGAGACCGCAGAATCCGCGCCCGGAAATGGGCTGATGGCGCCCAGAGTGGCACTCTGCGCCGCCCATGAAGCAAATCTGATCACAGAATTAATTATAGGAGGAAAAGAATAATGGAACAAAAAGACACACTGGTCCTTGGGGGACATTGTTTTGAATCACGTTTTATCTTAGGTTCGGGCAAATATTCACTGGAACTGATACGGGCAGCCGTGGAAAAGGCCGGGGCACAGATTATTACACTGGCCCTGCGCCGGGCAAATGAGGGAGGAATGGCAAATATTCTGGATTACATACCGGAAAATGTAACGCTCCTTCCGAATACTTCAGGAGCCCGGAATGCTGAGGAGGCAGTGCGGATAGCCCGTCTGTCCAGAGAAATCGGGTGCGGGGATTTCGTGAAGATAGAAGTGATCCATGACTCCAAGTATCTGCTCCCCGACAATTACGAGACAATCAAGGCGACGGAAATTCTGGCAAAGGAAGGTTTTATCGTAATGCCTTATATGTACCCGGATCTGAATGCGGCGAGGGACCTTGCAAATGCCGGTGCAGCCTGTATCATGCCTCTGGGATCACCGATCGGTTCAAACAAGGGGCTCTGTACAAAAGAGTTTATCCAGATTCTGATCAATGAAATTGACCTTCCGGTCATCGTGGATGCCGGCATCGGGAAACCTTCACAGGCCTGTGAAGCAATGGAAATGGGCGCGGCAGCGGTCATGGCGAATACGGCGATCGCGACTGCCGGAGATATCCCTGCAATGGCCGAAGCCTTTAAAAAGGCAGTGGAAGCCGGGCGCAGTGCATATCTTTCAGGGCTGGGCCGTGTACTGGACCAGGGGGCAAGCGCCTCATCCCCGCTTACCGGGTTTCTGGCAGAATAGGAGGAGAAATGGGCAAAGAGAATCATGTAAATGAAAGTATTTTAAATGCTGAAATCAAGGAATGGCAGAAGAAAAACCGCATCGACCATATGACCTATCTTCCGGGAATGGAAGTAATCGAATCAGAAATTCAGGAACAGGTATTATCTGCCATGAATACATACGATTACAACAAGTATACAGAAGCGGATGTCCGGCGTGCACTGGCACACGACAACCGCACACCGGAGGATTTTGCGGCGCTTCTATCCCCTGCGGCGCTGCCCCTTTTGGAGGAACTCGCACAGTGTGCAAGAATAGAGACGAGGAAGCATTTCGGAAACGGTGTGAATATGTTTACCCCTGTCTACATAGCCAATTACTGTGAAAATTTCTGCATTTACTGCGGGTTTAACTGTCATAACAAGATTAACCGGGCACAGCTTGGCGAGGAAGAGATCGAGAAGGAGATGAAGGCGGTTGCAGAAAGCGGGCTTGAGGAAGTCCTGATCCTGACAGGGGAGAGCAGGGCAAAATCCAGTGTGGAATATATCGGAAAAGCCTGTGAAATTGCACGAAAATATTTTAACGTCATCGGTCTGGAGATATATCCCGTTAATTCGGATGAATACGCTTATCTCCACAAATGCGGAGCAGATTATGTGACAGTATTTCAGGAAACCTACAATGCAGAAAAATATGAGACACTCCACCTGGCCGGGCATAAGAGAATCTTCCCTTACAGGCTGAATGCACAGGAGCGTGCACTCAGAGGCGGGATGCGGGGCGTTGGTTTTGCGGCGCTGCTCGGACTGGACGATTTCCGCAAAGACGCATTTGCGACGGGAATGCATGCCTACCTACTCCAGAGAAAATATCCGCACGCCGAAATCGCATTTTCCTGCCCGCGGCTGCGCCCGATTATCAATAACGAGAAGATCAATCCGATGGATGTCCATGAACCGCAGCTCCTTCAGGTAGTTACGGCCTACAGACTGTTTATGCAATATTCGAGCATAACGGTTTCGACAAGGGAATGTGCACGGGTAAGGAACAATCTTGTCAATATTGCGGCCACGAAGATTTCCGCCGGCGTCAGCACGGGAATCGGCGAACACGTGGAAGACATCGAAGAGAAGGGCGATGACCAGTTTGAAATATCGGACGGGCGTTCGGTGGAGGAGGTCTATCAGGATCTGCTTGATCTGGACCTGCAGCCGGTCATGAAGGATTATCTGTATGTGTAGGGGGGAAGATTGTTATAAAAATATCATCGCGGTTACAAACAGAAATTTATGTGACCGCCCTTACATGGAGCAAATCGAAAGAATCTGCTCCAGGCATCCGAAAGCGGTGCTGGTCAGAGAAAAAGATTTGCCTGTGGATGAGTATGCACGCCTTCTGGCACAGGTGCAGGAAATCTGTCTCAGATATGGCGTGCAATGCATTGCACATACTTATACAGATGCGGCTGTACAATGTGGAATTGATGTGATTCATTATCCTATGAATCTTCTGCAGGATGAGATGCATCACCACGTATCTAAGAAAAAAATACTTCATATAAGGAAGAAGGGAGCTTCGGTACATTCCGTTGGAGAGGCACTTCTGGCAGAAGCGCTGGGAGCGGATTACCTCACGGCCGGACATATTTTTGAGACCGGATGCAAAACGGGAGCAGCACCCCGTGGGAAAGATTTTTTACGTTCCGTCTGCACAGCCGTGAAGATTCCGGTCTACGCGATTGGCGGGATGAGCGCGTCGGAAAAATGCGTGGAAAGTATGGTTTTATGCGGCGCAGCAGGCATATGTGTGATGTCAGAATGTATGCAATGGTAAAAGTGCACAAAATTTATTTTTGTAATTATTAGACAAAAAAATGTCAAAAATGTTGGAAACCCCCGTAAAATCAAAGGACTCCGTTAAAAATTTCACTAATAAAATTTCTATTAAATTTTTATAAATTCTGTGCAATTCCACATATTGAATTGTTGGCAAATATACTATATTATTTTAGTGAATAGGTAAAATAAATAGATTTATAGAATCACACTATAATCTAAGAACAGGGGGATCAGCCATTGGAAGCATTGGGAGAAATTGTTGTAAAGGTGAATGATTTTCTGACGAGCTATTTATTGATCGTAGTACTCGTCGGAGCAGGAGTCTGGTTTACAGTCAGACTGGGATTTGTTCAGATCAGAGGGTTCAAAGAGGGCTGGAACCGGACATTTGGGGGCCTGTTCAAAAAGCAGGGAGCAGCCGGGGCAGACGGTATGTCATCTTTCCAGGCACTGGCAACAGCAATTGCTGCACAGGTAGGTACAGGTAACCTGGCAGGAGCGGCAACAGCAATTGCAGTCGGAGGTCCGGGAGCGATCTTCTGGATGTGGGTCAGCGCATTCTTTGGAATGGCAACGATCTATGCAGAGGCCATGATGGCACAGAAGTACAAAGTTGTCGGAAAAGACGGCGTGGTTACCGGCGGTCCGGTATACTACATAAAGGCAGCATTCCACAACAATATGTTTGGTAAGATACTTGCCGGGGTCTTTGCAGTTTTAATCATTCTTGCATTAGGCTTCATGGGAAATGCGGTACAGGCCAACTCCATCGGAGACGCATTCAACGGAGCATTCGGTATCAATCCTGTTATCGTAGGCGTGATTGTTGCCATCCTTGCATTCCTGATCTTTGCAGGAGGTATCAAACGTATCGCTTCTGTAACAGAAAAAGTCGTACCAATTATGGCATTGTTCTATATCATTGGTTCACTTATCGTAATTTTTGCTAACTTCAAGAATATTCCGCTTGCATTTGAAGAAATCTTTGTAGGTGCATTTGCTCCTCAGGCAATCGGCGGCGGTGTGCTTGGAGCTACAATCCAGAAGGCAATGCAGAAAGGTGTTGCACGTGGACTGTTCTCAAATGAAGCAGGTATGGGTTCCACACCTCATGCACATGCAATTGCAAAAGTAGATCATCCGGCAGAGCAGGGCTTTGTAGCAATGATGGGAGTCTTCATTGATACATTTGTTATCCTTACATTAACAGCACTTGTTATCATCACAACACGCTCGGTAACACCAGATGGTTCTTTAACAGGAACAGCACTGACACAGGCAGGATTTACAGCAGTATTCGGCAAATTCGGATCAATCTTTATCGCGATTTGTATGTTCTTCTTTGCATTCTCTACCATTATTGGATGGTATTTCTTCGGAGAAGCAAATATAAAATACTTATTCGGACCGAAAGCCGTAAAGATTTACACAGTTCTGGTATGTGTATGTGTAGTACTTGGTTCTATTGCAAAGGTAAGCCTTGTATGGGATATGGCAGACTGCTTTAACAGTATGATGGTTATTCCGAATATCATCGGCCTTGTATTCTTAAGTAAGGTAGTTAAGAGCGTACATGACGACTACTATAATAACTTCAGAAAGAACAAATTAAAGAAATAACTACCCTGCGTGAGATCGAAAGGTCTCACGCTTTTTCGTTTTTCAACAGAATTGATCTTACAAGAAGAGGAATATTTTTACAAAAAAAGCCCACACTAAAGAAAAAATGAAAGAAGGTATTATGTGTGGGAGAACAGACGGTAAAACTATTGAATGAATGCAGCAAAGGCTGTAAAATGGGGATCGACAGCATCGAACAGGTCAGGAAGTTCATCACGGAAGATGCAGAACTGGAGAAAGTAATCGGGCATTATGATGAAAAATACAAGAGGCTGGACGAAGAAACCGCACAGCAGCTCCGTAAATACGGGGAACCCGAAAAAGAACCACCCATAATGGCGGAAGCCTTTTCATGGATGACGACAGAGATGAAACTTATGGTCAAGGGTAACCGCAGAGAGGTGGCAAAACTTATGATAGATGGCTGCAGCATGGGAATCAAATCAATTAGCGAGGCCCTCAACAGCAATACGGAGGCGGAAGAACCGGCGAAGTCCATAGCAAAAAAATTAGTCAAAGCCCTTGAAGATTTCATGAAGGATATGAAGCCGTTTTTGTAGCTTCGTCTCTGATTTCCCTGAAAGCTCTTGACGAAGCTATTTTGGTAAGCATATAATAATAGAAACGAAAACCCAACATGCCACTTTATCAAGCGGACTACGTTGGGTCTTTTCCTTATTTTGATACTATAATGAAGTCGATTATTATGCAGGAGGATACAAGAGATGAAGAGAATGACATTGGGAACCAGCAGCCTGGAAGTTCCGGTAATCGCGGCGGGATGCATGAGAATTAATGCTCTGGATGAGGAAGATCTGGAGAATTATATCAATAAATGCATGGAACTTGGCATGAACTTCTTTGAACATGCAGATATTTACGGCAGCGGAAAATGTGAGACGCTGTTCGCAGAAGCATTTGAACGCACCGAGTTCAGACGCGAGGATATTATCCTCCAGTCCAAATGTGGAATCGTACCCGGTGTTATGTATGACTTTTCTAAGGAACATATTATTAAATCCGTAGAAAACAGCCTGAAAAGACTGAACACAGATTTTCTGGATGTTCTGGTGCTCCACCGCCCGGATGCCCTTGTGGAGCCTGAAGAGGTTGCGGAAGCATTTGACCTTTTAAACGCATCCGGAAAGGTCAGAAACTTTGGTGTATCGAATCACAAGCCGATGCAGATAGAATTGCTGAAGAAGTATGTCAAGCAGGACATCGTAACGGACCAGCTTCAGATGAGTATTCCATTTTCTAATATGATTGCCAGCGGGCTGGAAGTGAACATGCTGACAGACGGGGCAGTAGACCGTGACGGCAGTGTTCTGGACTACTGCAGGCTGAAAGATATGACGATTCAGGCATGGTCACCATTCCAGTATGGGTTCTTTGAAGGCGTGTTTATTGGCAGCAGCAAGTATCCGGAACTGAATCAGCAGCTGGAGGATCTGGCTGAGCGTTATGATGCCACACCAACTACAATAGCAACAGCATGGATATTAAGACATCCGGCCCATGTTCAGATGATCGCAGGGACAACCAACCTGAACAGGCTGGAAGAGATCGCACAGGGAAGCGAAATAAACCTGACGCGGGAAGAGTGGTATCAGATTTATTTGAGTGCGGGGCATATACTGCCTTAGGTTTCGAATAGAGTCCGCCCGGTGTAACCGGGGAAGGGGCTTATGGGAATGCGTCTTTTGATGATTAGCAGCCCTAAATGAAAACGAGCGGGAAATGAAGGCTGAAATCAGGCTTACAAAGCCTGATTTCAAGCCGGCCTACAGAGTAAACGCATCCAGCGTTTACTCGCATGCCGGCGATGCCTTCATTTCCCGCTCATTTTCATTTAGGGCTGCTTTTCATCAAAACCCGCACTCCCATAAGCCCCTTCCCCGGTTACTCCGGGCTGCTTTATTCGAATCGGAAGGTAGTGGCTCAAATGAGAAATGATTCCTATTTATCTGTGATTTCGCTGTGCAGTTCCTGTAAGGATTTTACATCCCCGTTGCCGTGTTCTTTCACGTACTTGATTCCTTTGGCTGTGGCTCTTGCGGCTGCCATTGTGGTCATGTATGGGATTTTTCCTTTGATTGCTGCTTTTCTTAAGTAACTGTCATCGTGGGCGCTGTCTTTTCCTACCGGGGTGTTGACGATGAGGTCTATCTTTCCGTTGGTGATCAGGTCCAGGATGTTTGGTCTGCCTTCATAGAGTTTCTTTACTTTCTCAGCTTCGATTCCGTTTTCGCGGATCAGGTCGTAGGTCGTTCCTGTTGCAACAATTTTAAATCCGTCTTCGGCAAAGCTCTTTGCGATCTCTACGACTTCCGGTTTGTCCTTGCGGCTTACGGAGATCAGGACGGTTCCTGACAGCGGAAGTTTTGTCTGGGTTGCTTCCTGAGCCTTGTAGAAGGCTTCACCGTAGGATGCGGAGAGTCCAAGCACTTCTCCTGTGGAACGCATTTCAGGTCCGAGTACCGGGTCTACTTCCTGGAACATGTTGAACGGGAACACGGCCTCTTTGACACCGTAGTTCGGGATGTTCTGTTCCTTTAATGACGGCACCGGAGACGGTCTTCCTGTAATTTCGGAAGTGATAATGTCGGTAGCGAGCGGCACCATGCGGATGTTGCAGACCTTGGATACAAGCGGCACGGTTCTGGATGCACGTGGGTTAGCCTCCAGTACATATACTTTTCCATTCTCGATTGCGTACTGCATGTTCATGAGGCCCTTGACATGCATTTCTTCTGCAATTTTTCTTGTGTATTCTTTGATCGTGTTTACATTTTCCTCTGAAATGTGTACAGAAGGGATGATACATGCGGAGTCACCGGAGTGTACGCCGGCAAGCTCGATATGCTCCATAACTGCAGGAACGAATGCATGTGTTCCGTCACTGATTGCATCTGCTTCACACTCCATTGCGTGATTCAGGAAACGGTCGATCAGGATCGGGCGGTCAGGTGTAACGCCTACCGCAGCCTGCATGTAGTTGGACATACTTTCATCATCATACACAACTTCCATTCCACGTCCGCCTAATACATAGGACGGGCGAACCATAACCGGGTAGCCGATTTCCTTTGCGATATTGATTGCTTCGTCTACGTTAACAGCCATTCCGGATTCCGGCATCGGGATTTCCAGTTTTTCCATCATTGCACGGAACAGGTCACGGTCTTCTGCAAGGTCGATGACAGACGGTGCGGTTCCCAGAATCTTCACGCCGTTCTTTTCCAGGTCTGCGGCAAGGTTCAGTGGTGTCTGCCCGCCAAACTGCGCGATGACACCGACCGGTTTTTCTTTCTTATAGATACTTAAGACGTCTTCCAGAGTCAGAGGCTCGAAGTAAAGCTTGTCTGAGGTATCGTAGTCTGTGGAAACTGTTTCCGGGTTGCAGTTTACGATAATCGTCTCAAAGCCAAGTTTCTTTAATGCAAGTGATGCATGTACACAGCAGTAATCGAACTCGATTCCCTGTCCGATACGGTTTGGACCTCCGCCCAGAATCATGATCTTCGGCTTGTCTTCGTTTACCGGGTTTTTATCTTCTGCATTGTAGGTGGAGTAGTAGTAAGCACTGTCCGGCGTGCCGCTAACGTGAACGCCTTCCCATGCCTCTTCCACGCCGATCTCAATGCGGCGGTTTCTGATATCATCTTCCGGAATCTCCAGAATCTGGCTTAAATATTTATCGGAGAATCCGTCTTTCTTTGCAAAAGCCAGCAGTTCATCTGAAGGGAGGTGTCCTTTTTCTTTTGCGACAGCTTCCTCTTCCTCAACCAGTTCTTTCATCTGTGTAATGAACCATTCCTTCACTTTTGTGATCTCGTGGATCTCTTCCACGGATGCGCCCTTGCGGAGTGCCTCATACATAATGAAATGGCGCTCGCTGGATGGCGTGATCAGGAGGTGGAGGAGTTCTTCTTTTGTTTTGGAAGCGAAATCTTTTGCATAGCCAAGTCCGTAACGTCCGGTCTCCAGACTGCGGATTGCCTTCTGGAAAGCTTCTTTGTATGTCTTTCCGATACTCATGACTTCACCGACTGCGCGCATCTGTGTACCGAGTTTGTCCTCGACGCCTTTGAACTTTTCAAATGCCCAGCGCGCGAACTTGATGACTACATAATCTCCGTCAGGAACGTACTTATCCAGAGTACCGTATTTGCCGCACGGGATATCTTTTAAGGTCAGTCCGGTAGCAAGCATAGCGGAGACAAGTGCGATTGGGAAACCAGTTGCTTTGGAAGCAAGGGCGGAGGAACGTGAGGTTCTCGGGTTAATCTCAATGACGATGATTCTGTCGCTCACCGGATCGTGTGCAAACTGTACGTTTGTACCGCCGATCACTTGTACGGATTCCACGATCTTGTAAGCCTGCTCCTGAAGACGTTTCTGGCACTCTTCAGAGATTGTCAGCATCGGTGCGGAACAGAAGGAATCACCGGTATGTACTCCGAGCGGGTCGATGTTTTCGATGAAGCAGACGGTGATCATGTTGTTATCTTTGTCGCGGACAATCTCAAGCTCCAGCTCTTCCCAGCCAAGGATCGATTCTTCCACCAGTACTTGTCCGACAAGGCTGGCCTGGAGACCGCGTGCACATACGGTCCTTAATTCATCCCTGTTATAAACAAGTCCGCCGCCGGCGCCGCCCATCGTGTATGCAGGGCGCAGAACAACCGGGTATCCAAGCCCGTCAGCGATTGCAAGTGCTTCCTCAACGGTATAGGCAACTTCGCTTCTTGCCATCTCGATGCCGAGTTCATTCATGGCTTTTTTAAATTCGATACGGTCCTCCCCGCGTTCAATGGCATCTACCTGAACACCGATAACCTCTACGTCGTATTTTTCCAGAATACCTGCCGAAGCAAGCTCCGAACATAAATTCAGTCCGGACTGGCCGCCAAGGTTCGGGAGCAGCGCGTCAGGACGTTCCTTTGCGATAATCTGTTCCAGTCTCTCCACATTCAGCGGTTCGATGTAGGTAACATCTGCTGTTTCCGGGTCCGTCATAATAGTCGCGGGATTGGAGTTCACCAAAACGATTTCATAACCTAAATTTCTGAGTGCCTTACAAGCCTGGGTGCCGGAGTAGTCAAACTCACATGCCTGCCCGATGATGATCGGGCCTGACCCGATGATAAGTACTTTGTGAATGTCTGTTCTCTGTGACATACTTTGTCCTCCTATTTATTTTAAATTTATGAATTGGCATAACCTGTCAAATAACATTATAGTAGACAAGGGCAGTGGAAGTAAAGAAAATTATCGCGAAGATGAGCGTATATTGTAAAAAAATGTCTAAATATGAAAAGCATATAAAGGCCTGTAATAATTCTTAATAAGCAGATATAATAAATATAGAAGAAACAGGATCACTTATCCTGAAATACAAAATAAAAATATAAATCCCCACTTGACTTTGACGCTGCGTCAACTGGTATATTCGAATTACGGCAGGAGGTAAGACTTATGGAATACAGTATCAGACAGGTATCGGAAATCGCGGGTATCAGTGCACGTACCCTGCGTTACTACGACAGCATCGGATTATTGAAGCCGGCAGGTGTCCGGGAATCGGGATACCGTTACTACGGGGAGCGGGAACTGGAGCTGCTGCAGCAGATTTTATTTTACCGTGAACGCGGGCTTAAGCTGGAACAGATTGCGGAGATTCTGTATGGTGACGATTTTAATATTATGGACGCCCTCCATGAACATCTTGAGGAGCTTGAAAAAGAGCAGCTCAGGATCAACAGTATGATAACTGCCGTGAAGAAGACGATCTCGTCAATGAAGGGAGAAATTACGATGAGCAATCAGGAAAAATTCGAAGCATTCAAAAGGGATGCTGTTATGAAAAACGAGGAGGCTTATGGTCAGGAGATCAGAAGCAGATACGGGGATGCAGAAGTGGATGGATCAAATCAGAAACTGTTGAATATGACAGAAGAGGAATATGAAGACTTTCGGAGGCTGGAAAAAGAGATTTGTGAAAGTTTGAATGTAGCCGTACGTACCGGGGAAGAACCAGAGAGTGAAGCAGGAAAAAGAATTGCCGGGCTTCATAAGGAATGGCTGTGTATGACCTGGAAGAAATATTCCGTACAGGCACATATTGGTGTGGTGCAGATGTACACGGCAGATGAACGGTTTACGAAATATTATGACAGTGACGTACCGGGCTGTGCAGGATTCTTAAAGGCAGCAGTTGAATACTGGGCCACAAAATTGTCATAGGGTATGAAAAAGGGGATGCCTTCACATAAGAAGCGCATTCCCTTTTCGGGGTGTTTATTTATACATCGAGTATTTTTCCATCGGTAGTGAATGTGACAACCTGCCACGGGATCATTTTTTTACTGTTAATCAGCGCAGTTTTCACAGCCTGCTCAAGTCCGCCGCAGCAGGGGACTTCCATGCGTGCGACGGTGACACTCTGAAAATGGTTATGGGTCAGGATTTCGGTCAGTTTTTCTGCATAATCCACCGCGTCAAGTTTCGGACAGCCCACCAGTGTGATTTTCCCGCGCATGAAATCTTTGTGGAAGTTTGCATAAGCGTAGGCGGTGCAGTCGGCTGCGATCAGAAGCTTCGCATCTTCAAAATAAGGGGCTGTGACAGGGGCAAGCCTGATCTGTACCGGCCATTGACGCAGCTGGCCATCCGTTTTTTCTTCCTGATGCTTTTTTACAGCATCGGCGTCATAGGCAGCGGCCTTGCGCTCTACAAAACTGATGGCATTGGCGGGGCAGACCGGAAGGCAGTCCCCCAGTCCGTCACAATAATCGTCCCTCATGAGACGGGCTTTGCCGTCAACCATTTCGATTGCACCTTCGTGACAGGCTTCGGCACACAGACCGCAGCCGTTACACTTTTCTTCGTTGATTTCTATAATTTTTCGTATCATTTTGAATCCTCCTGGTTTTCAACAAGCATTTCTACAAGCATTCATACCCACAGTCTGATGCAGGACTTTGACTTGATATACGTATTGTACTATACTTTAAAATATAATCATGTTGCTAAAACAACGAAATTAGAAAAAGATTGTATAGGTGAAAAAAATGGATTATCAGTTTATTGCGGATACAGAATTATTTAAGGGCTGCACAAAGCAGGAGGCAGAAGAGATGCTGGGGTGCCTGGGGGCGCAGGAAAAATCTTTTCCGAAGGAGTACACCATCTTTCATGCGGGGCAGGCCATACACAAAATGGGACTGCTGCTGTCAGGCGGGATTCATATTGTGAGGACAGATGTGTGGGGGAACCAGAACATTATCGGGAATATAATGCCGGGGGAGGTGTTTGCGGAGACTTATGCCTGTATATCTGAAGAGCCGATGTTCGCGGATGTGATTGCGGTCAGGCCATCGGAAGTCCTGTTTCTGGATGTATGGAAGGTTATGAGCACATGTGCTTCCTCGTGCAGCCACCATCAGCGTCTGATCAGGAATCTGGTGACGATCATGGCGTCGAAGAACCTGAATCTGACGCAGAAGATCAATCATATTACACCGAAAACGATCCGGGAGAGGCTTTTGTCCTATTTGTCACAGGAGGTCCTGCGTCAGGGAGGACAAAGTGTGGTGATACCATTCAACCGGCAGCAGCTGGCCGACTATCTGTCAGTGGAACGAAGCGCCTTGTCGGCTGAACTGTCCAGAATGCAGAAGGATGGGCTGCTGACGTATAAGAAAAATCAGTTTAGGCTGGAAACCCGGTCCGAAGAGTAACGCTTCTTGTACAACACGTGAAAACAGGCTATAATATAAAACAGAGTGTGCTTTTTTCAAAAAGCACGAAAAAAGTATGATGTAAAAACAGGAGGCAGGTATGGATTTAAAATCAATAGGCCTTACCGGTATCGGCAATGCCAGACAGCTCGGCGGCTATACCGGGGCGGATTCAAGGCGCATTAAAAAGGACGTACTGCTGCGCACGGGAAAACTGGCGGATGCTAAAGAAGGGGATCTGGACCGTCTGAAGAATGTATATCACCTGACGGAAGTGGTAGATTTCAGGACAACATTTGAGAGAGAGGCGGCGCCTGACCCTGAGATTGAGGGTGTGTGCAGCTACCACTTTGGTATTCTTGACGAATCAGCGAAAGAGAATCAGGGAATGGCGGCGGCTGCGGCAGGAGGTGCGTTTCCGCTGGAAAAGGTGATGGGGTTCATTACGAGCGGTGCGATGGAGAATATGTATGTAGATATTGCACTAAGCCCGGTATCACAGAAAGGATATTCTAACTTTTTTGAGGTCCTTCTCAATCATGGGGAGGGAGCCATTCTGTGGCATTGTACAGCAGGAAAAGACAGGGCAGGATTTGGCTCTGTGCTGATTTTATCTGCGCTGGGTGTAGACAGGGAAACAATTTTGGAAGACTACATACTTACGAACCAGTATTACCGCGAAAACATTGAGCAGTTAGAACAGTTTATCCGAAGCAAAGGGCTCCCAGAAGAGGCCGTAAAAGCGGCGAAGTCAATGGCCGGGGCAGAACAGGCATATCTGGAAAAAGCACTGGATACGATTGATAAAAACTACGGGTCGATGGATGCTTATCTGGAAAACCAGCTTGGGCTTTCTGTTGATAATAAACAAAAACTCCGGGATAAATATCTCGAAAAATGACAGACTGTTACTTTACGTCTGGAAGTTTAATGTGGTACACTGTATGCTGTCACGGGCTGTTACTGTGCAGACCCGTACTGTACTGATGAAAATTTGTTTTGAGAAGGAGAATAAAACATGGGTGGTTTTTTTGGTGTGGCGTCTAAGACTAACTGTACATTAGAGCTTTTCTACGGCGTGGACTACCATTCTCATCTGGGAACCAGAAGAGGTGGAATGGCAACATTTGGAGAAGACGGATTTCAAAGAGCGATTCACAATATTGAGAACTCACCGTTCCGTACCAAGTTTGATAAAGATGTGGAAGAATTAAGTGGAAATTTAGGGATCGGCTGTATTTCCGATTATGAGCCGCAGCCGCTTTTAATCCAGTCACATCTTGGAAGTTTTGCAATTACAACGGTCGGTAAGATTAACAATATGGATGAACTGCTGGATAAGGTATATGAGAACGGACACACTCATTTCCAGGAGATGAGCGGCGGCCAGATTAACGCTACGGAACTGATTGCATCCCTGATCTGTAAAGCTGACACGATTACCGCCGGAATACAATATGTACAGAAGATTGTAGACGGGTCGATGACTCTGCTTCTGATGACGCCGGAAGGACTATATGCGGCCAGAGACAGGTACGGCAGAACTCCGCTTGTAGTTGGCAAAAAAGAGGACGCATACTGTGTTTCCTTCGAAAATTTCGCATACATTAATCTTGGATACAGTGATTATAAAGAACTGGGACCTTCTGAGATCGTATTTATCACACCGGACGGTGTTGAGACGGTAAGCCCTCCGGGAGAAGAGATGAAAATGTGTTCTTTCCTATGGGTATATTATGGTTATCCCACGTCTTCCTACGAAGGGGTCAATGTAGAGGAGATGCGCTACAAATGTGGAAGTATGCTTGCAAAGCGTGATGCCGGCAGTGTAACACCCGATGTTGTTGCCGGGGTGCCTGATTCCGGAATCGCCCATGCGATTGGTTATGCCAATGAATCAGGGATCCCCTATGCCCGCCCGTTTATTAAATATACACCAACCTGGCCCCGTTCTTTCATGCCGACCAACCAGAGCCAGAGAAATCTGATTGCAAAGATGAAGCTGATCCCGGTTCAGGCACTGATTGAAAATAAAAAACTGCTTCTCATTGATGATTCTATCGTAAGAGGAACCCAGTTAAGGGAGACGACGGAATTTCTTTACCAGAGCGGTGCAAAAGAAGTACATGTCCGTCCGGCATGCCCGCCGTTATTGTTTGGATGTAAATATTTGAATTTCTCCCGCTCTAAATCGGAACTGGACCTGATTACCAGAAGGATCATTGAGGAGCGTGAGGAGGAAGTAACGCCTGAAATCCTGGCCGAGTATGCAGACCCATGCTGCAAGCGCTATGAGGAAATGGTGGAAGAAGTTCGCAGACGCCAGAATTTCACGAGCCTGCGCTATCACAGGCTGGATGACCTGGTGGAATCTATCGGGCTTCCGGCATGCAAGCTCTGTACGTACTGCTTTGACGGAAAAGAATAGGACCTGATTAAAATGGATATAAGAAAACTCCCGGCAGAACAGGCTCTGCGGGGAGTTTTTTGTGGGAAAAGAACACGGACTATGCTTCTACAAATCCGTTGATATCACCATATGTGTAGTAAGCCTTCCCCTCTTCAGGTTTCAGATATACACAAAGCTTTCCAGCAGCCGAAAGCTCGGTTCCTTCAGCTTTGCATTTTTCCCTGATCTTGTCTATAATCTCCCTCTCCAGATATTCCTGATTCTGATATTGGATGAAGAAGTCTGTCTGCATGCAGGCCTTCGGATTGACGGATGGTGCCGGTTCAGATACTGGTGCGGCAAGTGTTGCGCCTGCATTGCCTGAGGTTAAGTCACTTTGTCTCTTCAGTTTTTTCTTATCGATTCTTTTGCTCATCTTTCACTACTCCCTTTTCTATTATGTCTTATGGAATTATATTACTTTTATCAGGATAAGTCAAAGAAGCATTTGTCAAATTTCCATGAATCTGTATAGGAAATCGTGAAAAAATATAGTATAATAAAAAGAATATCAGAGCATAGCAGTATACGTCTGGAAGATGGCAGCTCTTTTACATGCTGAATAATTAATATGAGATGCCTTATGTTTTATGCAGGCGCGGAAGGATAAACAGGTGAATGATATGGTTGAAAAAGAAAAGATATATCCTCTGATTGTGGATGAAAGTGAAAATATAGCCTATATCTCTGATCCGGAAACATATGAAGTGATTTATCTGAATCAGGCTATGCGGGAAACTCTTGACCTGGCTCCGGGGGAAGATTATAAGGGCAGATATTGTTATGAACTCTTTCAGAACCGGAAAACCCCGTGCCCCTTTTGTACGAATGACCGCATAACAAAAGAGCGTTTTTATACATGGAAACATTATAATGAAAAACTGGGGAAATATTTTAAATTGCGTGATAAGCTTGTTGAGATCGACGGGAAGGATTACAGGCTGGAGATCTGCGTGGATATCACGGATAGTGAGGTACACAATAAAGATCTGGAGCGGCAGCTTTCTGCCGAGGAGACAGTTGTACAGTGTATTCATGCGCTTTCAGGGAATGAAGACATGGATGTGGCGATCCATAGTCTTCTGGAGATTATCGGGGGCTTTTACAGGGCAGAGCATGCATTTATCTATGAATGTAATTATTCTGAAAACACGGTGTCTAATACCTATGAATGGCACAGGAAAGATCTGATGTCCAGAAAGGAGAAACTTCAGGATATACCGATGGAGTATGTGGCCCAGTGGAATGAGCATTTTGAGGAGGAAGAGGCGGTTTGTTTCCCAAAATACTGTGAAGAAGGGGAGGCCAAGCTGCCAGAGATACTTCAGGCGCTGGGCGTTAGGAGGCATATGGCGGCGCCGATCTGGGAGGAGACTTCTGAAAAGTATGGGGGTGAAAAGAAGATTGCCGGATTTATCGGTGTGGATAACCCGACGAAGGATATAGAACAGGTCAGCCTGCTTCATTCGGTTGCATTCTTTGTGAGTAATGATATTTACAAACGCCGGATGATTTATAAACTGAAGGATTTAAGCCATGTCGATGCGCTGACAGGATTGGGAAACCGGAACAGTTATCTGGAGAAAATCGAGGACCTAAAAGCTGCACACTTAAAGTCACTGGGCGTAGTATTCGTGGATATTAATGGTTTGAAGTATGCAAATGACCATTTTGGCCATCCATATGGAGATGAAATGATCCGGAGCGTGGCACAGGGGATACGGCGGTATTTCCCGGAATATTCCTACCGGATCGGTGGGGATGAGTTTATTGCATTGTATATAGACGGGACGAAGGAAGAATTTGAGGAGCGTCTGGACGGCCTGAGAGATTATGCGGAGGATGAATGTATCTGCGATTTCTCTATGGGTGTTAATTTTGGCAGGGGAAACGTCAATATTGAGGAGCAGATTGGTTACAGCGACAGCATGATGTATGTGGAAAAGCAGGTCTATTATGGATCCGTACTGGATGGCAGGCGTCTGCAGCATAAAGCACTTGCCAGAAAACTGGTCCGTGACATCGAGGCAGGACGGTTTGAAATCTACCTCCAGCCGAAGATCAATCTGGAAACGGGCGCGATGGTCGGTGCAGAAGCACTGATGCGGCGTGAGGGCGAAGACGGAGAAATCCTTCTTCCGGATAAGTTTATTTCCCTTTACGAAACGGAGGGCGTGATCCAGTATCTGGACTGCTATGCCTTCGAAGAAGTGTGTAAGCTGCTTCAGGAATGGATAAAAAGCGGGGGCACCCCGGTTCCGGTATCTGTTAATTTCTCACGGCTCAGCCTGATGGGAAGCCGCGTCGTGAACAGGCTTGCCGAGATCAGGGAACGGTATGAAGTACCGCCCGAGCTGCTCGTGATCGAAGTGACTGAGAGTGTCAGCCAGATGGAGCCAAGAGCCTTAAAGGGGCTGATGGAAGATTTTGAAAAGTACAAGTTTGTTGTATCACTTGATGACTATGGCTACCAGTATTCAAATCTGGCGATCCTTATTAACATGAATTTCGTGGAACTGAAGCTGGATAAAAGTCTGGTGGATGATCTGAAAAGTAATCCAAAGGCAAGGATTGTGGTTGAAAATTCGATTGATATGTGCAGGAGACTGAATCAGGTAATATCCACGGCAGAAGGTATTGAAAATGAAGACCAGCTAAATATCCTGAAAGAATTTCATTGTGATGTAGGGCAGGGGTACTTTTTTTCAGAACCGCTGCCCCGGGAAGTTTTTCTTGAGAAATTCGGGGGACACCACGTATTTTAAAAATACCGGGTGTCCTGCAAAACAGGGCATGATTCAGACGTTCATCTGCTGAATCATCTTCATAAGCTCAATATCCTCTTCCTTTAATTTAATATTAGAGCTGTAATGTTTCCCTCCGGGAGATGTTACAGCTATTTCTATAATTGTGCCTTCCACAAGGGCATCCTGTGCAACCGCCTGTACAAACATTGGAAATTTCGGATGGTTACTGCGGAACTGGTCGAAGCTGCTTTTGAACTTCTGGAGCATGGCAATCTGGTTCAGATTCATCTCTTTAACTCCTCTCTATATATTTTGGTTCAGGTATCTGGACAGTTATTAATATAAAACAATTTTCAGGGATTGGCAAGAGGGAAGGAGCGACACAGTCTGAAAAGGAACCACCAGTGAAAGGCGCATGGAAAAAATAAGAAATACAAAAAAATTAAAAAAATTTTAAATTAGGTATTGCAATATAAAAAAAGGTATGGTATGATATCACTCGTGTCAGAGATGACGCGGGTGTAGTTCAATGGTAGAACACTAGCCTTCCAAGCTAGATACGTGGGTTCGATTCCCATCACCCGCTTATAAAGAACAGTCGGAATAATCCGGCTGTTTTTTTGTGCCCTTCTATGATATACTTGCTTTATACAGTTTAAAAGAAAAGAAAGAATATAGAGGAGGACATCATATGAATCAGGCGGCAATGTTTAAGCTGACGTACGGCTTATTTGTACTGACGGCAAAAGACGGGGAAAAGGACAACGGATGTATTATCAATACGGCGATGCAGGTGACGGCGGAACCGAACAGGATCATTATTGTAGTTAACAAGCAGAACTATACGCACGACATGATTATGAAGACGAAGGAATTCAATGTTTCCATGATCGATACAGAGGCTGATTTTGAGCTCTTTAAACATTTCGGTTTCCAGAGCGGGAGAGATGTTGATAAGATGGCAGATTTCGCCTTTTCACGTGCAGCGAACGGGATCGCTTATCCGGACAATATGGTGAACGGATATATTTCAGGAAAAGTGATTTCTGAAACAGATCTGGGAAGCCATACGATGTTCCTTGCGGATGTTACAGATGCGGAAGTATTGTCCGATGCCGAATCGGTAACATATACTTATTACCACAAGAATATCAAGCCGGCTCCACAGCCGGTGAAGAAAAAGGGGTGGATCTGCAAGATCTGTGGATATGTATATGAGGGGGAAGAACTTCCGGCCGATTTTATATGTCCAATCTGCAAGCACCCGGCCTCCGATTTTGAGCCAATACAATAGGAATAAAAGGTAATAGCCGCCCGGCCCTTAAATCTTACAATTTACAGGCAGAGCGGCTATCAGTATCTAGATAAAAAAATTCTTGAAATGTGTGTTGTGTCCTTTGGCCTTTTCAAGTATAATTATTTTATGTTTCAAAATCCGGCGTGATTCGACAAGGTGTGACGGAATTCCATTTTGTCCAAATTGCGGACAGATATGGAAACAGAAAGTATAGTACAGCAAGAAAAGAGGAGTAACATGAATTGGACAGATAATGTAGTAATGCGGGCTTTGGGCAGACTTTGTGATTTTATGCTGCTGAATATTCTCTGGGTCGTATGTTCTATCCCGCTTGTGACGATAGGGGCATCGACCACGGCTCTTTATACAGTGATGCTGAAGGTCGTAAAGAATGAAGAAGGTTATATTGTAAAAGGGTTTCTGGGGGCTTTTAAAGAGAACTTTAAAAAGAGTACGCTTATCTGGCTGATTCTGGCCGTACTCGGTATCATAATCGGAATTGATTCCAGAGTGGCTGCAGGAATGTCGTCTACGATGAGGACCGTGTTCCAGAGTATTTTTATTATATTCAGCATTGTATGGCTCTGCGTAGTAATCTATGTGTTCCCGCTGACTGCCCGTTACGAGAACTCGATTCGGAATACATTTAAGAACGCCCTGATACTGTCAGTGGCAAAACTGCCTTATACACTTCTTATGCTCGTGATAACGGCGGGGCCTGTGATTCTGACATTTCTGAATACAAGTACCCTGATGATAGGGATTGCGCTTTGGATCGTGATAGGGGTGTCACTGGTCACATGGCTGAATTCTTATCTTCTGCGCAAGGTCTTTGAGATCTTCCATAAGGATGAAGAAGAAAATTAAAAGAGAGGTTATTTTATCATGGGGAACAGAGAAAAGAAATTTAAGATGCAGATGACGAAAGATTCACTGTATGATTTTATGCTGCACCACTCCTATTCGGGATTAACCGGAATTTTTTCCATAGTTTTTTCCATTGCATTTTTGATAGCAGGGGTGGTGATGTATGCGGTTGGGAGAATCAGTATAAGCTGGATGGTTGCACTGATCGTAATTGCCGCTGCAATGGCTTTTTCCACGCCGTTTCAGCTGAGGACCGATGCAGCAAGGCAGATGCGGAATAATCAGATTTACCGCGAGCCCGTTACATTTTCTGTTTCAGACCGGGGGATTGCTGTGATACAGAACAAGAATAAGAAGTTCTTTACATGGAAAGAGATCAGGAAGGTACGGATTACGAAAAAGGCAGCCGGTTTTTATTATGAGAGGCAGTATGCCCTTGTTATGACAAGAAAGGCGTTTGACGAGCAGGGCGTTTTGGAGATTGTACAGGCCAACATGCCGGAAAAGGATATTAAGATATTAAAATAAAGCAGGGATAAAGAACAAAAGGAGCCGCAGGGATGAATATTTTAGAGGAAAGAATTTTAAAAGACGGGATTGTGAAAGAAGGAAATGTACTGAAAGTCGACAGTTTCCTGAACCACCAGATGGACATCGATCTGTTTGATGAGATGGGAAAAGAGTTCAAGAGGCGTTTTGCGGATAAACCGATCAATAAGATTTTAACAATCGAGGCTTCGGGTATTGGCATCGCATGTGTCGTGGCACAGCATTTCCATGTTCCGGTTGTGTTTGCCAAGAAGGCAAAGAGCATCAATCTGGAAGGTGAGATGTATGTGGCCGAGGTGGAATCTTTTACTCATAAATGTAAGAACAATGTGATTGTGGCTCAGAAGTTCCTGTCACCGGATGACCATGTGCTGATTATCGATGACTTTCTTGCAAACGGGTGTGCACTGCAGGGACTGATCCAGATCGTACAGTCAGCCGGCGCCACGGTGGAAGGAATCGGGATCGCAGTGGAAAAGGGTTTCCAGACAGGCGGGCGCAGTATCCGTAATCTGGGATTCCAGCTGGAATCTCTGGCGATTGTGGAGAGTATGGACGCGAAGACAGGAAAGATTGTTTTCAGGGAACAGTAATATACAGAAGCAGACAAGCACGAAGGGAGAAGTCATTATGGCCAGTAAAAATCAGGAACTTATTCATATGCTTAAGGATGTAAAGAAATCTCTTGTTTCAAAGGACCTCCGCGGGGAAGAGCTGGAAGAAATGGAAACTGCAGTGGGGAAATTGGAAGCGGTTGTCACTTATATTAATGATTGTACAGGCAGAGGGATTTATTTTGAGTAATCAGTTTCAAACACCTATATATGGGCTTGTCTTCGATATGGACGGGCTCATTTTCAATTCCGAGAGAGTCGTCCAGCGCTCCTGGGATTATGCAGGTGAAGTGCTGGGGTATGAAAGGTTCGGCGAACATATTTATAATACGATCGGGTTCAATGTGAAGCGGAGGGAAGCATATTTCCGGGAGCATGTATGCCCGGACTTCCCAATGGACAGGTTTTCTGTCCTGACACGTGAAAAGTACCACCAGATCGTGGACGAGGAAGGGCTGGAGGTAAAACCGGGAGCAGAAGAGCTTTTGAGGTTTGCAAAGGAAGAGGGGTATAAGGCTGCTCTTGCAACTTCTTCCAGAAGGGCCCATGCCTCAAGCCTGATGGCAGAACACGGCCTTTTAAAGTATTTTGACGGTGCGGTTTACGGGGATATGGTTTCAGCCGGCAAACCAGACCCTGAAATTTACCAGAAGGCATGCGCCGGGATCGGGGTTGCCCCGGAGCATGCACTGGCACTGGAGGATGCCCCGTCGGGGATACGTTCTGCCGTGGCTGCGGGAATGAGGGCTGTCATCATACCGGATCTGGTAGAGCCGGATCAGGAGATTCTGAACATGGCATGGCACAGGTATGATACGCTTTTGGATGTTCTTTCGCTGTTAAAGGAAGGAGAGACATGTTAAGGTCATATATCGCATTTGATTTAGAGACAACAGGGCTTTGTCCTGACCAGAATGAGATTATAGAGATCGGGGCGCTGAAAGTCCGGGACGGCAGGGTACAGGACCGTTTCATGGAGTTTGCATGCCCGAAGGAGGAGATATCACCCGTGATCACGAATCTGACGGGGATTACGAATGACATGGTATCCGGCGCAAGATGCAGCAAGGATGTGGTCCGGGATTTCCTCGATTTTTGTGAGGAGGATATCCTGATTGGGCATAACGTGATCTTTGATTATAGTTTCGTGAAGGTCTGTGCGCTTTCCCAAGGGCTTACTTTTGAAAGAGAAGGAATCGACACACTGAAAATTGCCCGCAAGGTGCATAAGGACATGGAGTCCAAAAGCCTTGGAAGCCTGTGTAACTATTACCATATCGACAATCAGGCTGCGCACCGGGCATATCATGACGCGCTGGCTACGGCGAAGCTTTACCAGACGCTGGCGCACTATTTCGAGGAGAAGGAGCCTAAGCTGTTTCAGCCGGTAACCCTGAATTATAAACAGAAAAAGGAGACGGCTGCTACACCCAAGCAGATCGGATTCCTGAAACGCCTTATCCGCAACAATGGCGTGACTCTGGAATGGGATCCGGAGACGATTACAAAAAGTGAGGCATCCAGAATCATCGATGATATTTTAAATGGCGGGCGGAAATAAGAGTTCAGAAACAGGTTCATGGAAATTGAACATGTTTCTGAATTTTTTATTATATCCTGATTTACTGAATTTTCTTATAATGAACTCAACAGATACAACATAGGTTTTATCAAAAGGAGGAAGAAACTATGAAAAAGAAAAGATTGATTGCAGTTCTGTTGACAGCAGCAATGGCAGCGGGCCTTGTTGCAGGATGCGGCAGTAAAGGCGGGGAGGAAAAAGCCAAAACAGATGATAAGGGCGGCGGAAGCGGAAAGGTGTATTATCTGAACTTCAAGCCGGAGCAGGCAGACCAGTGGGTTGACCTCGCGAAGCAATATACAGATGAAACCGGGGTACAGGTAGACGTACAGACAGCAGCTTCTGGAACATACGAGTCACAGCTGAAATCTGAAATGGCCAAGGACGAAGCTCCTACGTTATTCCAGGTAAACGGTCCGGTAGGTCTGGCAACATGGAAAGACTACTGCTATGATCTTGCAGACAGTGATGTTTATAAAGATGTACAGAGCGATGATTATGTATTGAAGGAAGGCGATGAAGTCAAAGGAATCGCATATGTAATCGAGACTTACGGCATCATCTACAATAAAGCACTGCTGAATAAATATTTTGAACTGCCAGATGCAGAAGTGAAATCAATTGATGACCTCAACAGCTTTGATGCTCTTAAGAAGGTTGCAGACGGCATTCAGGCACATAAGGATGATCTGGGCGTAGAAGGCGCGTTTACATCAGCAGGAATGGACTCTTCCTCTGACTGGAGATTCAAGACTCATCTGGCTAACCTGCCGATTTATTACGAATATAAGGATGAGGGAATCACATCTACAGATGCAATTAAAGGAACATATCTGGACAACTACAAAAATATCTGGGATCTCTATATCACAGATTCAACATGTGAACCAAACCTGATTTCTTCTAAGACAGGTGATGATGCGGCATCTGAGTTTGCACTCGGTGAGGCTGTATTCTATCAGAACGGTACATGGGCTTATAATGATATTAAAGACAATGAAGTAGCAGACGAAGACCTTGGAATGCTTCCAATCTACATCGGTGCAAAGGGAGAGGAAGATCAGGGACTCTGCACAGGTTCTGAAAACTACTGGTGCGTGAATAAGAATGCATCCGAAGAAGATATTCAGGCAACTCTGGACTTTATGAAATGGGTAGTTGAGAGCGATGCAGGACGCGAAGCTCTGTCAACTGAGATGGGATTCGTAACACCGTTTACTACTTTTGATGATTACCTTCCATCCAATCCGCTTGTAGAAGCAAACGACGAGTACACAAAAGCAGGCAAAACACCTGTAAGCTGGAATTTCACAACAATGCCTTCCGAAAACTGGAAGAATAATGTGGGAAGCGCTCTTCTGGAATACGCACAGGGAACCGGAGAATGGGATGCAGTGAAGACAGCATTCGTTGACGGCTGGGCTGAAGAATACAAGGCAGCAAACGAGTAGATCTGAAGATATAGCATAGCAAAAAAAGCTCCGGCAGTTCTGGCGGAGCTTTTTATCTAAGTGAGGAGTGAGAAGATGGAAAAAGCGATAAAGAAATATTTTCCGGTGTTTGTACTTCCTACACTGATTGCATTTACAATTGGATTCATAGCCCCGTTTTTGCTGGGAATCTATTTATCCTTTTGTAAGTTTACAACGGTGACGGACGGAACATTTGTCGGTTTAAAGAACTATGTTAAGATACTGGATGACCCGACCTTTCTGCATTCGATGTGGTATACGGCGCTGTTCACGGTTGCATCCGTGCTGCTTATAAACGTGCTTGCTTTTGCGGTGGCGCTTCTTCTGACAAAAGGAATTAAGGGGACGAATATCTTCCGTACAGTCTTCTTTATGCCGAACCTGATCGGTGGTATCGTGCTCGGGTATATCTGGCAGCTGCTGCTGAACGGTATTCTGGCAAAGTTTGAGCGGACACTGACATATTCATCCGTCTACGGGTTCTGGGGGCTGGTAATCCTGATGTGCTGGCAGCAGGTCGGATACATGATGATTATTTACATTTCCGGTATCCAGAACATACCGGGGGAACTGATCGAGGCGGCCAAGATTGACGGCGCAAGCCCACGGCAGATTTTAAAGAGCGTTACAATTCCTATGGTTATGCCGTCGATAACGATCTGTACATTCCTGACGCTGACAAACGGATTCAAGCTCTTTGACCAGAACCTGGCACTGACGAACGGTGCTCCGTCCAAGATGTCTGAACTGCTCGCCCTGAATATCTATAATACATTTTATGGAAGGACCGGGTATGAAGGCGTCGGACAGGCGAAAGCCGTTGTATTCTTCATCATTGTAGGCGTCATTGCAGTCTTACAGAATAAACTGACGAGGTCGAAGGAGGTGCAGCAGTAATGAATCCAAGAAAAACGAAACACGGATGGCTCTTGACCCTGATATTTACAATCATCAGCCTGCTGTACTTATATCCGATCGCGCTGGTTATTCTCAATTCTTTTAAGAAGAAGGCATATATCAGTAAATTCCCGTTTAAGATCCCGACGGACAATATGTTTGTAGGTCTGGAGAACTATGTACGCGGTATCGAAAAAACTGGCCTGCTCGAGGCATTCGGCTGGAGTTTGTTTATCACAATCGGCTCGGTAGCTGTGATTATACTTTGCTGCTCAATGTGTGCATGGTATATCAGCAGAGTGCATACGAAGTTTACCAAGATCTTGTATCTGATGTGTCTGTTTGCGATGATCGTGCCGTTCCAGATGGAGATGTATACACTGTCCAAGATTGCAAACATGCTCAAACTGGGAAATCCCTGGGGGATTATTATTATCTATCTGGGATTCGGGGCGGGACTATCGGTCTTTATGTTTACCGGGTTCATGAAATCCATCCCGCTGGAGATCGAGGAAGCGGCAATGATGGACGGATGTACGCCGATCCAGACATTTTTCAGGATCGTTATGCCTGTCACGAAACCGACCTGTGTTACAGTCACCATCCTGCAGGCCATGTGGATCTGGAATGACTACCTTCTCCCGTCACTTGTACTGGATACAAGGAAGTATAAGACAATTCCGATCGCGGTGCAGTACTTAAAAGGCGGGTACGGCTCTGTAGATATGGGGGCAATGATGGGGACACTCGTACTGGCGATCGTGCCGATTATCATTTTCTATCTTGCCTGCCAGAAATACATCATCGAAGGCGTTGTCGCAGGGGCAGTGAAGGGCTAATAAGCTTGTAATCCTGAGTTATATGATTTACAATAAAAGGGACTCGTTAATATGGAAGCAGCAGTATTCTTCTGTCAGGTGTGGCAGAGGAATACTGCTGTTTTCGGACATGTAAAAGGGAATGGGAAATGATTACGATATTGATTGTAGACGATGAGAAACTGGAGAGAAACGGAATCAAATTTCTTTTGAAACGGGAGGAAGAAGAACTGGAGATCCTGGAGGCGGAAAATGGGAAGGCGGCCCTTGGGATTTTGAGCGCAGGGCCGGTTGATATTTTGTTTTCCGATATCAAGATGCCTTATATGAACGGACTGGAGCTGACGAAGAAGGCGAGGGAGATGTATCCCGATATGGAGATCGTGATCTTTAGCGGCTATAACGATTTTACATATGCAAGAGATGCACTGCGGTACGGTGTTGTGGATTACGTCCTTAAGCCGGTAGACCCCGCGGAGTTTCATAAAACATTTACAAGGATTACAGAGAAGCTTAAGGCACGGTTCGAACAGGAGAAAAAGCGGACTGTGGAAGAAAGTTATCTGAAGAAGTATTTTCTGCTGAATTATCTCTATACGGGAAATGAGGAGGAAGAACGGAAACTGGATGAAATAGCGGGCGGGGAGCTCGATGGATATGTGAGGATGATTCTTGCGGCGAGTTCCGATAATTTTTTCGAGACAGAGGAGGAGCATTTCGTTTCAAGCCTGAAAGAGCAGACCGGCAGGGCCTTTTTTTACCTGAACCTGAATTCGAATGAGTCCCTCTTTTTATTCAGGGAGAAGTACGCGGATTATGAAATGCTTGCGAACCAGATGTACCAGTTCTTCCGCCAGCGTTACGATACGGAGTGCTATTTTGTGATCAGTGAAGAGACAGGGGATACCTCGAAGCTGCCCGGACAGTTCCAGCGGATGGAAGAACTTTTGGAGGAGCAATTCTACCAGCCGAAGCAGCATGTGTTCACTGTGGGGCAGGAGCAGGAAGATGTTAGTACGGCGGCCGTGAAGGATGCAGAAATCCTCGGGAGCATTTCAGAGGATATCAAATATAAAGATATGACGCACCTGCGGCAGGATTTTCACAGGCTCGAACAGAAGTACCGCACGGAGAAGCAGTTTTCAGAGATGTATGTAAAATTTGTCTTTTCAAGCATTGTGAAAGAAATCTTTCAGGCCATGTCTTCTGATGCAGAAAAGGAACTGTCCAAAACCGTGGACAGGCTGTACCGTTGCAAGACAATCCGTGAGGTGCTGGATATTACCGAGAAGTCGATCCGGGAACTGGAGGCTTACCAGCAGGAGACGAATGAAGGATTCAGGAGAGAAATTACGCAGGTGAAAAGTTATATTTACCATAACTATGATAAAAACCTGAGTGTGGAGATGCTGGCCGAACAGGTTTACCTGTCCGCCGGTTATTTAAGTGCAGTTTTCAAAGAAGAGACCGGGATGAACCTAAACCGTTTTATAAGGGACGTGAGGATGAACAAAGCAAAGGAAATGCTGCAGGATACAAACATGAAGATTACGCAGATTGCAAAGTCGGTGGGATTTTCAAATACGTCTTATTTCTGCAGGAGTTTCCGGGAGTTCTTCGGGACTTCGCCGGAATCCTGCAGGCGGGGAGATGCGAATGAACAGGAAAATACTTCAGAAGTATAAAGATTTAAAATACCGCTACAAGATTGCGCTGCTTACGATCGCGGCGGGGATTCTGCCGGTTATTATCATTGTTGCCTACATGCAGACGGGCATGATCAGGCAGTTGAAGGAGCGGGAGACTGACAGTATGGATAAGTCAGTGAACCAGGCCGTGGAGAGTATCGAGAACCAGGTGCAGATCTATGAGAACCTGATTGATTATCTGTCGTATTCCCAGGATCTGCGCAATGTCCTGAGCCAGAAGGAGAGCCGGGACTATGAAACCTATATCCGCTATACGGATGTCGTTGACCCTCTCCTTGAGATGCCGCTTGTTTACCATCAGGAAATCAAGGGGATCACGATATATTCCGACAATATCGAGGTGGCGCACGGGACGACCCTGATTCCGATGTCTGAGATCCGTGATCAGGAATGGTATTCACGGCTGACAGGACGCAGCCTTCTGGAATGGTTTGTGAAGAGGGGGGCCGACCGTGAGATCGTGGCCGCGAGGAAGTTCTACGGGAATGAAGATATCTCGGCGGTCCTTGAGATGCGTCTGGACTATGCGAAAGTACTGGAGCCCTTCAGCAACCTGCTGAAGGACAATACGGGGGGACTTGTGTTTGACACGGAGGGGAATGTCGTCTATTCCAGTTATTCGATGGAACCGGACTACCGGCCAGAGAAGGCTGAGTCTTTGGAATACCTCCGTGAGAATTACGTCTGTTCCGAGCAGAAGATGTCCAATACAGACTGGACGTTCTGCATATACCGCCCGGAAAAAATCATTACGAAATCCACATATCTTCTGGTTATGCGCAACATTCCCATTATCGGAATCTGCATTATCCTGCTTGCGGCGCTTAGTTATTTCTTTTCCAAAAGGCTTGTGTCCTGTCTGGAACGCCTGACAGAAAATATGAACCAGGTACATCTGGGATTCCGCAAGGTAACTGTGCACAGTGACTCTAAGGATGAAGTCGGGACGCTGATCCGTTCTTTCAGCCGCATGATGGATGAGCTTGATAAGCTGATTTCAGAGGTATACGAGGCAAAGATCGAACTCCAGCATACAGAGATGCGTGCGCTTCAGGCGCAGATTAATCCCCACTTCCTGTATAACTCGCTGTCTATCATCAACTGGAAGGCAATCGAGGCAGGTGAGGATGACATCAGCAGGGTTACATTAGACCTGTCCACCTATTACCGGACAAGTCTGAACCGTGGAGAAACGATGACTACGGTTGAGAGTGAAGTGAACAATATCCGTGCCTATCTTCGGATCCAGCTGATCATGCATGACAATAGCTTCCGGGTAATCGAGGACGTGGATGAGGCGGTATATGGCTGTGAGATTCCGAAATTGATTCTCCAGCCGCTTGTTGAAAATGCGATCGACCACGGTCTGGACCCTTCGGAAAAGGATGACAGGCAGTTGTGGATTATCGTGAAGGAAGAACAGGACATGCTGTCGTTTATTGTCAGAGATAACGGAAATGGGATGCCAAAGGAACAGGCAGAACAGATTCTGGGATATCAGTCTCCCGGATACGGCGTACATAATGTATATGACAGGATTAAACTGCTTTATAAAGAGAAGGGCAGTGTGACGATTGAAAGCAGAGAAGGGGAAGGGACCAGCGTGGAGATCTGTATTCCAAAACAGATAGACGAACCACAGGAAAGGAGCGGGATTGAGACGGCATGAGGAAAAAAAGGTGTAAGAAGCGCTTGAGGAAATCCCTGCTGACCAAGTGTTTTATTTCTGCGGGGCTGGCTGCGCTTTTGCTGGGCAGCTGTGGAAAATCGGAGGGACAGGAACGTACAGCTTCAAAGGCTGATGTTCCGGCTGCATCAAGGACAGAACAGGAAAAAAAGGATTCCGTCCAGATGGTGGAGGCTATCCACACACCGTATGGCAAATATCCCGAAACGGTTACTTATACACTGGGGAAAATATCAGGGGCGAATCACGCTAATCTTCCCGTCGGGGCGACCTATGAGGACAATGCATATACCCAGTATTTAAAAAAGATGCTGAATATCCAGAATAAGGATGTTTTTGAACTGGAGGATGGTTCTACATATGAACAGGCGGTGGAGATGGCTATCGAGGACAACGATATTCCTGATGTGCTGGTCATTAAAGGGCGTGACACCCTGAAACGTCTGGCAGACAGGGGGATGATCGAGGATTTATCCCAGGTATACGAGGAATGCACAACAGACCGTATTAAGGAAATGTATGAAAGCTACGGGGACGGACTTCTTGGTTCGGCAACATTTGACGGGAAGCTGTATGCATTTCCGGATACGGTAATTGACCACGGTACGATGTTGCTCTGGATGCGCGCCGACTGGATCGAGGAGCTCGGCCTTCCGGAACCAGAGACAATGGAAGATGCGATGGAGATTGCCCGGCGTTTTGTGGAAGAGGACATGGCAGGGGACAACAGTACTGTGGGGCTGGCCTGCAGCACGGAGCTGATCTCAGGGAGCAGTTCGACTTACGGGGCGGACCCGATTTTCACAGAGTTCGGTGCAGTCCCGGGCAAATGGACACTGGATGATACGGGAAATGTCGTCTATGGTTCTGTGATGGAAGAGACAAAAGCGGCCCTTGGCTATATGCACGAATTGTATACAGAGAAGATACTTGACCCGCGGTTCCTCCTGCGCAGTACGGAGAATCTGGACCAGATGGTAGCGGAAGGAAAGTGCGGCGCCCTGTTCGGTTACTGGTGGGCGCCAAACAATCCGCTGAGCACGACAAGCAAAGGGAACAGAGCAGCAGTCTGGAAACCCTATCTCTTAAGTGGGCAGAAAAAAGCTGTACTGGAGTCTTATAACGACTGGCAGTATGTGGTTGTGAGGAAGGGCTATGAACATCCGGAGGTAGTAGGGAAGTATGTGAGTGTCCTCTTTGACTATACGAGGTATGAGGATCTCAATGCCCACGATATTAATGATTATTTCTCCATGAATGTAGACCCTACTGCCCGGCCTATGAATATCAATGTGGATTACTGGGACGGCCTTTACCGGACAACTGCGAATATCAAACAGGTGATGGATGGGGAGATGCGCGTTCAGGAACTAAACGGGATGGAGAGAGCTTATTATGAGACAAGTAAATCCTATATGAACGGAACGCTGACGACTGTAAATGCATGGGCGGCCTATGCATCCCGGATTCAGGCGGTCAGCCTGCTGTCCGAATCCGGAAGGGGGACGCTGCCGCTGCCGATGGGGGATGCAGACGGGGAGATTCCGCATCATTTGAAAAGGCTGGAAACCGAAACATTCCTGCAGATTATCTGCGGTGAGAAGCCGCTTAATTATTTTGATGAATTTGTGCAGAAGTGGTATGAAGAGGGAGGGGCGGAACTGACCGCTACTGTTCACACCGTGCCGTGTACCTAGCTGCACGGCATCGGGAACGATAAAGTGATTGATTCGTATTTACAGAAGAGCAGTGATGTTATATTTGAAAATAAGAATTATTCCTGTTTTTGTTGACCTTATGATTTTCCGGGTTTATAATGAAATCAATATGATGCAGATTACATTTGGTAAAAGGAGGATACGGCATGGCAAAGTTTAAGTGTGGAGTATGTGGATTCATTTATGATGAGGAGAAAGAAGAGGTTCCGTTTTCTGAGCTGACGGCATGTCCGGTGTGCAGACAGCCGGTACGTGTATTCCAGAAGGAAGAGGGGGAAGAGGAGAAAAAGGAACATGAGATTCCGTCCGTTGAGAAAGAGCAGGACCCTCTCGCTTATTCCCCGGAGTTCTACAGAAAGGATGATTCCTGCCGGTATATGGAAGAGATCCACCAGATGGCAGTGAGCGGGAAATCCATCATCGAGGCGATGGGGACAAAGATGCCGATGCCGAATTGGGATGATATCCTCTTGCTGGGGGCACAGCTGAATCCTCCTCCGCTGGATGAACATGCAGAAGTCAATATTAAGACTGTGATCGGTAAGAATGCGAAGAAGCCGATGGTGCTGGACGGGCCTGTATATATTTCCCACATGTCGTTTGGTGCGCTCTCCAGAGAGACGAAGATATCGCTGGCAAAAGGATCGGCTCTGGCAGGGACGGCAATGTGCAGCGGCGAGGGCGGTATTCTGCCGGAGGAAATGGAAGCGGCACATAAGTACATATTCGAATATGTTCCGAATAAATACAGCGTGACACCTGAGAACCTGCGCAATGCCGATGCGATCGAGCTGAAGATCGGGCAGGGGACAAAGCCCGGCATGGGCGGCCACCTTCCGGGAGAAAAGGTGACTCCTGAGATTGCGGCGGTCAGAAACAAACCGCTCGGCAAGGATGTGATCAGCCCTTCAAAATTTGAAGAGGTCAATTCCAAGGAAGACCTAAAAGATCTTGTCACACAACTGCGCATTGCGTCAGACGGCCGGCCGGTTGGAATCAAGATTGCGGCGGGAAAGCTGGAGAAGGACCTTGAGTACTGCATGTATGCTGAGCCGGACTTTATTACCATTGACGGCCGCGGCGGCGCCACAGGTGCAAGTCCGCGCCTTGTGCGTGATGCAACAAGTGTTCCGACTATTTATGCCCTGTACCGTGCAAAGAAGTATCTGCGCGAGCACGGCGCCGATGACATCAGTCTTGTGATTACCGGGGGGCTCCGCGTATCTTCTGATTTTGCGAAGGCGATCGCAATGGGGGCAGATGCCGTGGCTGTTGCTTCCGCAGGATTAATCGCTGCGGCATGCCAGCAGTACCGTATATGTGGAAGCGGCAACTGTCCGGTAGGAGTTGCGACACAGAATCCGGAACTGCGGGAGAGGCTGAAAGTAGATGCTGCATCGAGAAGGGTCGGAAACTTTTTAACGTGCAGTTTTGAGGAACTGAAGACATTCGCCAGAATCACAGGACATGAAGACATCCATGATCTGAGTACAGAAGACCTGTGTACGATCAGCAGGGAGATTTCCGAATTTACAGATATCCCCCACGCTTAGAAACGAGCGATAAGGTGCAGCAAAAGACAAAGGCATTACAAGAGGGAGCGTCAGAAGATGAATGAAGATACACCGATCCGCAGACAATTATTTTCAATACCTAACTTAATGGGCTATTTCAGAATCATATTGATTCCGTTTATTGTGTGGAGATATGTAACAGCAGAGACAATCAACGATTACTACGCGGCAGCGGTCATTATAGGGATTTCGGGCATTACTGACTTTCTGGACGGTTTTGTGGCTCGCAAATTCCATATGATTACGAAGGTCGGCAAAGCATTGGACCCGATTGCGGATAAGCTGACACAGGGAGCGATCGTGCTGGCACTTTCCTTCCGGTTCCGCTGGATGATACCTTTGATTATTTTGTTCATTGTAAAAGAAGGATTCATGGCCATCATGGGAATTGTTATGCTTCGCAGAGGAAAGATGCTGGACGGGGCAAAATGGTTCGGGAAAGTCTGTACGGCTGTCCTGTATGTGGTTATGTTCATCCTGATCCTGTTTCCGCAGATCCCGATGGGCGCGGCGAATGGAATGATTGCTCTTTGCGGGGCGCTGATGCTTTTCTCTTTTGTTTCTTATATACCTGTGTTCTGGAAGATGGCACACGATTCATAAATTCTTATAACTTATTAAGAAATTCTTTTGATTCTTATGTAAGCCTCCTTTAGAAATCTGTTTTATTCTATAAACAGTTAAAGGAGGCTGATTCTATGAATATCCAAACATTAACTCAATATTTTTTGCAGTATGGTGCCTTTTTTATCTACCTGATTGTCCTTTTGGAGTATATGAACCTCCCGGGATTTCCGGCAGGCCTGATAATGCCGCTGGCGGGAATCTGGGCAGCGAAAGGAGAAATTAGTTTTCCGGTCGTGATGATATTGACTCTGGCAGCAGGGCTGACCGGGAGCTGGGTTTTATATTTCCTTGGAAGACTGGGCGGACCGAAAGTGATGGGATTCTATTTTAAAAAGTTCCCAAAGCAGCAGGCCGTGATTGAAAATAAGATGGAGATGATCCGTGAGAAGGGAAGCACCGGTGTTTTTGTCAGCAAACTGCTCCCAATGGTAAGGACGATCATTTCTATCCCGGCAGGTATGGTAAAAATGGATTTTATGAAATATACAATAAGCTCGGCAATGGGGATCTTTATATGGAACCTGGTATTTGTAGGGGCCGGGTATTTCTTCGGTGAAGCAGCTATAAAGGTTTTGGGATAAAGGAGGAGTAACAATGAGGATTGCAATGTTGACGAATAATTATAAACCATTTGTAGGCGGCGTGCCGATCTCGGTAGAGAGGCAGGCAAAGGAACTGGTAAAGCTCGGACATCAGGTGATGGTTTTTGCCCCTGAATATAAGGAGTTACCGCAGGATTGTGACGAGTACAGTGAGGAACACGTTATCCGGTACCGGACCAGCAGGCGGAAGATGGATAACGGAATGGTATATCCGCGTATGATAAGCAGAGAGATTCTCGAAGCATTTGAAACAGAGAAATTTGACTGCATCCATGTGCACCACCCGATGTATGTAGGACCGATGGCCCTGTACCTTGGAAAAAGATATAATCTCCCGGTAATCTATACCTACCATACGAAGTACGAAGATTATCTGCATTATATACGTCTTTTTGAAAATGTGGAGGAAAGAAGCGCTGCAAGGCAAAATGTTTACAGGTTCGGAAAGGAAAAGCTAGTACCCGGATATATGAAATGGTTTACGAATCAGTGTGACCTGATACTTGCGCCGACGGCCAGCATGCAGGAGGCTATGAGAAAAGGCGGGACAAAGACTCCCACGGCTGTTTTCCCGACAGGGCTGGAAGATTCATTTTATATTAAAGATGAAGAGAAGTCGGCAGAACTGAGGGAAAAGTACCTTCAGGGAAGAAAGCATCTGTTTTGTTCGGTATCCCGTCTGGAGGCGGAAAAGAATCCGAAGTTCCTGTTAAGAGGAATTGCAAGGCTGAAAGAGAGAATGGACGAATCTTTCAGGCTGCTTCTTATCGGCGAAGGAAGCATGAGGGACGAGTTAGAAGAAATGGCGGCAGAACTTGGTATTTCTGAAGAAGTTGTATTTGTCGGGAATGTAGAAAATACAGAAATGAAGCATTATCTGAATGCCTGTGAATTATTCCTTTTTGCATCAAAATCAGAGACACAGGGAATCGTATTGGCAGAGGCTTTTGCAGCCGGGAATCCGGTAGTCGCGGTTAAGGCAACCGGTGTGGAAGATATCGTGGCAGATGGGAAGAACGGTTATATGACGAATGAAGATATTGAAGAATGGACGGGAAAAGTTCTAGAAGCGCTGAATGAAGAACGGTATCAGAAATTAAAACAGCAGGCAGAGATAACAGCAGCCGGTTTCCGCTCATCCAGCCTGGCAGTATATGAGGAACTGCTTTACACACAGTGTATCAATCAGAGAAAAGAAGAGGGAAGAGAATATGAGAATGAGACAAATTGGGCAGGAAATCTTAGTGCATCTATTTACAGGTTATTTAAAGCTTCTTGAAAAAACGGTAAACGTACAGTGGGCCGAAAATTCCATGTGCGGAGGCAGCCAGATATTCGGTTTCTGGCATGAAGACAGTTTCTTTATGAATCTCGTGCTCGCGGAGCTGGCAAAGCAGACCAGCCCGGTAGATGTGATTGTGACCGCAGATAGAAGGGGCGATTATATAGAAAAGATGATAAAGCGCTGCGGCGGCAGTGCACTCAGGGTTCCGGACGGCTTCGCAAGTTTCGGCGCATTGAAAGGAATTTTACAGAATGCTTATGAAAGGACACGTTCCATTGCAGTTGCACTGGACGGACCGCTGGGACCAAGACATGAGCCGAAGAAACTGGCATTCTACTTGTCAGAGCAGGCACAGGAGGATTTTGTCGGCATATCCGTATCTTATTCCTCCAAGCTGCGTCTGGGCTGGAGATGGGATAAATACGTGATACCGCTTCCGTTTTCTACCGTAACAGTAGCCGCCCATAACTATGGAGAAGTTGATAAAAAGCATATTCCGGAGCTTCCTACAAGTGCAAATGCACCAGAATGTGGTATACTGGTAAAAGAAATCTAAGCAAAGGGGTCAGACCCCTCTGCAGACATCATTGAATTGCTGAAAGTACTTTCAGCATAAATACTCATTTAATATATACCAGGGAGGAAGAGATGGAAACAAATCATATTTTAATTGTAGAAGACGACAAAGAGATCAGAGAAGGTGTACAGATTTACCTGCAGAGCCAGGGATATCAGGTGTTTCAGGCGGCAGATGGTGTGGAAGGACTTGAAGTGATGGAGAGGGAAGAAATCCATCTTGCTATTGTAGATGTTATGATGCCGAGAATGGATGGAATCCGCATGACGATGAAACTGCGGGAGAAGTACGATTTCCCGGTGATTATGCTTTCCGCAAAATCAGAAGAAGTAGATAAGATTATGGGATTGAATATTGGCGCCGACGATTATGTGACGAAGCCTTTTACGCCGATGGAGCTTATGGCCAGAGTAAATTCACAGCTTCGGCGTTACAGGCGGTTTATGGAAAAACTGGAACCGAAGGAAAATGTGCATGTGATCGGCGGGCTTGAGATAAACGAAGATACGGTGGAGGTTTCGGTGGATGGGAATCCGGTGAAAATGACTCCGATAGAATATAAGATTCTGCTGCTGCTTGCGAAGAATCCGGGGCGTGTATTTTCTGCCGAGGAGATTTATGAAAGAGTGTGGCAGGAGAAGGCGATCAGTACAGATACGATCATGGTGCATGTCAGGAACATCCGTGAGAAGATTGAAGTAGATCCAAAGAATCCAAAATACTTGAAGGTGGTGTGGGGAGTTGGATACAAAATTGAAAAACAGTCATAGGCTGGCAGTCATACTGGCAGTGGTCGTACTGCTCATCTGTTCTCTGGGGATGATTGCGGCATACCCTGTTTTTTCGGATCAGATGCAGGACGGACTGGACGGGAATGATGCCAATCTGGATTCTCTCAGGAATATGTCAGTAGCGCTGATCGAGGGGAACTATATTTTATACAACGAAGTAAATGAAGAAACGGACAAAGCATATATACTGCAGGAGTACGGGGGAGACCAATTCGATCTCCTGCGCAAATACATGGATTATGAAATCTTTGACTGGAGTGGTGATGCACTGCTGGATAAGAACAGCGGTGATGTGATAGCCGATCTGGGAAAAAGGAATAATACCCCGTATGCGTTCAGGGCAGCATTTACTTTCGATGAAGACGGTGAACTGACAGATATTGAAGTTGGCGGGAACCAGTTGAATGCCCGCTCACAGTATGAGGTGGAACAATATCTTTTGGAGTCACAGACGGATGCGAATGAATGGCAGTCGATTTCAGAACCATCCACAGTACAGGTGATTTATGGTTTTACAGAAGAGAATCTGAATGCCTATTTAAATGATAATGAATTTACCCAGGAATATCACATCTATGATTTAAATGGGAATATCACTTATAACGGCTTTATTACTGCATTTGTTGTTCTTCTTGCATTCACAGCGGTATTCCTGACTGTGAAAGAGAGCTTTGCATTTGGCAGGGGGAAGATAAACAATGTACCTTTTGAAATTGTACTGTGCGTAATGGGATTTGTAACTGGCAGCGGATATCTGATGTCAAAATTAGTGTGGCTTACAATCAGCAGCCAGCTCCCTTTGATATCATCCAATGCCGGATATCCCGCAAAGGATATTCTGTCATTTGTAATAAATGCGGCGGCATGGCTGCTCGTATATGGTATTGTTTTCTGGTGCTTTGTCTGTCTAAGTTCTATATTTACAATGAAAAAGGAGTATTGGATGCAGAGGACATTATGTGCGAGAGTGATACGCTGGTCGAAAAGAGGTGGAGACGCGTATGGTAAAAAAGTAAAGGATGGGGCAGACAGTCTCTGGAGCAGGGGAAAAGCGTTTTTCAAAAAACAGTATAACGCGCTGATACATCTGGATTTCCAGGACCGGACCAACCGCACGATTTTAAAGATTGTACTGATAAACTTTGCAGTTCTGATTGTTGTTTGTGCACTCTGGTATTATGGAATGGTGGCACTGGTTATTTATTCCATCGTCCTGTTTTTATTCCTGAGGAAGTATTTCCACGATACCCAGAAGAAGTATAAGCTGCTATTGCGGGCGACGAACCAGCTGGCAGAAGGGGATCTGGATACACCGATCGAGGGCGACATGGGAATCTTCAACCCGATCGAGGAGGAACTGAAAAAGATTCAGAATGGCTTTAAAAAGGCGGTGGAGGAAGAAGTAAAGAGTGAACGTATGAAGACAGAACTTATCACAAATGTCTCTCATGATTTAAAGACTCCGCTGACAGCGATTATCACCTATACGGATTTGCTGAAGAATGAGAAGAATGAAGATAAGAGAAAGGAGTATATCGAAGTATTAGACAGAAAATCCCTGAGGCTGAAGGTCCTGATCGAAGATTTATTCGAGATCAGCAAGGCAGCCAGCAAGAATGTCGCCATGAACTTTATGGATGTAGACATTGTGGGCTTGCTTAAACAGGTAGGTTTAGAGTATGATAATAAGATAAAAGAATCAAATCTGGATTTCAGATGGAAACTGCCTGAACACAAGATCGTACTCTGGCTGGACAGCCAGAAGACCTATCGGATTTTTGAAAATATGATCGTAAACATTACCAAATATGCAATGCCGCATACACGGGTATACATCGATATGCAGGAGACAGATCAGGAGGTACGCATCTCCATGAAGAATATTTCAGCCACAGAACTGAACTTCAATACAGAAGAGATTACCGACAGGTTTGTCCGCGGAGACTCCTCAAGAAATACCGAGGGTTCAGGACTTGGGCTTGCGATCGCAAAGAGCTTTACAGAGCTGCAGTATGGCACACTGAAGATATCCACTGAGGCCGATTTATTCAAGGCGGATATCATATTTCCGAAGCGGGAGAAGCCTCCTGAGGAAAAAGTGGAGGAGCAGATACAGATCACCGCAGATACCATGTTCGGCCAGAATGCGGAAAAAGAAGAAGATGGCTGTAAATACAGGAGCGTGAGGTCAGATACTTAAGTGGAGGGGGGAAACCCTTCCGCGAAGGGGTCTGACCCCTTTGCGTTCCGTTTTCAGAATTGTTTATCATGAAGTCAGGCTTTTATGGTTGGGAGGTAAAATGGATAAAAATTATAAACAATTAAAACTATGGCAGGGACTGGTCGTGCTGGCTTTTGCAGCATTGATCATTTTTGTTGTTTCGCCGAAGATGCTGGCGCCTTTCGGGTTATATGGAACGCTGCTTGCGGAGTGGCTTATGCTTGCCGGGGCGCTGCTGCTCGTTCTGGTATTCAGGGGAGATCCTAAACAGCTGTTTCCGGTGAAAAGGCCGTCTGCCGGCGGGATTTTTGGTACGGTTCTGATGTGGGTGGGAGCGCTTTTGATTGAAATGACATTAGTGCTGCTGCTGAGTATCTTCTTTCCGGAACGAATCCTGAATGTGAATATCGGGTTAAGTACCCAGATGATCAATGTTCCCTTTATAGCCGCATTTCTGATTGTTGCGGTTACTCCGGCCATCTGTGAGGAGGCCATATTCAGGGGCGTCTTTTTGCGGAGCATGAATCCGGAAAAACATAGGTGGGCCGCAATCGTCGTCTGTGCAGCGGTATTCGGAATTTTCCACGGGGACCCGGTCCGGTTTGTGCCGACAGCGATCGGTGGTGCAGTGATGGCCTATATTCTGTTGGAAAGTGAAAATATGGTCTATAATAGTATTTTTCACTTTATCAATAATCTTCTCCCAATCATCCTGCTGTTTGGAATGAGCGGGGTATATGAGAAGCTGGGAGTGTGGGATTCCCAAGGTTCATTGAATATGGCGGCGGTGCAGGGCAGCTATACGTTTATGCTGAGTGCGGGCCTCTATATGATGATGTGTGCTGCCGCGCCATCGTGTCTGTACATAGGAAATTATCTTCTTCACAGCGGCAGGCCGGGATACCGGGATAAACTTTTCCCGGGCGGAAAGCCCGGGATCGTTATTTTTCTCGTGGCCGCATCGGGAATACTGTTTATCGGAGGTTTGGTGCTATTTTTGTTCGGCATGATGCACATGCCTGTTACTTTGATTTAATCCGGCCTTTTGTTTTTGTGGATTTACAGGTCTGGAAACATTTCTATGCTTCTTTTTAGAATCCCGTTCATATGAGCTATGGCAATCCCGTAGTTTGTGATCGGGATTTCCTGATCTCCGGCACATTTCAGACGGTATTTCATCTCGCGCTCGTTTAGGGTACAGCCGCCGCAATGGATGATCATTCTGTATTTTGAAAGGTCCAGAGGAAACTCGGTCCCGCTCGTAAACTCAAAGTTTATTTCTTTTCCTGTATGTTTCTTTACAAGGAGGGGAAGTTTTACCGTGCCGATATCCTCGCATTGGCGGTGGTGAGTACAGCCTTCGGATATCAGGATTGTATCACCGTCCTGCAGTTCGTCCAGCGTGCCTGCGCCATGTACCACGGTTTCCAGATTTCCTTTATACCTTGCGAAGAGGATGGAAAATGATGTGAGAGGGACGTCTGCAGGGACTTCTCTGGAAACCTTTCCGAATGCCTGGCTGTCCGTTATGACAAGGGACGGTTTTTTCCCCAGACCGGCAAGCGTATCTTTCAGCTCGCTGTCCCTGACAACGATGGAAACGGCACCCGTATCCAGAATGTCGCGGATCGTCTGCTGCTGCGGCAGAATCAGACGACCTTTAGGTGCGGATTTATCAATAGGAACCACGAGTACGATGAAATCTGACGGCCTGATCAGATCAGCCACGATCCGGTGCTGCTCGTCGGAAACGGGGGCCTGGCGCGCAATCAGTTCTTTCAGTTCATAGATGTTTTCCCCAGTGACTGTGCTTACGGCGATAAACTGGCCGGCGGCAATCTTGGCGGTGCCTGACAGACTGCCCAGCTGTTTTTCGGAAGACAAATCTGCCTTATTGCATACGACGACATACGGGATTTGCTTTTTCTGTATCCGCCCGAGGATTTTTTCATCTGCCGCAGTCATTCCGACGGATGCATCGATAACGAGTACGGCAATGTCTGTCTTGTTCAGTACCTGGTAGGCTTTCTGGATCCGCAGCAGGCCAAGTTCGCCTTCATCGTCCAGCCCGGGGGTGTCGATGATGACAACGGGGCCCAGAGGCAAAAGTTCCATCGCCTTAGTCACAGGGTCTGTTGTTGTGCCTTTGATGTCTGAGACGATTGCAAGATTCTGCCCGGTTATCGCGTTGATAATACTGGACTTTCCTGCGTTTCGCCTGCCAAATATTCCGATGTGGATCCGGTCGGATGAGGGTGTGGAATTTAAGCTCATGTAAAACCTCCTTAAGTCTGTCTGAAAAATTTAGAATCCAGAGTCGTTATGAATCTGGATTCCAAAATTTATAACCATATGTTAAAATCTGAAATCCCTGCGGTTATCCTGTGCGATCAGGCGCAGGTTTTCCTCTACTACCGCACGGGCTTTTTCATTAGGTACATTTAACACTTCTTTTTCGATCAGTTTGTCACCGATTGCCTTTGTTTCAGGAGATGCATAGTCCATCAGATATTCTTTTAATGTCATCAGTGCGTTAGGATGGCAGCAGTTCTGGATCTGGCCGCTCTTGCATAAAGACATGAAACGGTCACCGGTACGTCCCTCACGGTAGCATGCCGTACAAAAACTCGGTATGTAATCCATTTCCATCAGCCAGCGCACAACTTCATCCAGAGTTCGTTTATCGCTGACGTCAAACTGTTCAGATTTTTCATCGTCCGGTTCCGGCTCGCAGTAACCGCCTACACTTGTGCGGGACCCGCCGCTGACCTGGGAAATCCCGAGGTGAAGTACACGCTCACGGCATTTCTGGCTTTCTCTTGTAGAAATGATCATGCCGGTGTAAGGCACGGCAATCCGGATACAGGCTACGATCTTGGCAAACGTATCATCATCGATCCCGTTGTCAAATGCATCGGCGTCGATATCATCTGCATGGCGCAGTCGGGGAACGCTGATTGTATGAGGCCCGACTCCGAAAGCAGCTTCCAGATGCTCGGCGTGCATCAGAAGTCCTGCAAATTCGTAGCGGTACTTATCCAGCCCGAACAGTACGCCAACACCAACATCATCGATGCCGCCCTCCATAGCGCGGTCCATAGCCTCTGTGTGATAATCATAGTCGTGCTTCGGCCCGGTCGGATGAAGCTGAAGATAGCTCTCCTTGTGATATGTCTCCTGAAACAGGATGTAAGTTCCGATTCCGGCTTCTTTCAGCAGGCGGTAATTATCGACAGTTGTTGCCGCAATATTAATATTGACACGGCGGATTGCCCCGTTTTTATGCTTGATACTGTAAATAGTCTTGATTGATTCCAGATAATAATCCATCGTATTGCGGACCGGGTCTTCACCTGCTTCCAGTGCGAGACGCTTGTGCCCCATATCCTGCAGCGCGATAACCTCGCGGCGGATTTCATCCTGCGAAAGCTGTTTTCTGGCAATGTGTTTGTTCTTACTGTGATACGGGCAGTATGTACATCCATTGATGCAGTAATTGGAGAGGTAAAGAGGGGCAAACATAACGATTCTGTTGCCATAGAAATCTTTTTTGATCTGCTCCGCCAGCTTAAAGATTTCCTCGTTCTTTTCCGGAATCTGACAGGCTAAAAGAACAGAAGCCTCCCTGTGCGTAAGTCCCTTCCTCTTTTTTGCCTTCTCGATCAGGGCATCGATTAATTCCACATTGTCTTTGTTTTCGTCTGCGTAAGCGAGTGTTTCTTCGATTTCCTCATGGTTAATAAAATCGTCCGCATGTTTTGAGTTTACATCATACATATTTTGTTACCTCCATCTTTCATTGAAAATTGTATTAGGGTTCAAATATTTTTTAAAAGCTGTCATATATCGTTACACTTACGGCCGTGTATCCACATTCAGTGAATCCCCGCGTGCGACAACTACATCGTAACCAATCGAGTTCATCCGTCTTTCCATACAGCCCCTGCATTCGGCGGCTTCATCCCCCGTACAGATTTTGTTGTCATAGAGTAAATAATCTTTCCGGACATCGGTAGGGGACAGGTTCGGCATCACCACATTTGCACCCGCGAGGATCCCTCTTTCCCTGCCGTCCGGGGCAATTGTGCCGAGGGCAGTTGTTGAAGGGAGGAGGACTTTTGGAAGCATCAGCCGGATCAGTCCCAGCATAAACAGTGTCAATTCCAATGTACCGGCTTTCTGGTCTGCAAAGGGGGTATCGTGGTGCGGGATAAAGGGCCCGATCCCAACCATCTGCGGATTAAGCTCTTTCAAAAACAACATATCATCCGCCAGATTTTCTGGCGTCTGCCACGGAGAACCGACCATAAATCCGGTTCCAACCTGGTATCCGATCTCCTTTAGATCCCGGAGACACTGCTGCCGGTGGGCGGCTGTCAGCTCCTGCGGATGAAGCTTACTGTAATGCTGGGGATCATAAGTCTCATGGCGCAGGAGATACCGGTCGGCCCCGGCTTCAAACAACAGCCGGTAACTCTCATAAGAACGTTCACCGACCGAAAGCGTGATGGCACAGTCAGTATACCGGCTCTTGATTGTCTTCACAATATCCGCCAGCATCTCATCCGTATAGTGTCCGTCTTCCCCGCCCTGCAGGACGAAAGTCCGGAAACCAAGCCGGTAGCCGGTTTCACAGCAATCCAGAATCTGCTCTTTGGAAAGCCTGTACCTGTGCGCATTCCGGTTACTTCTGCGGATACCGCAGTAATAACAGTCATTTTTACAATAATTTGTGAACTCAATCAGTCCACGGATATACACATCATGTTGATAATACCTGTGCCTGACCTCACGGGCCCGTTCAAACAAGTAATCCGCCGTTTTGGGCGTCCGGCCGCGGATAAGAGCAGACCATTCTTCCTTAGAAAGAGACTGCGTTTGCTCTAATTTATTCACCAAGTTATTCATATTTGAGTACCTCATTGGGGACGTAGTAAACCTTAGAAATACTACGTGCAAAGTTAATAATTTAACGAGCTTCATTTGTTAATCTGTCTGTTTTGTTTTTGCATATATCGTCTTTGTGCTGACTCCGGGCAGCATTCCGAGCTTGCCGGAGAGGGCGCTGATGACATCACCCGGCGCATCCATTGCGATGCTGATGATGGAGATGTTTTTCTCACGGTACGGAATCCCCATCCTGCCGATGATATACTGTGCGTACTGGCTGAGCAGGTGGTTCAGTTCATCTACGGATTCGTTACTGTTGAGGATGATTCCTACCTGAGCGATTCTTGTTTCCATAAGACCTCCTTGTTTTCAAGTCAAATATTTGTTACTGTTCACTTATCTCGTTGCCCGAGGGAACAAAATTGAGTTTCGCTTGAAATAAAAAATACCCGCACCAGAAGGCGCAGGTATCCAAAGGGTAAACTTTCCCCCTAATTATCCACAAAAAGTGATAAGGGACCCCATTTTGTATGTTGTCTGTGCGCCTTTTTACTCAGGTGTGACCCTTCGTAATCAGAACAAATATATAATAAACTATAACACAGAGGATCATTATTCACAATATCAACAGGGAAATGTTTTTCTTTTTGTGCAAAGTGTTCAAAAATGTGCTTCTATAACGATGGTGTTTTCGTTGTCTAACTACAGGACTTAAGTGACCGGGTATGGGACAGGATGTGGTATGATATATACGAATAAAAAGTTTAGAAAGAAGGCGGAATATGCAGGGTATCGTTTTAAGAAATATGGACTTATCCGGCATGGATCTCAGGGGGATAGATTTTTCGCGTGCTTCGTTTCATCATATCTGTTTTGACAGGGCAGACCTCTCGGGCTGTATTCTGAAAAATGTCTTGTTTGAGCAGTGTTCCCTCTGCGGTGCAGTGCTTCGGGAAGCTGATCTGGAAGCAAGTGCGCTTCGCGGGGCGGACATGAGGGCGTGTGACATCCGGGGTGCGAACCTGTTTTGCGCGGTACTGGAGAAGGCAAAGCTGGAGAACTGTATTTCGGATGAAAATACAAAATTTTTCCGGCTGTACTGTCCGGAAGAAGGGGCGTTTGTTGGCTATAAAAAATGCTGTGACAATAGGATTGCGGAACTTCTGATTCCAGCAGATGCGAAGAGGACATCTGCAACCCGCAGTTCATGCAGGTGCAGCAGGGCAAAGGTGCTTGTGATTAAGAGTATTGACTGCTCGGTTTATTTTGACGAGGCATGGTCTACGGTGGATGAGAATTTTGTTTACCGGACAGGGGAGTGGGTGGAAGTACAGGACTTTGATGAAGACAGGTGGAATGAGTCTACGACCGGGATTCATTTCTGGATGACCAGGGAAGAGGCGGTACGTTACTAAAATTAAGAATAAAAAGAAAGTTATAAAATGTTTATAAAAAGTGCATTTTTATATTGATAAATTATTGACAAACAATGGTTTATATGTTACTTTTAGACTATAGTACGAACGGCAGTCTAAAAGGAGAAAAACTGCTGTTCCCGACAAGTTTAAGAGAGGGATTAAATCATGAGTCTGATCACTGATATCCAGAAGTATTCTATCCATGACGGAGACGGGATACGGACGACGGTTTTTTTCAAAGGATGCCGTCTTAAGTGTGTCTGGTGCCATAATCCGGAGACACAGAATTATAAAAAAGAGCTGCTTTTTGATCAGGAGAAGTGTGTAGGCTGCGGAGCATGCGCGGCGGCCTGTCCGAACGGGGCAGTCACGATATCTGGCGGGAAAGCGGTCACTGACCGGGAGAAGTGCACGGTGTGCGGACAGTGTATAGACGTCTGCAACCTGAATCTGCGGGAGATCGCAGGTGATGAATATTCCGTGAATGACCTGGTTAAAGAACTGAAAAAAGATGAGATGTTTTATGAAGAGTCAGGCGGCGGCGTCACTTTGTCAGGCGGAGAGGTTATGACAGCAGACATGGATTATGTGGAAGCACTTGTCAAAAAGCTGCACCGCATGGGGATTTCCGTCATGATCGATACCTGCGGCCAGGCGCCTTATGGGAACTTTGAGCGGATACTGCCCTATGTGGATGCGTTTTTATATGACATCAAGACGATGGATAATGAGATACATAAGCGATACATGGGTGCGGGAAACGAAGTTATACTCGGAAATCTGGAAAAACTAAGCCAGGCAGGGGCAAGGATCTATATCCGTATCCCTACGATAAAAGAAGTAAATGGAAATGACGAAGCAATGAAAGCAATTATTGCATGGCTTCAGGAAAAGAACATTCATGCGGCGAAGGTAAACCTTCTCCCTTATCACAATACAGGATCAGGAAAATACCCGAAAGTCGGGATGTGTTACGAAGGCAATGACCTTCATGCACCGGATAAAGAAGAGATGAATCATTTTGTGGAGTTGTTCCAACAGGCCGGATACCATAATGTAAAAATAGGAGGTTAAGAAAATGGAAGAAAGAGGAATGAACGAACGTATCAAAAAACTGAGAAAGTTAAGTCTGGATACTCCTGCGCATATTGATCTGGAGCGTGCGCTCAGTGAGACGGAGACTTATAAGAAGTATGAAGGAGAACTGTCAGTGCCGGAACTGCGCGGACAGGTGCTGAAGGATTATTTTTCAAATAAAACATTATATATCGGTGAAGGAGAACTGATTGTCGGAGAAAAAGGTGACTCTCCGCAGGCGGCGCCTACTTTCCCGGAGCTTTGCTGCCATACAGTGGAAGATATGCATGTCATGAATGACAGAGACCTGATCAACTTCAAAGTTAAGGAAGAAGATTATAAGATTCAGGAAGACGTTATGATCCCGTACTGGGATAAGCGTTCTATGAGAAACAAGATCCTGCGCCAGATGACACCGGAATGGAAGGACGCTTATGAGGCAGGAATTTTCACGGAATTTATGGAACAGAGAGGACCCGGGCATACAGTCGGATCTGTTAAGATTTATGAGAAAGGTTTCCTTGACTACAAAGAAGATATCCAGAAGTCAATCGACAGTCTGGACTTCATGAATGATCCGGAGGCACTGGACAAGAAGAATGAGTTAGAAGGTATGAAACTTGCCTGTGATGCCATCATGATCCTGGGCGAGAGATATGCAGCCTATGCAAGGGAATTAGCCGAAAAAGAGACGGATGCAAAGAGAAAAGAAGAACTGCTCCAGATTGCGGTAAACTGCGATGTCGTGCCGGCACATAAGCCGGAGACCTACTGGCAGGCAATCCAGATGTACTGGTTTGTACACCTTGGAGTTACAAGCGAATTAAACCCGTGGGATGCGTACAGCCCAGGACGCCTTGACCAGCACCTGAATCCGTTCTATGAGAAAGATACAGAAGCAGGAATCATGGACGACGACAGAGCCCTCGAACTGCTGGAATGCCTGTGGGTGAAATTCAATAACCAGCCGGCACCACCGAAAGTAGGAATTACGCTAAAAGAGAGCAGCACATACACCGATTTCGCAAACCTGAACACAGGCGGAATCACACCGAACGGGGAAAATGGCGTCAACAATGTCAGCTACCTGATTCTGGACTGCATGGACGAGATGAAACTCCTCCAGCCAAGCTCCAATGTCCAGATCAGCAGAAAGACACCACAGAAGTTCCTCAAACGTGCATGTGAGATTTCCAGAAAAGGATGGGGACAGCCTGCATTCTACAACACCGAGGCAATCGTGCAGGAGCTTTTGAACGCAGGAAAATCTCTGGAAGACGCAAGACGCGGCGGAACAAGTGGATGTGTGGAGACAGGGGCATTCGGAAACGAGGCTTATATCCTCACAGGATATTTCAATATCCCGAAAGTATTTGAACTGACACTGAACAATGGTTTCGATAAAATGACGGGCAAACAGCTCGGACTGAAGCTGGGGAATGCAGTAGATTTCAAGTCATATGAAGAGCTGTTTGAAGCTTTCCAGAAACAGATGAAGTATTTCATAGACATCAAGGTGCAGGGAAGCAACGTGATCGAGAAGATCTATGCAGAAAATATGCCAGTTCCGTTCCTCTCTATCATCACAAATGATTGTATTTCCAAAGGGAAGGATTACAACGGCGGCGGTGCAAGGTACAATACCAAGTATCTGCAGGGCGTAGGTATCGGAACAATCACAGACTGCCTTGCAGCTGTAAAATATAACGTCTACGACCAGAAGACATTTACAATGGAAGAACTGATGAAAGCGCTGGATGACAACTTCGAGGGACACGACAGAATCGCAAATCTGGTTCGCAACAAGACGCCGAAATACGGTAATGACGATGATTATGCAGATGATATCATGAGATCCGTGTTTGAATATTACAGGAGCCAGGTAACGGGACGGCCGAATATGCTGGGCGGAATGTACAGAATCAACATGCTGCCGACAACCTGCCATGTTTACTTCGGTGACGTCATGATGGCAAGCGCCAACGGACGTCTGGCACACAAACCGGTATCCGAAGGAATTTCCCCGGAGAAGGGTGCAGATACAAACGGTCCTACAGCTGTTGTAAAATCCTGCGCGAAGATGGACCACCTGCAGACAGGCGGTACACTGCTGAACCAGAAGTTTACCCCAAGTGTCGTGGCAGGAGAAGAGGGTCTGGAACAGATGGCGAACTTAGTCCGTGCGTACTTCAACATGGACGGACACCATATTCAGTTCAATGTTATTGATAAAGAGACATTAATTCAGGCACAGAAGCATCCTGAGGATTATAAAGACCTGATCGTGCGTGTGGCAGGTTACAGTGACCACTTCAGAAATCTGAGCAAGGCACTGCAGGATGAGATTATTGAAAGAACAGAACAGAGTTTTAATTAAGAACCAATCTGAACAGAACATTGATTCATAAATGAAAAAAGAGACTGCCTGGCTATCCCAGTGCGGTCTCTTTCCCTATTGTAAAATGATCTGCTTTCAGTATTGCGTAGGCTTTTTCATAATTATTTTCGCGCATGTACTGGACCATTGTTTTTAAATTTTCATTCGTTTTTACAATATCCATTCCGTTCTTTACGGAATTCTGTCCCATGCGGATGAGTTCTGAGAGATTGTTTTCATAAATACGGTTAATGCGGTCGTTTTCATAGACGCTGACGATCTCCAGATGCATGTTCGTATCGGCGACCTCCCACTGGTAAATATCCCCGGCCGCGGCGCACATACGCACGATTTTTTCCTCGATCCGGTAGGAGTACTCTTCATAGCGGCCGGAGGTGAATATGAGCTGGAATGCATTGCCCTCCAGAAGTTCCCGCAGCTGGTAGATTTCCCGGATGTCCTTTTCCGTGATTTCCTTCACGGTCATGGACTTATAATAATCGGTGACGATCAGCCCCTCTGCCTGCAGCATTTTGATGGCTGTGCGCACTGGATTCCGGCTCATATTGAGATCGGCGGTGAGCTTTGCCTCGGTCAGCTGCATGCCGGGCGGATAAGTAAGATTCAGAATATTCGTGCGGATCGTCTCGTAAGCCTGGTCCGCCAGAGAAACATGTTTTTCGGCCATAATGATACCTCGTTTATATAGATTATGATGCCGCGCAGCAGGGTGCACGGCACGGAAAAATCCTAATTGTATACAAATTATAAAGTAAATCAGGACAGAATGCAATATTATTCCAGATATGTTATGATATAGAGTAGCAGAATGGAAGATATAAAGGGAGGGGGAAGAAAATATGGCAGAGGTAAGAAAGCATATTACCTTCTACGGAAGAGTGCAGGGTGTAGGTTTCCGCTATACGGCAAAATATCTTGCCCAGTCACTGCAGCTTACCGGATGGGTGAAAAATGAATGGGACGGCACCGTTACGATGGAAGTGCAGGGACGTGAGCCAATGATTAATAAGCTCCTTGTGGGCCTGAATCAAGGCAGCTTTATTTCTATAGAATGGATGGACACAAAGGAGATACCATTGGAGAAGGAGAGCAGCTTCTATGTACGATAGAATTTCATGAAATAACGATTGACATAAAGCACTGAAAATGCTATATTGTATGCAAGAGAAAGAATTGTATACAAATTATGAATATGTATACAATTACGAAGCTTTAAGACAGACTCGGAGAGAAATACTCCCTTTGGATCTGATGAACAAAAAAGAAACGAGGAGAATGATTATGAAATTAGGATTTATTGGTACAGGTAACATGGCAGGAGCCATCATGGGCGGAATCATCAAAAAAGGAATCTTCAAACCAGAGGAGATTATCGGTTCTGACATCTTTGAGCCGGGAAGAGAAAGAGCGAAGGCTGAATACGGCATCAATGTGACAGCAGATAATAAAGAAGTAGTAGAAAGTTCTGAGATTGTAGTCCTTTCTGTAAAACCACAGTTCTACGCATCTACAATTGCAGAGATCAAAGATAGTGTAAAAGAAGGCCAGATCATCATTACGATTGCACCGGGCAAGACTCTGGAATGGCTGGGAGAGCAGTTTGGCAAAGCAGTGAAGATCATCCGTACAATGCCGAATACACCGGCTATGGTCGGCGAAGGTATGACGGCAGCATGCCCGAATGAGCATGTAACAGAAGAGGAACTGAAGTATGCGGTCAGCATTTTGAGTGCGTTCGGTAAAGTCGAAGTAGTTCCGGAAAGACTGATGGATGTTGTTGTTTCTACAAGTGGAAGTTCACCGGCATACGTGTTCATGTTCATCGAAGCGATGGCGGACGCAGCAGTTGCAGACGGAATGCCGAGAGCACAGGCTTACAAGTTCGCAGCACAGGCTGTATACGGAAGTGCGAAGATGGTACTTGAGACAGGCAAACACCCGGGCGAATTAAAAGATATGGTATGCTCACCGGGAGGAACCACGATCGAAGCTGTTAGGGTTCTCGAGAACATGGGATTTAGAAGTGCAGTAATCGAGGCAATGAAAGCGTGTGCCGAGATTTCCAAAAACATGTAATCTGTTTAAAGATTAAGATTTTTTATCATACAAGGACAGGCCCACTCCAAATGCATATAGAAGCATTTGGAGCGGGCCTGTCCTGTTTTAGGATATTTATCATCTTCTGCATCAGGTGCGGAACCGCCTTCGATATGACAACGGACTACAGTATACATATTTTTTAAACACGGAACAGAAGTAGTTGCTGGATGAGAACCCAGTATCAAAAGCAATGTCTATGATCGGCCGTGATGTAAGTTCCAGCTGCTGCTTGGCGTATTCCACCCTTCTCCTGGTCAGGAACTCGGCGGGGGTTATACCGACCTCTTCCCTGAATTTCATCTTAAAACGCGAGAGTGAATATCCGGAGACATCAGCGAGCTGTTCCAGACTGAGCTCCTCGCGGAAATGCCCGTCTATGTAAGAAACAACTTTTTGTATTGGGGTGTCAGAATGGGCCTCTTCTTCCGTCACCGGTTTTAGGTTCTGCAGTTCGAACAGAAAGCAGCAGAGATACTGGACACCGGCATAGTAGCGGGCCGTGTTCTTGGATTGAAGCCCCTCGAATGCCTTTTTCAGCATATGGATCCCGGTGCTTGTTACTTTCAGATGCCTGTTAGGGAGTGAGGTGAGCATGTCGGCTAAAAATCGGCTGTACTTGGCATCCAGCCCGAGCAGGCTCTGCTTCTCCTTAAGGTCGATCTGGAATCCGTAGAATTCACAGGGGGATTCTGCGCTTGCAGTGGTCTGGTGCAGTTCATAGGGGAACGTAATAAACAGCTCGTTCCCTGTAATGATGTAATGATTATTGCCTACCGTAGTCTCCCGGGTGCCCTTGGCCAGACAGTGGATTTCAACGATGTCAGAATGATAATGAAGGGGAGTCGGCTTTGAGGCATGGTTGATATTCCAATGTGCAAAGTTTTTAAGCCCTACAATCTGATGAAAGTCAAATGTAAGGACCTGCTTATGTTTCTCCCAGCAATACTCGTCAAATATTTCCCTCAATATGATCATCCTCCTGTCTGATATTATAATTTATGATACCATAAAAAACAACTTAATTATGCAAAAATGATAAAAACAGCTCCTGAAATGAAAAAAAGTACAGCAAAAACATATGCATTATGCACAAATAGTATAAAATTGTACTCGGGATGATGTTAAATGCGCAAAAAATAAAACGATATTATAATTGTTTTATACAAAATAATCAATTGGACTTCAAAGATGTTACAGATTTGACCAAAGAAAGTGAGGGTGTATATGAGAGTAATTCAGGACGGTGTATGGCCGGTCATGATCACACCATTTACAGAAGACAACAAAATCGACTATAATCAGGTACTGAAACTTCTGGAATGGTATGAAGGACAGGGAGTAGCCGGGGTCTTTGCAGTATGTCAGTCAAGTGAGATGTTTTTCCTGACAAAGCAGGAGAGATTTGAACTGGCTAAGTTTATCATCGACAATGCCCCGGAAAATATGGGGGTTGTTGCTTCCGGACATGTTGCAGAAACGGTGGAAGATCAGGTAGAAGAAGCAAAAGCCGTAATTGATGCAGGTGCAGATTCTTATGTGTTTATATCTAACCAGTTTGCGAAGGAAGGCGGAAGTGAGGATGAGGCAAAAAGAGGAATTGAAACTCTGATCAGCCAGATCCCGGCGGAGAGTTTTGGCATTTATGAATGCCCATTCCCTTATAAGCGGGTACTGTCGCCGGAACTGCTGAAATTCTGTGCGGAAACCGGAAAGTTTTCATTCCTGAAGGATACGTGCTGTGACCTGGCCCAGTTAAAAGCGAAGACAGATGCTGTGAAACATACAGACCTTAAGATTTTTAACGCGAATGCAGCTACACTGCTTGAAAGCCTGAAAATGGGATGTGCGGGATACAGTGGTGTGATGGCAAACTTTCACGCGGACCTATATACATGGCTCTGTGAGAATTTTGAAAAAGAGCCGGAGAAGGCGGAGAGAATGCAGAACTTCTTAGGAGCTGCGTCATTGGTGGAATGCCAGGTCTATCCGGTCAATGCAAAATACCATATGCAGCTGGAAGGGCTTGAAATGTCTACATACTGCCGGACAAAAGACGCCGCAGAGCTGACTGCAAGTAAACAGATGGAAATTGTACAGTTCAGGGCAATGGAGCAGGCGTTCAGGGAGAATTTTTTTAAGTCATAATACCGCTGGATAAATACGGCGGGAACAGGAAAGAGAATAAAAAAGAATCATAGCTCCGGCGCGGCTCAGTAGGCAGCCATCTGTGCAGGAAGGGGCATGAGATAAACGAAAATAGGATTCCTGAAAAGGAAAATCATGAAAGAGGTATGGAGGATATTATTATGAGAAAAAAATTAGTGACAGTATTGTTGACCGTGGCAATGACAGCAAGCTTACTGGCAGGGTGCGGAAGTGGAAAGTCTGAGGACGCAGGAGACAAAAAAGCTGACGGTGCATCTTCCGGGGAAAAGGTGGAGCTGATCTTCACATCTGTATCTGTATCAGGCGATTCCCATACAAAGGCAATGCAGGAGTTTGCCGATAAGGTGGAAGAGCTTTCTGACGGAAGCGTGACATGCAAGACATATTCAGATGGCACACTGTTTTCTTCTGAAAACGAATTTGATGCACTTCTCTCCGGGGAAGCGGATCTGGCGTATATTTCCTTCCAGACACTTTCCACGCAGTCAGGGCTGGAGTGGTGTTCCATGTTTGGTTCCGGATATTTCTGGGATTCCTATGACCATATGACAGGAACATTAAACGGTGAGACCGGACAGGAAATCTTTGATAAGATTTCAGACAATGTAAACTGCAAGCCGCTTTCTGCATTCTATCTGGGAAGCCGTATCATCAATACAAGGGCAAAAGAAGTAAATAAATATGAAGATATGTCAGGACAGCTTTTGAGAATGCCAAATTCCGAGGCATGGCTGAACTTAGGGGAAGCACTCGGCGCGAACCCGACCCCGCTTTCCTTCTCAGAGCTGTATACCGCGCTACAGACAGGTGCCGTGGATGCGCAGGACAACCCGCTTCCGACATGTATCAGTGCAAAATTCTATGAAGTTGCACCTTACTTTGCAATCACTAACCATGTAGTAGACTCTGTCATCCCATGCATCAACACAGATACATGGAACAGCATGTCAGAAGACCAGCAGAAGGCAGTGACAGAGGCAATGGAATACGCAAGGACAACCAATGACGAGGCAAGAATCGCCGACGAGGAATCTGCCATCGAGACTCTTGAGTCTGAAGGCTGCACAGTTACTTATCCGGACCTGAAGGCATTCAAAGAAAAGGTTACAGCTTATTACGAAGGCCATGATGACCAGACATCCACATGGGACATGGATATGTATAACAAGATTCAGGATGAAGGCGCGAAATACGAGTAAACGTATCTGAAATAAAAGAGATAGAGAAATACAGCGATCCGTGAGGCTTCGCTGTATATTCTCCGACTGAGAGGAAGGGAGGCTTTACATTGGAGGCATTCAAGAAGGCGGGAAAGAAAATCATGGATTTTCTGGGATATTTTGTGCCCAGCGTCACATTCACTGTGATTTTCGTTGTGTTCATGGTTTCTATTATCTGCAGATATTTCTTAAAACAGCCCGTGACATGGAGCTATGAAATATCCGTGCTGGGTTACATGTGGACGATGTTTTTCGGGGTGGGGCAGGCAATTAAGGCGGACGAGCATGTCGTGTTCGGGCTCGTATACGACACATTGAAGCCAAGAGGGCAGTTTATCTGCATGGTAGTTTATAATGTCGCCCTGGTTATACTGCTGGCGATTACGTTTATACCATGCTGCAGGACACTGCTTGGAAAGCAGATGGTGACGGGGGTACTGAAACTGCCTTATACTGTTATATTTGCACCATTTATCTACATGCTTGCAGAAATGATTATCCGATCTGCACTGAAAATCGTCGAGGCATTTAAGACATACAAAGAATCACAGGGAGGTGCGAAATTATGAATACAGCCGTGATTGTACTGTTCGTAGTTATGGCAGTCTGTTTTATAATACGTATGCCGGTATCGTTATCTATGCTGGCGGCGTCTATCGTGTATTTCCTGATTTCCGCACCGGATAATTTAGGACAGGTATTTTCTGTTATTACGGGAAACATGTTTTCAAACTACACCATGCTGGCAGCGCCGCTGTTCATCTTCATGGCAAATGTGCTGAATGAGGGTGAGGTTACGGATAAGATATTTTCTTTCTGCAACGGACTTCTGGGACGGCTGAAGGGTGGCACGGCACAGGTAAATGTATTTATTTCCCTAATCTTCTCTGGAATGACAGGATCGGCGATTGCAGATGCATCCGGAATCGGCCTGATGGAGATTGAACAGATGAAAAAAGAGGGATATGATCCAGAATTCAGCTGCGCGATTACGGCAGCATCCGCAACGGTCGGACCTATTTTCCCGCCGTCTATCCCGATGGTCATCTATGCCATGCTTTCCGGTGCATCCGTAGGCAAGCTGTTCATGGGCGGTATGGTGCCCGGAGTGCTTCTGGCAATCCTGCTGATGATCTATGTAGGATTCGTTTCACATAAACGTAACTACCCGGCAGGGGTAAAAATGAGCCTGAAACAGTTCGGACGTGCGACCCTTGTTGCAGCACCAGCACTCTTTACTGTAATCCTCCTGCTGGGAGGTATTTACTCAGGTATATGTACACCGACAGAAGCCGGGGCGGTTGCATCAGCGTATGCGTTACTGATCTCTGCATTTGTATACAGAACTCTGGGATGGAAAAAACTGTTTGGAATCATTAAGAAATCAGCGGCGAATACGGCAACACTTGCACTGCTGTGTGGTACCTCCATGCTGTTTTCCTACATCATTTCACTGGAGCAGGTGCCGAACGCAGTTGCAGCCCTGTTTACAGGACTGACAGACAATAAGTATATCTTCCTTTTTGTTGTGAATATTATTTTCCTTCTGCTGGGATGTGTACTGGATGTCAGTACGATCCAGCTTGTATTCGTACCGATGGTGCTGCCTCTTGTGAATGCATTCGGCATCGATCTGGTCCACTTTGGCGTAGTGATCTGCCTGAACATGATGATCGGACTGTCAACACCTCCTTTCGGCATGCTGCTGTTCATCGTATCCGGTCTTGGGCGGACGAAGATACAGGGCGTCATAAGGGAGATCATTCCGATGGTCGCAATCATGATTGGCCTGTTGTTCCTTGTGACTTATATACCGGACATTATCCTGTATATACCGAATCATTTTATGTAACTAAAATAAAAATTTTAAGAAGGCTCCGTTCTGAGGGATGAGGGCCTTCTTGCTGTATGGAGACTGATATGGGATTAAAAAGCTTGAAAGAAATACAGGAAATGCTTGCAGACCCGGACAACACTTACAGGAGTGCACCTTTCTGGGGATGGAATGCAAAATTAGAAAAACAGGAACTGCACCGGCAGATGCAGGAGATGAAAAAAGAAAAAATGGGGGGATTCTTCATTCATTCCCGGGAGGGACTGGAGACAGAGTACCTGTCAAAGGAGTGGATGGACCTTGTAAGAGATTCCGTGGCGTATGCAGAATCACACGGGCTGGAGGCATGGATATATGACGAGGATAAATGGCCTTCCGGTAGTGCGGGAGGGATGGTGAGCGCTTCCGATCCGGAGCGGTTTACTGCAAAGGGACTGACACTGGAGGTACTGGACGGAAAAAATGCCCGGGTGGTGGAAGACGGTGATATCCTCGGCATATTCCGGCAGGAGGGAAAGACGCTGGTATTCCGGCAGGAGACCTCAGGCCCGAGTGAATGGTACAACGGGATGGCCCCGACGGATAATCTGAATCCGGATGCCGTGAAGACATTCATCCAAATGACCCATGAAATGTATCAGGAGGCATGCGGGGATGCATTTGGAAAAACGGTAAAGGGATTTTTCACGGATGAACCTAATTTCTGCGATTTTTTCAGCGTTTTTACTAAGGGGCGTCCCTGGCTTCCCTGGAGCGGGGGATTTGCGAAAGAATTCAGAAAACGCCGCGGGTATGACCTGCTGGAAAAGCTTCCCGGACTGTTCTATGACTGTGGGGACTGCAAGAAAACCCGCCATGATTACTGGTGGACCCTGACAGAGCTGTTCGGGGAAAACTATATGAAACAGCTGTATGACTGGTGCAGTGACCGTCAGCTTATGCTGACCGGACATGTGCTGTATGAAAACGACTTGGGTTATGGGGTCCGGGTCAGCGGGGGCGCTATGCCGCACTACCAGTATATGCATGCGCCCGGAATTGACATTTTGGGGGAGCAGGCGCAGGAATATCTGACGGTGAAACAGTGTACCAGTGTGGCAAACCAGTATGGCAGAGAGATGGTTGTATCTGAGACTTATGGATGCACAGGCTGGGGGCTGACCTTTGAAGGACAGAAGTGGCTGGGGGACTGGCAGTTTGTGCTCGGCGTGACGAGGCGATGCCAGCACCTTGCACTTTACTCTATTACCGGATGCAGGAAACGGGATTATCCGCCGGTGTTCAACTATCAGAATACCTGGTGGAAGGACCTGCATGTGCTGGAAGACTATTTTGCAAGGCTTGCCGTATGCACCACGGCGGGGAAAGCAGTAAGGGATGTTCTGGTGATCCACCCGCTGACAACGATATGGACAAAAAGCCGTTCGGCGCCGTGGGAAGATTTGAACCGGGTGGAAATGAACATGGGATGGCTCGATGAGAATCTTTTTGGCCTGAACAGGGAAGGCGAGCGCTATAACCGTCTGGCAGCGGCACTGGCAGGGATGCACTATGACTTTGATTTCGGGGATGAAATGGTCATGGCAAAGGAAGCTCGTGTGGAATCAGGGAAGTTCTGGGTGAAGGAGGCGGCGTATTCAGTTGTAATTGTCCCCCCAGTTATTACATTATTCGCTTCGACTGTGGATAAGTTGGAGGAATTTCTCCGTGCAGGTGGAAATGTAATCTGGATCGGCGGCATGATCGGCATGATTGAGGGGGCGCCGTCAAGAATGGCCGGCGTGCTGAGAAATTATGAAGGGTTCTGTCAGGCGGAGGATGAGGAGCATGCTTACCGGATGCTTGAGAAAGTGCAGCCGCGCATCATTTCCCTGAAAGACCCGAAAGGCTGTGAGGCAGGGGATATCCTGACGATGGTAAGGAAAACAGTGGATGGATATGTTGTATTTCTGGTCAACCACAACCGGGAACATGGAGTATCGGTCAGAGCTTCTTTCCCAGACTGTAACCAGATTGAAGAATATATACCGCTGACAGGAAAAATAAAAAAAGCATCGTTTTACGCGGATCAGAACCGGACCAGATTACAGATCCATTTCTCACCTGCTGAAAGTAAAGTGTTCTTTTTAAAGTGTGGAAAGAAAACGGAGGCGTCTGCCTGCGGACAAGGGCCGGGAGTATTGGAATTCCCTTACCTTCATCCGCACAGGGCAGACAAAGTATGGTGTGTGCTGGGACCAGAGGCGGACATATCCTTAAATATGGAGAATGCACTGACGTTAGATACATGCAGGGTGTATATGGGGGAAAACTGTCTCAAACTGTTGTCGGAGGAGGAACTTCCGGTGTGGAAAGCACAGAAGCTTTTGAGGGAAACACTGGGGATGCGGCAGGTTTACTATAACGGTGCACCCCAGAGATATACGTGGGTCCACACACCGTGTGAGAACGGCGGAACCGCATTTAAGCTGGAATTTGAAGCCAAGGTGCAGGACGTGCCGGAAGGAGACGTTTTTCTGGCCGTGGAGCACCCGGAAGGACTGGAAGTATCCTGCAACGGTGTAATATGCCCGGCATCCGGAGACTGGTTCCTTGAGCGGGGGATACAAAAATTTAAGGTGTCCGGGCTGACGGAAGGGACCAACACATTGACTGTATCCGGTAATTATAAGAATGATATGGAACTGGAGGACATATACCTGACAGGAGATTTCGGTGTCGATGTCAGGAGGTACATCGTAAAGCCGGTGAGACACCTTTATTTTGGAGACTGGTGCCTGCAGGGGCTGTTCCACTATGCGGGTGATGTCTCTTACCGGTTCCTGATACAGGAGGAAGTTCCGGCAGGGGCACGGATTATGCTGAAAGCAGGTGCATATAAAGGAGTGCTTGTCAGCGTCCGGGTCAATGGTGAAGAGGCGGGGGTCCTGATTGGCAGGTCGTGTGAAGCTATGGAAATCACGCCGTATCTGAAGAAGAAAGTGAATGAGATAACCCTGACAGTCACCGGCAGCCTGAGGAACCTTATGGGGCCGTTCCACCAGACGTATACCGGATGCAGCAGGTTAAGCTGGGAAGATTTCAGGACAGAAGGGAATCTTTATACCCCGCAATATGTAACAGAGCCTTATGGACTCATGGAACAGATCGTACTGTCAGTTGAGGAAGGAGAGGGACGATGATCGTTGATAAGATAGAACATTTGCCACAGTACCAATTATTCAGGGAGGATGAATTGGACTTTATCCTGGATTTCTGTAGAAAAGCAGTGGAAGAAGATACAGAAGAGGGAAGAGCAGACTTTTATGGCGGGGGTTTATATGCCCTTGTACAGATCTATGATACAAGGAAGAGAGAAGAGTCCGTCATGGAGGCGCACAGGGAGTATCTGGATTTGCAGTATATTGCAGAAGGAGAAGAATATTTTTATATCCACGAGACTTCTGAATGTAAAGTAAAAGAGGATATGACGCCGGAAAAAGATGTCATATTCCTTGAGTGTGGTGAACCGGATGTGAGGGTGAAAGCAAAAAAAGGAATGTTTGTGCTGCTGTTCCCCCAGGACAGCCACATGCCCTGTATTCAGACGGGGCGGAAGGAAAAAGTGAAGAAGATTGTATTTAAAATCCGTATAAAAGACAGGAATCAAGAATAAGTCAAAAAAATTGTCCCTTAACTTCCGATTGCAGACTTGTGATTTTATGGTAGAATGGTATATATGAAATCTATGAAAAAGAAGGGCTGGGGATTATGGAAACTACGGAGAATAAAGGTGTAAAAGCCAGAATCGTGTCGGCGGCATGGCAGCTGTTCCATGATAAAGGATATGATCATACGACAGTGGATGATATTATTGAATTATCGGGAACTTCGAAGGGATCTTTCTACTATTATTTTAATACAAAGGATGAGCTGCTCAGCACGCTGTCCACGGTTCTGGATGATTACTACGAAGAACTGCATGTAGATATGGACAAGGAGATGAATAATTACGACAAGCTCCTGTATCTGAATTATAAAGTACATTCCATGATTGAGGAGCGGATCAGCATCGATCTTCTTGCTTCTCTTTATTCTACACAGCTGATTGCAAAAGGACAGAGGCACCTTCTTGACCAGAACAGGGTATATTACCGGCTGATATCAGGAATTATCGAGGACGGGCAGAAAAAAGGGCAGATACGTCAGGACAAGTCAATTAGTGAGATTACAAAATATTATTCGCTGTGTGAGCGAGCGCTGATTTCTGACTGGTGTCTGAGCAGGGGGGATTATTCACTGGGAGAGTACAGCAAGGCTTATATGCCGATTATGATGGAGCACTTTAAGGCCTGAAGCGGTTTTTAACAGAATATCCGTATGAGTTACAGATGCATACGGCGCATGAACAGGGAAGGAGAACCGTGATGAATATTCAGGGATTACAGAAACTTACACTTTTAGATTATCCGGAAAAGGTGGCCTGCACGATTTTTACTGCCGGCTGTAACTTCAGATGTCCGTTCTGCCATAATGCTTCACTGGTTACTCATGTAGATCCGGATAATCATATACCGGAAGAAGAGGTGCTGGCCTTCCTGCAAAAAAGGAAGGGAGTCCTCGACGGTGTATGCATTACAGGCGGGGAGCCACTGCTGCAGCCGGATCTCGCAGCATTTATGGAAAAAGTGAAGGCACTCGGCTATTCGGTCAAGCTGGATACAAACGGAAGTAATATTGGCAGGCTTAGACAGCTTGTGGAACAGAATCTGGTTGATTATGTTGCTATGGATATTAAAAACGCCCCGAATAAATATGGTGAGACGATCGGAATCAAGGAATACAATCTGGAAAATATTCTGCAGAGTGTGGATTACTTAAAGTCGGGGGCAGTCTCTTATGAATTCCGGACGACCGTTGTCAGGGAATTCCATAAAAGGGAAGACTTTGCCGCGATCGGCCGGTGGCTGAAGGGGGCAGAGCGCTATTACCTTCAGGGGTTTGTGGATTCGGGGGACCTGATCCGGCCCGGACTGCGGGCGTATACAAAGGAAATTATGGAGCAGGCTCTGGAAATTGTGAAAAGGAATATACCGGGTGCAGAACTGCGCGGTGTGGAATGACACATTTCGTTTGGATAAGTGAACAACAATATGTAGTTAGAAACTAAAAAGTTGCATACTACATATTGTTGTTTTATATTGACAAGATATTAGCTCAGTGATAGAATAATTTCAGATGCCCAACTGAAAAGGTTGGGCAAAAATTATCTCAATTCGATTCGAGTATAAGAGAAAGGGGCGACCGTACAGTATGTATCAGGTTACAAAAAGAGACGGAAAAATAGCGGACTTCAATCTGGCTAAGATCAGCGAGGCGATCAGAAAAGCATTTGAGGCCCAGGAGAGGGAGTACAATCAGGACATTATTGATCTGCTTGCATTGAAAGTTACAGCAGATTTTGAACCAAAAGTAAAGAACAGCCTTGTGTCAGTGGAGGATATTCAGGACAGCGTAGAGTCTGTGCTGATCAAGACCGGTTATGCAGATGTAGCGAAAGGCTATATCTTATACAGAAAGCAGAGGGAGAAGATTCGTAATCTGAACTCTACACTGCTCGACTATAAAGAAATCGTGGACAGTTATGTTAAGATCACGGACTGGAGGGTAAAAGAGAATTCTACAGTCACATACTCTGTCGGGGGACTGATCTTAAGCAACTCCGGTGCAATCACGGCTAACTACTGGCTCTCTGAGATTTATGATGAGGAGATCGGGAAGGCACATAAGAATGCGGATATCCATATCCACGACTTGTCCATGCTGACAGGATACTGCGCGGGATGGTCACTGAAGCAGCTGATTCAGGAAGGGCTTGGCGGCATTACGGGAAGGATCACATCATCACCGGCAAAGCATCTGAGTGTACTTTGTAACCAGATGGTAAACTTCCTTGGCATTATGCAGAATGAATGGGCCGGAGCTCAGGCATTCTCATCCTTTGATACCTATCTGGCGCCGTTTGCAAAGGCCGATAACCTGACTTACCCGGAAGTAAAAAAATGCATTGAATCCTTTATTTATGGTGTGAATATCCCGTCACGCTGGGGAACACAGGCACCATTTTCAAATATCACTCTGGACTGGACCGTGCCGGACGACCTGGCAAACCTTCCGGCAATTGTCGGCGGGAAAGAGCAGGACTTCACCTATGGCGACTGTAAGGAAGAGATGGATATGATCAACAAGGCTTTCATCGAGACGATGATCGAGGGAGATGCAGACGGACGTGGATTCCAGTATCCGATTCCGACATACTCTATTACAAGAGATTTTGACTGGGCGGATACAGAGAATAACCGTCTGCTGTTCGAGATGACTGCCAAGTATGGTACACCTTATTTTTCAAACTACATCAATAGCGACATGGAGCCGAGCGATGTAAGGAGTATGTGCTGCCGCCTGCGTCTGGACCTGCGTGAACTTAGGAAGAAATCCGGCGGATTCTTCGGAAGCGGTGAGAGTACAGGTTCTATCGGTGTCGTTACGATTAATATGCCGAGAATTGCCTATCTGGCGGCGAATGAAGAGGAATTCTACAAGAGGCTGGACAAGATGATGGACATTGCGGCTGACTCCCTCCATACAAAGCGGACTGTCATTTCCAAGTTAATGGATGAGGGATTATATCCGTATACAAAGAGATATCTCGGCTCATTCGAGAACCATTTTTCAACGATCGGGCTGATCGGTATGAACGAAGCCGGACTGAATGCAAAATGGATCAGAAAGGACATGACAAGTACCGAGACGCAGGAATTTACAAAGGAAGTTCTGAACCATATGAGGGCGCGCCTCTCCGATTATCAGGAAATGTACGGCGAATTATATAATCTGGAGGCAACTCCTGCCGAGTCAACGACATACCGCCTTGCTAAGCATGACGTGGAACAGTTCCCGGATATTATCACAGCTGCAGAAGGCGACGGAACACCGTACTATACGAATAGTTCCCACCTGCCGGTAGGATATACGGAGGATGTATTCGAGGCACTGGATATTCAGGACGAGCTCCAGACATTATACACATCAGGAACCGTATTCCATACATTTCTGGGTGAAAAGCTTCCAAGCTGGAAGTCGGCGGCGTCACTGGTGAAGAAGATTGCAGAGAATTATAAACTTCCTTACTACACGATGTCACCAACATATTCGATCTGTAAGAACCACGGGTATATTTCCGGCGAGCACTTCAAGTGCCCGGACTGCGGGGAAGAGACAGAGGTTTACAGCCGTATTACGGGATACTACCGTCCGGTAAAGAACTGGAATGACGGAAAAGCACAGGAGTTCAAGGACCGTAAGGTATATGATATTTCCAATTCTCATTTGAACGTGCATACGTCAGAGGCAAAAAAAGTGGAGTGTGAGACTGCGGCACCGGAAGGTGAGATGAGAACACTTCTGTTTACAACAAAGACCTGTCCGAACTGCAGGATAGCGAGCAGTTCGCTGGAAAAGGCAAATATTGCATATGAAGTAGTTGATGCCGAGGAAAATGAGGAGTTAGTAAAGAAATATGGTGTGATGCAGGCACCGACCCTGATCGTAATCAGCGAGTCCGGTGTGCAGAAAATGGCAAATGCTTCGAATATAAAAGCATACGCTGAGAAACACTAGAATAAGAATATAAACGGCAGTTTTGAAATGGCATGGAGGAATAACTATGTATGATATTGGAATTATCGGAGGTGGTACGGCAGGCATGACGGCTGCCATATACGGCCAGAGGGCCGGGAAACGCACGGTGATCATCGAAAGCATGAACTTTGGCGGACAGATCACGGCATCCCATAATGTAGAGAATTACCCGGGAATTGCCAGTGTAAGCGGAAGTGAATTTTCCATGAATCTTCTGGACCAGGCTATGAAACTTGGAACCGAGACTGTCATGGAACAGGTGACAGGAATCCGCGACGAAGACGGAATCAGGATCATAGAGACAACAGGCAAAGAGTATCCCTGCAGAACGGTGATTCTGGCAACAGGGGTGACACACAGACATCTTGGCATCGAGAAAGAAACGAAACTGACAGGGTCCGGAGTTTCCTACTGTGCGACATGTGACGGGGCGTTTTTCCGGGGGAAAGATGTAGCAGTGATCGGAGGCGGGAATACCGCACTGCAGGATGCAGAGTTTTTGTCTAATTACTGCAGCAAGGTTTATGTGGTTCACAGGAGAGACGAGTTCCGCGGAGACAGCAGTCTTGTGAATGTGTTAAAAGGAAAAGACAACGTAGAGTTTGTTTTAAGCGCAACTGTAAAGGATATTGTCGGTGAGACAATGGTAGAAGGACTGATCCTGAATAATAAAAAGACAGGGGAGGACTTTACAATAGATGTGTCAGGGGTCTTCGTCGCGATCGGCCAGATTCCACAGAATAACATCTTCAGAGAATATGTCAGACTGGATGCGGATGGTTTCATTCAGGCCTCGGAAGACTGCATGACCTCACGTCCGGGCGTCTATGCAGCCGGTGACTGCCGTACAAAAGAAGTACGCCAGCTGACAACGGCTGCAGCTGATGGAGCAGTTGCGGCGCTCGCTGCATGCAAGTATCTGGCAGGGGCATAATAGTATATAGACAATAAAAAACGTTCTGTCTGCTGACTTTCTTAACCGAATCAGCAGGCGGAACGTTTTTTTGTTTTAATTCTATCAGGACCTAATCCATATAAAACTTGGAGCCCATCCAGCCGCGGATGTGTCCGAGCATTGTCTGGTCAGGTTCGATAATGATACATGTATTCTTCTGGTCCAGAGAGATCATGATGGCGTATGCTTTCGCACTGGCATCTCCGGAAGAATAGTCAATCGTCTTCTCCGGATGGCTGGAGCCCAGTCTCGGAGATCCTTTCGGGGCGATAATCTCGGCCTGCTGGATATCAAAAGTGATTAGTTTCTTTCTTTTGGCCTTATTGTAAATCGCATCTACCTGCATATCATGATTCAGCAGAGTATATTCATATTCTACGTTTAATTTTGGAAACACGAAATAATAGGCGAGGAAAGCAAGGACCACAGTGATGAGGATTCCCAAAAAGCCTAACAGGGGAAAGGTAATAAGCAGGATGAGCGCAAGAAGCACAATAATCGCAATGCGGATTACCATATCTGTGGGACGGGATTTGCGGGCTACAAGTTGTTCGTAAAAAGCATCATTCATATCAGGAATTCCTTTCTGTCTGTAAATAGTTGATAACCATAGTGGCTATTTTAAATGTCATGGCGTCTTCGAACTTTCGGATGTCCAGGCCTGTCCGTCTTTCAATCTGTTCGAGGCGGTAAATCAGGGTGTTTCTGTGCATATGCAGCTGCCGCGAAGTCTCGGCGATATTCAGGTTATTCTGAAAAAACTTGTTGATCGTGGCAGTAGTCTCTTCATCAAATGTATCGGGAACCTCACCGCGGAAAATTTCTTTCAGGAAGTTCTCGCAGATGGTTACAGGGAGCTGGTAGATCAGACGGCCAATCCCGAGCTGGTTGTGCGGAAAAACAGTCTGCTCGGAGTAGAACAGTCTGCCGACTTTCAGCGCAAGGCTTGTCTCCCTATAGGCACCCGGCAGATCCATGAGTGTGTCTATCGTGCCGCTGTATGCTACCTGAACATGGGCCAGTGCCTCCATATTGAGCGTATCCACGATCATATGTGCAATATGGCTGATATCCTCCGGTGTCTCAGATGATTTCAGAGGGCGCAGGATGACAAGGCTGCGTTCCCCCATGCTGACCTGATAAGTCTTGGACTGAGAGGGGAACAGGTTCTTCAGGACCTCTGTAATGGTGTCGTCCACAGGGTTCTTTGTCTCAATCAGAAACAGGACTCTGGAGGTCTCTGGTTCGATATGGAGGCGCGCCGAGCGTTCGAATATATCATATGCCGGTATCCCATCTGCCATTAAATTCTGCAGAAAGTGGTTCTTATTATACTTCTCCTTATAGGCAAGCGAAAGACAGTGCACCTGATTGAGGGCGAGTTCCAGTTCTTCCGGGGTATCTGCCCTGACTTCAAGGGTAATACCGGTAATCCGTTTTAATTCCGCCAGTGCCTTTTCGAGTTCCTGCGCAGGTCCCATACGAATCTCCTTTTGTCTAAGAATTATAGATATCAAATAATAGAATCAAAATGGTTACTGTTCACTCCCAATGTCAGTTAGTTAAGTTACAAG